>CAYGHJ010000025.1:0-12683 GCA_964349605.1 uncultured Candidatus Planktophila sp. | reverse complement strand
TACGAAGATGCATCGCTGACTAGCCAAATGAGGGTTGATGCAAGCTCTTCAGGTCGGCCTATACGTTGGGCCGCCGTTTGTGCCCGCACCATTTCAATAGTCGCGTCGGGTAATTCTTCGGTCATCTCAGATGGAAAATATCCTGGTGCAAGTGCATTGACTCGAATCCCTTTTCTGGCCGTCCACTGCGCCGCTAGATCACGAGTTAATCCAATTACTCCCGCTTTGCTGGATGCATAAGCAGCTTGGGGCAGACCTCCAGGGCGCATCCCGAGGATGCTTGAAATATTTACAATTACTCCGCCGTTTTTTGCTGCGCGTGCGAAAGCCTGTGCCATCCAATATGAACCCATCAAATTTACATCAATCACATTACGGAATTGGTCGGGGGTTTCAGATGTCGCAGGCACTGCTGTTCCTACTCCAGCGTTATTTACTAAAATATCTACACGACCAAATCGTTCGATCGCTAGCGCAATAAGTGCGGTGCAATCATCGGGCTTTGTTACATCTGTTTTTAATGCAACAAAATTTCTATTCTCGGCTTCAACGAGTACGCCGGTTTCAGGCAACCGCTCGACTCTACGTGCGCCTAATACAAGATCTGCTCCAGCTTGGGCTAGAGCTTGCGCAAATGCAACGCCTAATCCCGAAGATGCACCCGTGACAACGGCCACTTTGCCGTCAAGTCGAAAAGTATCTAAAACATTCATGAGGCTCTCCCTTTTTTAGTGCACTATGCGTACGGTACTACCATGGAGTTTAGTAACAGCTTAAAGGCTGAGGAATACCTTGATTGCCTACGCATTTTCATGGATCAAAAAGTGCTGCCTTCTGAACGGATTTATCACGAACAGCGCGAAGCGTTAAAAATATCTGGTCACCCTCATGTCTTACCTGCAGTAATTGAGGAGTTGAAGGAATCTGCCAGGACAAAAGGGCTTTGGAATTTATTTCTCCCAGATTCACATGAACCTGCGCATGGATTGACTGTGACGGATTATGCGGCGTTAGCTGAAATCACCGGCTGGTCTCCGGAGATCGCACCTGAAGCTCTTAACTGCTCAGCGCCAGATACCGGAAATATGGAGGTCTTACACCTTTTTGGCAACGAAGCACAAAAACAGCAGTGGCTTGAGCCGCTCTTGCGTGGCGAAATCCGTTCCGGTTTTGCGATGACCGAGCCCGATGTCGCATCAAGTGATGCCAGCAACATTGCTACCTCTATTAAACGCATCGGCGACGAGTTCGTAATCAACGGCCGCAAATGGTGGACAACGGGTGCCATGGATCCGCGCTGCGAAGTTTTAATTGTTATGGGTCTTACTGATCCAGATGCTGAAAGTTACCGCCGTCAATCAATGGTCTTGGTGCCGATGGATACACCTGGATTAAGTATCATAAGAAATCTAACGGTCTTTGGTTATGAAGATCAACATGGTCATGCCGAAATTCTCTTTGAAAACGTAAAAGTTCCAGTTGCTAATTTAATAGGTGAAGCGGGCTCTGGTTTTGAAATCGCACAAGCCCGATTAGGACCGGGTCGGGTGCACCATTGCATGCGAGCCATCGGAATGGCGGAGAGAGCTTTATCTCTCATGGTTAACCGCTCAGCTGAGAGAACGGCATTTGGAAAAGGATTAAATCAGCAGGGCGTTATTCAGGAGTGGGTTGCAAATGCTCGAATCGACATTGAACAGGCACGACTCCTCGTACTAAAGACAGCGTGGCTAATAGATACTGTTGGCGCAAAAGCTGCGCGAAAAGAAATTGCCGCGATTAAAGTCGTTGTTCCAAGAATGGCAGAGAGAATTATCGATCATGCGATTCAAACTCATGGGGCCGCCGGTGTTAGCCAAGATACGCCATTAGCTGCGATGTTCGCAGGCATTCGTACGCTTCGTATTGTCGATGGACCGGATGAAGTACATCTTCGAGACATTGCGCGAATTGAACTAAAAAGCCATCCCAGCTCTAGAAAATGAGCTCTGAACTCGGAGAAGTGCGCACCGAAGACTCCTTTGATGTCGAGGCAGTTCATGAATGGTTACAGATAAATACTGACGTGCCATCAGAGATTCCACTTGTCCAACAATTTGGTGCAGGTGCATCCAATTTAACGTATCTGCTTACATATAGAGATCAGGAACTCATTCTGAGGCGTCCCCCAGTTGGAACGAAAGCTGCCTCAGCACATGATATGAAACGTGAGTTCTTAATTCAAAAAACTTTGCTTCCGGATTTTCCTTTAGTTCCAACAGTTGTCGCCCTTTGTCAAGATCTTTCAGTTATCGGATCCGACTTTTATGTGATGAAAAAAATTGAAGGGGTAATCTTAAGACGAGATTTGCCGAAAGATTTATCTCTAACTCTTCAAGATATAGAACTTATTGGAGATTTAGTTATTGATGGCTTAGTTTCACTTCATCATGTTGATTCCACCCCGCTTTCCCAATTGAGTAAGGGTCCTGGTTATGTTGGACGCCAAGTAGAAGGCTGGTCTAGAAGATATAGAGCTGCTCGTACTCCTGATGTCGCAGATGCTGAAACTCTTATGAAGTGGCTGGACCAACATCAACCAGACGACGTTGCATCTTGTGTCATTCATGGCGATTGGAGATTAGATAATTTAGTTCTGAATCTAGAAAATGGACCACAATTAGTTGGTGCCCTCGATTGGGAGTTGGCGACCATTGGTGACCCATTGATGGATTTAGGTTCGTCGATGGCTTACTGGATCGACCGCAATGATGAACCTGCCTTTGCAGCGCTGCGCCGACAACCAACTCATCTGCCCGGAATGCCAACTCGACAAGAGTTCATATCCAGATATCTTGAAAAAACAGAGTGGGGATGTGATGGGTTCACTTATTATGAAATCTTTGGAGTTTTCAGGTTAACCGTGATTTTGCAACAGATCTGGGCCCGATATTTTGCAGGACAGACGTCCAATCCGGCCTTCGCAGGCTTTGGTGATGCAGTAAACATTATGATTAATCGAGCGATGAGGATGATTTGATGCGCGCCGGACGAATAAAAATAAGTACCAGAGAGTTCCAAGTCCTCGATTTTCCAATCCCATTGCCTGGTCCACAACAGGTTCGAATTAAAGTTGAAGCTGCTGGTGTATGTCTCTCCGATGTTCACTTGCTTGATTCGACTCTTTCGCCAGGGTATTTAGAGGGCGACGAGGTAACAATGGGACATGAAGTTGCCGGTGTAATTGAATCTTTAGGCTCAGATGTTACAGATTGGAAGATTGGGAATCGAGTAATTGTTTGTGCAGGCATTAGAGATGGAAAAGGTCGCGTCCGAACACAAGGATTTGATTTTGATGGCGGTTTTGCAGAATTTATGGTGGCGGATGTGAGTACTTTAGTGGCCATCCATGCAGAGTTGAGTTTTGAACAGGCCTGCATCATTCCCGATGCAGTATCAACACCATGGGCTGCAATCACTCAGACGGCTAAAGTTGAATCAGGTGAATCAAGCATGGTCTACGGTCTCGGTGGACTTGGGATTCACGCCGTTCAACTCTTAAAAATAATTGGTGCATCTCCAATAATCGCGGTTGATCCCCTACCTCTTGCACGCGAGCGGGCATTGTTAGTTGGCGCTGATCTTGCTTTAGATCCAAGTGATAGCGAATTTTCTAAGAAAATCCGTGCGGTAACTAATGGTCGAGGAGTCAATGCTGCTTTTGATTTCGCCGGTGTGGGTGCAGTTCGAATTCAAGCGCTGCCACTGTTAGCCGAAGAGGGACGTTTAGTCATAATTGGAATCGCCAATGAGGCGGTTGTGATTCCGAATGATATGGCCTTTGTGTATAAGCGGAATCAAATTTTGGGACATTACGGATCTGAGCCACACCACACCGAAGAGTTAGTCGCACTTTTAAAGGAGGGCAAACTCGATCTCTCGGCCTCTATCTCGGCGATATTTCCACTCGAAGATGCTGGCTTAGCTTTACAACAGTTGGAAAGTAAGATTAACGATCCTATTAGAATAGTTCTTAAGCCTTGAAACTTTGGTGTTTCTTGCACTATGAAATAATTTGAGGGAAGTTGGAGATCACCATGGCGCAAGTTGAGAGGGGATTGACTTGGCGGAATCGGATTCGCTCCATCTGGAGCGCACTTGCCGGAGCCATGGGCTTGGTCATGGGTCTGCTTCCACACATTCTCCATCACGTCGGGTTCCTGGCTGGAACTGCACTCGTTGCTGGATCGGGAGGAACGGCCCTCTTTGGTGCGCTGGGCTTTCTCTTTTCGATTCCGATGCTAGTGCGCTTGCACCGACGATTTAAAACTTGGCGAGCCCCAGCTATCGGACTACTCATTTTTACACTTCTGTTTTCGATCTCAGCCTTCGTCATTGGCCCAAAGGTAAGTGGCACGGGCGATGCAAAACCAACGACGGAGCAGCATCCCGAGCATGTGGAACATTCATAATCGGATTGGTTGATGCAACCAAGAAAACTTGTTTAAATTTCGAACAAGAAAATCCAACACAGATAGCGCTTTCAGGATACTGAATATAAGTGGTGCTGGTGGCGGGTGAAGGATTTGAACCTTCGAAGGCAGAGCCGGGGGATTTACAGTCCCCTCCCATTGGCCGCTCGGGCAACCCGCCAAGGTCGAACAAGTAGTGCGGCAATTATGGATAGTGCGAAGGGAAAGGATACCTTAGGCGAGTAGGCGCGCTAACCCATTTATTAGGCCGCCCTTTAATGAGTGAATGGAGCCCCACCGTGGCAGCAGATAGCAGTTTTGACGTAACCTCCAAAATCGACCGGATGGAGCTCGATAACGCCATAAATCAAGCAATCCGTGAGATTGATACACGTTTTGATTTTAAAAACACTGGCTCAAAGATCGAGCTAGAGGGTGAAAAGATATTAATTGAGGCAGATACGGAGGAGCGAGCTAAGGCCGCCCTTGATGTGGTCAAAGATAAGATGATTAAACGCGGAGTCTCACTTAAACACTTGGATGCAGGTGCACCATTCTTGTCTGGCAAGATATATAAAATCGCCGCACCATTGAAAGAGGGCATTTCAACGGAGAACGCTAAAAAGATTGCTAAGTTTTTACGCGATGAAGGACCGAAATCAATAAAGACTCAGATTCAAGGTGATGAACTACGTGTAACTTCAAAGAGCCGCGACGATCTGCAGGAAACAATGGCGATGATTAAAGATGGTGGCTGGGATTTCGCGGTTCAATTTACGAACTTTAGATAATTGAACAACCACAGAACGGGCTTACTCTTTGGAGTGAGTGCTTATGTTCTCTGGGGTGCATTCCCTTTGTATTGGCCTTTGCTAGAACCTGCCTCAGCCCTTGAAATAGTTTCACACCGTGCAGTGTGGACTCTTGTTTTCTGCACCATTATTTTAGCAATTACCAAATCGTTGAAGGCAACGCTTGCAACGTTAAAACGCCCAAAGGTTGCGTCTAAGTTATTTTTGGCATCTATTCTGGTTTCAATTAACTGGCTGGTTTATATCTGGTCTGTAAATAATGGCCATGTTGTTGAAGCCTCGCTTGGTTATTACATCAACCCACTGATCATGATCGCTTTTGGTGTTATCTTGCTAAAAGAGCGGATGCGCACTCTCCAGTGGGCAGCCGTTTGTATTGCCGCTTTGGGTGTTGCAGTGTTGACGATCGATTACGGCCGCATTCCATGGATTGCACTGACTCTGGGGATTTCTTGGGGCAGTTATGGCCTGATTAAAAAACAGCTTGGTCTAGGCGCGCTCGAAGGCTTAGCCATCGAAACCCTTATGGCAGGCCTTCCTTATCTGCTATTTCTACTCTATATCGGCAATAAAGGCACGGGCCAGTTTGGTCACAGCCTAGGTTTAACAATTCTCCTGATTGGAGCTGGAGCTGTTACTGCAATTCCACTCTTATTATTTAACGGCTCAACAACCCGCTTACCACTGACTGTGATTGGCCTGTTGCAGTACATAACACCAACGATTATGTTTTTAATCGGAGTATTGGTTAGACATGAAGATATGCCGGCGGCGCGCTGGGTTGGATTTCTGATTATCTGGATTGCGCTTATAACACTGGCTATTGATTTAATTAAATCAGGCCGAGCGGTCAATAACAGCATCACATAACGACATTAATGCACCAGTTGCATCGCTGACTGGAAGAGGGCCAAGTGCAAGTCTGGCCGCGCGTGCCACTTGATGTAACTGATCACGTGATTCATCTATAGCTCGGTGGTTGCGAAGGGCGACTAACACTTGCTGAACAGTTGCTTCATCCTTAATGGGTGCAGACAGTAAATGTTGAAGTTCGCGGTCGGCAGAATCGGTAGATTTCATGACATTTAAAGTCACAAGGGTCGGAACGCCTTCACGTAAATCAGTACCTGGTGTTTTACCTGATTGATTTGACTCACTTGCAATATCGATTACATCATCGGCTAATTGAAAAGCTACTCCTATTTTTTCGCCAAATAAAGTAACGGTATCGGTGGTATCTGCAGGTGCTCCGGAAACCATTCCCCCATAGCGCGCACTAGCTGCAATTAATGAACCGGTTTTATCGGCGACGACTTTTAAATAATGTTCCAAGGGATCTTGGCCCGATGCAGGCCCTTGAACCTCCATGATTTGACCAACTACAAGTCGTTCGAAAGTTCGGGCCTGTAAACGAACTGCTTCAGCTCCAAGATCGGCCAGTAAGTCAGATGATTTTGCAAAAAGAAAGTCACCCGTCAAGATTGCGATGGTGTTGCCCCAGCGAATATTTGCACTCTCTACACCACGACGCAGAGGCGCTTCATCCATAACGTCATCGTGATAGAGCGTTGCAAGGTGGGTTATTTCGCAGGCAACGGCGGCGGCGATGACGCCGGGTCTGGTTGGATCGCCAAATTGAGCGGTTAATAGGGTTAACAACGGGCGAAGGCGCTTACCGCCTGCGGCAAGTAAATGGTGGCCAGTCTCATCTACAAAGGGATATTCGCTTTTAGTGTGGTTTGAAAGCAGGTTTTCAACTTGAGCCATTTGAGTGACCAGGGTCGCTTCAAGCTCTGGAGCAATGTTTGGAATTCCAAATGACGACATCAGCGAATAAAGGTTGAGAAGTTTGTGATCATTGTCAGAAGCGGTGCTGGGTAAATACCAAGCAGAATAGTGAGAGCTATCGAAAAGATCACTGCAGTACGAGTTAATATGGATGGAATTTCTACACTAGTACCATCTTGAATTGGATCGGTAAAGAACATCAAGACAATTACTCGAATGTAGAAGAAAGCGGCAACTGCACTTGAAAGAACGCCAGCGATTACAACGCCTTTAGCTCCATTTTCATAGGCCGCCGAAAAGATAGAAAACTTTCCTATGAAGCCGCTGGTCAGAGGAATTCCAGCAAATGCTAATAGGAATCCGGCAAAGGTTGCAGCTACCCACGGTGAACGTTTGCCTAAACCTTTCCAACGGTTCAAATCAGTTACTTCTCCACCTGAATCTCGCACCAAAGTTACAACTGCAAATGCGCCAACAGTTGCAACTCCGTATGCAAATAAGTAGAAGATTGAAGCTTCAAGACCAGCTTTATTCAGAGCAATAACACCTGCAAGAAGGAAACCGGCATGTGCTATTGATGAGTAAGCCAACATACGTTTAACATCGCGTTGGGCTATGGCTACTAATGAACCAAATAACATTGTAATGATTGCGATCGCAGAGAGTAGCGGAGACCAGGACCATTCCGCATTGGCGAAAACCGTGTAGTAAATACGTAGCATTGCGCCAAAGGCTGCTACCTTCGTTGCCGCTGCCATGAAACCAGTTACTGGAGTTGGTGCACCTTGATAGACATCGGGTGACCAGGCATGAAACGGTACTGCTCCGACTTTAAAGAGCAGACCAATTGAAACAAAGGCGATACCGATTAGAAGTAATACATCATTACCACTACCGCCGACTACGGATTCGCGAATTCCAGCAAAGGTTACAGAGCCTGAATAGCCGTATAAATAAGCCATTCCGAAGAGGAAAAACGCCGATGAAAACGCGCCCAGTAAGAAATATTTCAACGCTGCTTCCTGCGATGCTAATCGGCGGCGGCGTGAAAGCCCGGCCATCAAATAGAGTGGCAATGAGAGCATTTCAAGGGCGACAAAAAGCGTAATTAAATCACTTGAAACTGGAAATAACATCATCCCAGAGATTGCAAAAAGGGTTAGTGGATAAACTTCGGTTACTTGATTGCCTGTCTGCACTGCGTGGCGCTCTTCATCAGAGCCCGGTAGGGCGGCGGCGAGAGCAGTGAAATGATCAGTATCCGCAATGAGAAAGACAGAGATAATCGAAATGATAAGTATTGATGCCTGCAACAAAATCGCTGGTCCGTCTATTACTACCGATCCCATTGCTGCTGACGTAGATTCTTCATCTCGAATTCGCCATACTTGCGCAAGTGATAAAATTAATGTGCCGATGGTGATACTCAACTGAACTATTGGGCGAAGTGCTTTTGATACGAATGCCTCGACAAGCACGCCGATAAGTGCACCGGCAAGGAGAATTATCATTGGTGAGAGAAGTGTGTAGTTAAGAACTGGTGATGTAAATGTCATTACTTACCCTCACTATTCAAATTCGGCACTGGATCGCTGAAGCCGAACTGAGCGATGACATGTGATGCCGCTGGATTGATTACTTTAAGTAACGGCGATGGATAGAAGCCAAGTACAACAATAATTGCAATAACCGGAGCGATGGCAACCCTTTCTCGAAGGTTTAAATCACTTAAATTCTCATTGCCAGGCGTAGTTGGTCCATGTAAAGCTTTCTGTACGGGAATCAGAATGTATAGCGCAGCTAATACAATCCCAAATGTTGCGATAATTGCGTGAACTGGATAGCGAGTGAATGTTCCAACTAATACTAGGAACTCACTCACGAAACTTGAAAGCCCTGGAAGGGCAAGAGAAGACATTCCGGCAAGGAAGAACATCCAAGCCATTACGGGTGTCACCCGTTGCAATCCGCCAAAGTCTGCGATTGTGGAAGAGCCACGGCGCGAAATCATCCAGCCGCCGACAAGGAAGAGCGCTGCCGTCGAAAAACCATGATTAAACATATATAACGTCGCCCCGCTTTGGCTTTGGGAGGTCATAGCGAAAATTCCCATAGTGATGAAACCGAAGTGAGAAATCGATGTAAAGGCAATGAGACGTTTTAAATCACGTTGTCCGATAGCCAAAAATGCACCGTAGATGATTGAGATTACCGCCAAGACAAGAATTGCCGGGGTGAAGGTTTTGCTCGCCTCAGGAAATAGCGAGAGGCAGTAACGAATCATTCCAAATGTTCCGACTTTATCGAGTACGCCCAAAAGCAGTACGGAAGTTCCTGGTGTAGCTGATTGGGCAGCATCAGGAAGCCAAGTATGGAGAGGCCAGAGCGGTGCTTTTATAGCAAAGGCTATGAAGAATCCTAAGAATAAGAAGTTCTGAGTAGTTGAACTCATTTCAAGATTTGAAAGTGCAGCCAGATCAAATGTGTGTCCACCTTGAGCACCTGACATTACATAGAGTGCAATGATGGAGGCCAACATCAACAAACCACCAAAAAGGCTATAAATTAAAAACTTAACTGCCGCGGCTGACCGTTCACCAGTGCCATATCCCCCAATAAGGAAATAGACCGGAATCAACATCGCTTCAAATATTACGTAAAAAAGGAAGACATCGGTTGCTGCAAAGACGCCAATCATCATGGTTTCAAGAACGAGAATCAGAATGTAATAAACCTTAACACTCCAACGTCCACCGTGAGATTCATTCCAACCAGCCAGAACAACAACCGGTGCCAGAATTGTAGACATTAGTATCAATACAAGTGCTAAGCCATCTATGCCTAGCGCGTAATTAATTCCAAAGGAAGGAATCCATGCATACTTTTCAACGAATTGAAGTTCTACATTATCGCGTTCGAAACCAACTGCCATCGCAATAGTTACACCCATGACAATCAGAGTTGTAGTTAGAGCTACTTGTTTAACTAACTTCTCATTTGCCTTAGGAAGGCCTGCTACTACTACTGAACCAACGAGAGGCAAAACCATTAAGAGTGTTAACCACATCATTATTGAGTCACCACCCAAATCGCTGCGACAAGTGCGACTGCACCAATCAAAATTAACATCGCATAACTACGGACAAAACCGGACTGAATCCTACGCAGAGATGCACCTGAACCTAATGCCGCTCGCCCAACTCCACGAACCGCCCCATCGATTACTGCTTCATCGGTCTTAACTAAAACCTCGGTGAGTACTTGACCTGGGCGCATAAAGACTGCTTCGTTGAAGCGGTCTTGCATAAGATCTTGGCGCGCAATTTTGGTAAAGATCGAAACGTCCGAAGGAGAATCTGCATCAACTTCATTGAGAGAGTACTTAATAAAGGCGAATACAACACCTATAGCCACCATTGCTAACGCCAGAGAGGAAACCATTATTGGTGACAAGAGTTCTTCATGTTCGCCATGGGTTTCAAATAGAGGCGATAGCCAGTTAACCAAGGCGTCTCCATGGCTTAATAAATATCCTGATGTAACCGAACCTACTGCGAGGATCGCCATCGGTAACCACATCAACCATGGGGATTCGTGAGGATGTGCCTCTTCATCCCACCGTGATGTACCAGTAAAAGTAAGAATCATTACGCGAGTCATATAAAAAGCGGTTATCCCAGCGCCTAGAAGTGTGACAGCTCCAAGAATGATTCCCTTTATGCCGCCAGAGTTAAATGCCGTCTCAATAATCATATCTTTTGAATAGAAACCAGCAAATGGTGGAACTCCTAAGATTGCTAAGTATCCTAAACCAAAAGTTACAAAGGTAATCGGCATGAACTTTCGAAGTGCACCGTACTTGCGCATATTTACTTCATCGTTCATTCCATGCATAACGGATCCTGCTCCAAGGAACATTCCGGCCTTAAAGAAGCCATGAGTGAGCAAGTGCATAATGGCAAATGCGTATCCGACTGGACCAAGACCTGCGCCCAAAATCATGTATCCAATTTGCGACATCGTCGATGCGGCAAGCGCCTTTTTAATGTCATCTTTCGCGGTACCGATTAACGCACCAAACATCAAAGTAATCGCACCAACGATCACAACTAATAGCTGTGCGGTAGGAGCTGCATCAAAGATGAAGTTTGAGCGAGTAATGAGATACACGCCCGCAGTTACCATAGTCGCGGCGTGAATAAGAGCTGATACCGGAGTTGGACCAGCCATTGCATCTCCAAGCCATGCCTGGAGCGGGAATTGCGCTGATTTTCCTGTAGCTGCAATGAGCAACATAATTCCAATTCCAGTTAGTGCCGCCGTCGATGTGTGTTCGGCGGCCTCTTTTACTCCAGTAAAGGAAACGGTACCCATCGTGGCAAAGGCAAGCATGATGGCAAAAGAGAGTCCCATGTCGCCAACACGATTCATCACAAAGGCTTTTTTAGATGCTGTCGCATAGGCCGGCTTCTGGTTCCAGAATCCAATTAAGAGGTACGAGGCAAGACCTACACCCTCCCAGCCCACATAAAGATTGAGGTAACTATCACCCAAAACGAGTAGCAACATCGCAGCGATGAAGAGATTCAGAAAAGCAAAAAAACGTCGACGATCTGGATCATGAGCCATGTAAGAAATAGAGTAAATATGAATCAACGTGCCTACGCCTGTAATTAAAAGTACAAAACAAATAGAAAGTTGATCAAGAAGTAGGCCAGCGTCAATATTAAACGTTCCGACCGAAATCCACTCAAAGAGTTTTTGAGTTACTGGGCGCTGCTCATTTGAACGGCCGAGCATCAAGGAGAGTTGATAGAGTCCTACGAAAAAGGATGAGGCTGAAAGCCCTGTCGCAAGTAAATGTCCCCACTTATCGCTTCGACGTCCTGCAAGTAGGAGTATCACAGCGCCAGCAAGAGGCAGTGCGATTAGATACACGAGGCTATTTGAAGTCATCATATTTATCGCTTCAACAAACTAGCATCATCAACGGATGCTGATCGACGTGAGCGATAAATC
The DNA here is from genome assembly GCA_964349605.1 of uncultured Candidatus Planktophila sp. Classification (GTDB taxonomy): domain Bacteria; phylum Actinomycetota; class Actinomycetes; order Nanopelagicales; family Nanopelagicaceae; genus Planktophila. The sequence goes on along the minus strand of CAYGHJ010000025.1, from coordinate 613 downwards.
GTCACGATAATTGCCAAACCAACCACAACTTCACACGCTGCTACCACCATCGTAAAGAAGGCAATTACTTGACCATTGAGATCCCCATTGATGCGAGAAAATGTTACGAAAGAGAGATTTGCAGCATTGAGCATCAATTCAACGCACATAAATACAACAATTGCATTACGGCGAACAACGACACCAACTGCGCCAATTGTGAATAGAAGTGCTGAAAGGTAGAGGTAGTTAGCGGCATCCATTTACTTCTCCTCCTCAATGCTTGTATCGACAGCGCTGAGTTCGAAAAGCGATGAATCTAAGACATCTCCACGAGCCTTTAAGCTGGCATTTACTGATGCAGCCGAGGCTGTGCCATCTGGCAATAACGCTGGAACATCTACTGCATTGTGACGTGCAAAAACACCTGGTGCTGGTAGTCCGGCGGCATTTGCAAGTGATTCCCCGCGAAATCTCTCTATTGAGAGTTGGCGCTGTGTTGGACGTTCTTGGATTCGATGGTGGTGAGCCAAAACCATTGCACCAAGGGCGGCCGTAATTAAGAGCGCGGAAACAACCTCAAATGGCCAAACAAAAGTAGAGAAGAGAAGTTGTGCAATTCCTTCAACGTTTC
>CAYGHJ010000024.1:0-13131 GCA_964349605.1 uncultured Candidatus Planktophila sp. | reverse complement strand
TGAGCAAAAAAGGCGGCATAATGTGTGGCAGATATGCGTCGCATATTTGGATGATTGGAATGGATTCAATCCACGGTGGCATAGGTGGATACCCAGACGCCGTTAATTACATCCATCATATTGTCTTATGGCGCATGAAATCGCAATGGGCGGCCGCAGAGGGGTCTAACGTCCACAATATTCGTTTCGACAACTCTTATGATTGCATTTACGATTCATGCACAGCTTCAGAGGCATACACGTATCAGAATCTTGGCGCCAATCCAGCTATATGGGCATCTGACACCGCCGGGCCATATCAAGGGTCGGTAATACCGATGGATCTTAACGGCGCGATTCAGTCTTTTCACAGCTACGGAATGCGAGTCATAGGGTGCACCACTGACAACAGCGTGTACGGCGTGATGCAAAAAAGTGCACCGGGCAATCAGGGAGTCAACGTCGGATACTTCACGTATACAATAAAACACTGCCTGTTTAAGCGAGTGAAAGGAGCTGCTATATGGCTGACAAACGCCGGCTCAGGCTCACCACCGACGTTAAAAGCGGTAATTGGGTATTGTGTTCATGATGGCAATACGCGAAACGGAGTCGGCAGTAAAAGCAATCTGGTGGGGATTTACATGAACGGCCCCGCGTCTGCTCAATCAGACAGAATAGACGTCTACAACTGCGTAACACGTAACAACGGGTTTGTGGGCAACCTCGATGGCGATCACGTACGATATTTCAATATGATCAGTGAAGACGCGTCAAGCCAGTGGGGGAGCCAAGGCAATGGGTCATTCCTAAGCCGCCTTGAATATGGAGATCACTGCTTGTATGTCAGAGGGTCAACAGAGCGCAAAACTCACATATACAACGGCACAGTGACTTATACTACGCTCGCAGCGTGGCGCGACGTGAACAAAGTTGGTAGCGGCGTAACTGATGATCAAGTATTAATGTCAGAGCCTGATAAGAACTCAACAGAGTCAGCAATTACACCAGCTTATGCAGACGCAGCAGCCTTTGACTATCGTTACTCCAACACGCTGGGTTATGCAGGTAAGGCAGTTGGATTAGACTTCATGGAAGTAGGTGCAGAGATCATCTATGACACTCTGTATGTTATAGAGAATGGTCAGGACACCTTTGCTAGTACAGGGACTGTAGGTAGTAATGTTCTAGATGCTACAGAGTCAGGTACTGACACCCTAGCCTCCACAGGTACTGTGTTAGTAGCAGGTTCCCTTGCAGTTACTGAAGCTGCTACTGATACTTTTGCTGGAGATGACAACGTTGATGGCTCTCTGGCTGTCACAGAAGCTTCCTCAGACACGTTAGCATCCACTGGTACTGTACTAGTGTCAGGTAGTATGGCAGCTACTGAAGCCACTACAGACACTATGGGGGCTATAGCTGGTACTAACCTATTCACTCTACCAAAAAATACAGTAGTGAAAGTTGCTAAGGGTGGAAGTACGTTCAAAGCGATAAATCTCAGTACGTACCAAGTCAGGATTAAGTACTCCACAACAGTACCAGCTATTACTGATAATGATTGGGGTATCCTCCGTGGACGTAAGAAAGAACTCAGTCTGGGGTTAGGTATGGACCTGTACGCATATTCTGAGTTCGGAGGTGTATTGTTAGTAGTTTCAACAGATTCGATAACCTAAGGAGCACACAGGGTGGGTGATCTAACTAAAGACTTTAATCGTAGTGAGTTTGAGTGTAACTGTGGATGCGGTTTCAACACCGTTGATTATGAATTAGCTAACGCTCTACAAGAACTCAGAGACCACTTCGACAAGTCAGTAACAATCTCTTCAGGCTGTAGATGTGCTGCACACAATGCACGAGAAGGCGGTAAACCTAGTAGCCAACACCTATTCGGTAGAGCAGCAGATATTGCAGTTAGTGGTGTTACTGCACTAAGAGTTCAAGAATACTTAAAGGACAGATACCCAAATAAGTTTGGTATAGGTTCATACGATGGATTCACACATTTAGACACTAGAAGTGTCAAAGCAAGATGGTAAGGAGATTGTTATGAATCCTTTAATGATACCCGCTATTGCAAGCCTCCTAGATAAGGTTATACCTGATCCAGCAGCTAAGGCTGATGCCAAGATCAAGTTTATGACATTAGCTCAGTCAGGAGATCTAAAAGAACTTGAATCTGCCACATCTGTAATAGTCTCAGAAGCTAAGTCTGAGCACTGGATAGTGTCTTCTTGGAGACCTATCACGATGCTCACCTTCGTTGCCATCATAGCTAATAACTACCTTTTGTACCCTTACCTTTCCCTGTTCTGGGATAAGGCTCCTGTATTAGTTGTAGCTCCCGACATGTGGGATCTATTAAAGTTAGGGCTATCTGGCTATGTGGTAGGTAGGAGTGCTGAAAAAGTAATGAAAACGTATAAGGGTGGGTGATTTGAGATCAGACACTAAGGACATTGCAGGTAGCAAGTTCGGGATGCTGACAGCTCTGAAGGTGGTCAAGGTTCATAACAGGACTTACTGGGAGTGTGTATGTGAGTGTGGTAACTCAAAGGTGTCCAGATCGGACAGCCTGAGATCCGGTAAGACAAATAACTGCGGTTGTCTGACTTCATCATTGATATCAGAAGCCAACAAACTACCTGCTGGTGACGCTCATATAAACTTGGCTCTGCATTTCTATAAAAAGGGTGCGAGGGATAGAGGACTGGAATTCGCTATCACAAGAGACGAGTTCATAAAAGTTGCTTCGGGTGATTGTGCGTACTGTGGTGTTACCGCTACTGAAGAATCAGCCCCTTATGCCAGACCTATACTAACTAGTCTACACCCGCTAAACGGTATAGACAGGGTGAATTCTAAACTTGGATACACAACTGATAACGTAGTGCCTTGTTGCTCAAGGTGCAACCAAATAAAGATGGATATGGATGTAGAAGAGTTCATAGACCAAGTAAGACGTATTGCATCCCACTACAAGGGGTCATCTAGATGAACCTCTTAAAGATTGGACTCGGAGGTTACGTCGTAGGACGTAGCGCGGAGAAAGTAGCAGTTAACTTAAAGGCTAAGTGATGGAAACTGACGACATGCGTGAATTGAGACAAAGAGTAACCGATATGGACACACAGCTACATGGACATATCCGTATACTAGGTGAAAAAGTTGATCGTCAAGGTGAGATCATAGTTGAACATATAAGACACTTCGCTGCTCATGAAGAAGCTGAGGTGTTAAGACACAAACAATTTATAGAGTCACAGATGCTGAACACTAAGGCTATAAACGATTTAGCTCTGAGTGTATCAGGTGTGACAGAAGCCTATAAGACAGTACGCAATGTAAGGGACTTCGCTAAGTGGGTTGCTCCGTTGGTTGTTGCAATAGCTGCTATAAGTGCCTACTTCGCTGCTAATGGTTGATTTGACATACATATTTTCCTAAATGATACTAAGGTAAGAGGTGTTATATGTTTGGTGACTTGATATACGGAGTAGATATGTTTGGTCAAGTCTATACTCCTGGACTTGGACCTCATTACCTATTCACTGCTAGTGGGTTCCATGAGATATACGCTCTAGACAGTGTACTAACACTTAGCTATGCGAATAACTTGCTATTAATAAACACATGATCATCGGAGACTAGACTTTGCCAATCTACAGTGATGTACATCTAAACGATGTAGGTACAGAGTTCTTAGCTACCATAATACAGAACGTAGGTGGAACTGAGTCTCCTATGGACGTATCTGATGCTCTAATAAAGCAGATGATCATTAGAAAACCTGACGGTACTGTACTGACTAAACAAGCCATATTCACTCCTATAACCTCAGGAGCTACAGGTACAGGATCTGACGGTAAGATAAGTTACTTCACAATTGCAGGTGACTTAGATATTCCAGGAACATATCGCATACAAGCTACGGTATCCAATGCTCAAGGGCAGTGGTACTCCTCTATAGATAGGTTCAAAGTTGTTAGTAACCTTTAAGGCATAGCAAATATGAAGATGAGTAAACAGGAAATACTTGCCATCTTTAAGGCTGACTTAAAGGCTGCAGATCCTCTACGCCTAGAGATGCTACAGGACGTAGAGAGATGGCGTAGTCAGTATGACGGTAAGCCTTACGGTAACGAAGAGAAAGGCAAGAGTGCCTTCATATCTAGAGACATCAAACGTCAAGACGAATGGCAACATGCATCCATTAAGGATCCCTTCGTAGGTCAAGCTGATATAGTCACATGTAACCCAGTTACTTTTGAAGATCGTGCAGCAGCTGAACAAAATGAGCTAGTTCTTAACTACCAGTTCACTAGACAGTTCAACAGATACGCCTTCATGACAGATGTAATCAAACTCCACTACTCTGAAGGTACTGTAGTAGTTAAGACTTCCTGGGAATACTCAGATGAGGAAGTTGAAGTAGCCGTCCCTAAGTTCATGATAGACCCTTACACAGGGCAACAGATACAGATTGGTGAACAGCTAGTTAAACAGCTGAAGGTTCTTGAGAATCGTCCTCATGCAGAGGTGTGTAGATTAGAGGACACCTATGTAGATCCTACCTGTAAAGGTGACATTGATAAGGCTCAATTCGTTATCCATAGATACGAATCAGACTTGAGTTCACTGAAATCTGCCCGTAAGTATAAGAACCTTGAGAAGCTGTCCAAGGGTGGAGTTGCTGATGACAACGACTTTGAATCCACTGCTGACAACCTAGATTCTTATAACATCAATTTCAAATTCACAGATGAACCTAGAAAGAAATTAGTTGTATATGAGTACTGGGGATTCTTCGATGTAGATGGTTCTGGCATAGTTAAGCCTATCGTCTGTACCTGGGTAAATGACGTTATCATCCAGTTTGCAGATAACCCTTATCCTGACAGAAAGATTCCTTTCATACTTCTCAAGAACAATGGTAAGCCCTTCAAGCTGTATGGAGAGTCTGCTGCAGAACTTACAGGGGATAACCAGAAGATAACTACAGCTATCAAGAGGGGTATCATAGACAACATGGCCCATTCTAATAATGCCCAGAAGGGTATTAAGAAGGGTACATTAGATCCTCTTAACAAGAAGCGTTTCCTAAGCGGTAAGAACTTTGAGTTCAATGGTACTTCACAAGACTTCTTTGAAGGTGGGTACAACCAACTTCCTGGCAGTGTATTTGACGTACTAAGTATGGTGAACTCTGAGACAGAATCTCTACAAGGCGTTAAGGGCTTCTCAGACGGTATTAAGGGCAATCAGCTGGGTTCTACAGCTACTGCCTCTAAAGGCGTCTTAGACGCAGTCTCAGTGCGTCGTATGGACATTGTACGTAATATATCTGAGAATCTAATTAAGCCCCTCCTACGTAAGTGGATGGCCTATAACAGTGAGTTCCTTCAGGACGAGGAAGTAATACGTGTAACTAACAGTGAGTTTGTAGCCATACGTAGGGATGATCTGCAGGGAAAGATAGATATACAAATAGATGTAACTACAGCAGAAGACAGTACAGCTAAGGCTGAAAGATTGAGTTTCATGTTACAGACATTAGGACAGACATTACCTCCTGAAATGTTGAACCTATTGCTATCGCAGTACTTTAAGTTACATAAAATGCCTGACTTGGCTAAGATGATACAAGAGTTCGAACCTCAACCAGATCCGTACCAAGAGGAGGTAGCAAGGCTTGAGATTGAGAAGTTGAAAGCAGAAATTTTCGAACGTAATGCCAGAGCAACTGAAAACGAAACAGATGTGAGATTGAAAGAGTCTAAAGCTAATCTAGATGCAGCTAAGGCTAGATCTACAGACTCTGATACCGATCTCAAAGATTTGGACTTCCTGAGAAGGTCTTCAGGAGATGAGTTCAATGAGAAGTTAATAGAGAAATCCATAAAAGGAAACACTAAGGGATAACCCCTTACTTCCACAACTAAAGGTGATATGAATGTCTACTAATGAAGAACTACTAGCTGTCGAAAGAGAAATTAGCCATGCAATCAAGATGGGTGAAGCCTTGAAAGCATTGCGAGAAGACAAGAATTTCCAGACTGTCATTCTCGAAGGTTACCTCCAAGGCAAAGTTTTAGCTTCTGTTAGCTTATTAGCAGTACCACAGATTAAAGCTCAGGGTAGAAGATCTGACATTATGGAGGACTTGGTTGCAGCTAGTAACTTACAGTTCTTCTTCCAGATGATTGAACAAGAATATGAAGGAGCCACTGATCCTGTCCTCACCGATGAGGAAGAGGAGGCTGTTTTAAATGACAGATAACGCTGATGAACCCGAAGTCAAGATTGACGTTGAGAGAGAACGCATCTTTGCATCTGACGAAGACCCTATAGAAGCTCTTGCAGAGTTCCGTAGGTCTGGTGCAGTGGCTGAGCCTACAACCACTACTACGGAAAAAGAAGATCCTGCAGATGACTTAGACGCTTTCAAGGAGGAAGCTCCTGCTGCGGAGGAAGAGAAGCCTGCAGTAGAAGAGGACAAGGAAGAGGAAGAAGAAAAAGAAGAAGGAGAAGTAGCAGACAGAGATCCTGCTCCTCAGCTTTATAAGTTTAAAGCTAATGGGCAGGACTTTGAATTTACTCAAGACGAGATCAATCAGCAGTTCGGTACCGTCTTCGGTAAGGCTATGGATTACACTCAGAAGATGCAGAAAATATCTCCATACCGGAAGATGGTTTCTGCATTAGAAGAGGAAAATATTACACAGGAACAGCTGAACTTAGCTATTGACGTACTCAAGGGTGACAAGGCAGCACTTCAGAAACTTATCAAAGAACAGTCTATAGATATCTATGACTTAGGCGATAAGGAAGACGACACTCCCTATGTCCCTAGAGATTACGGTAAGAATGAGCATCAGCAACAACTTATAGAGATTGACAGACAACTATCTAGAGACCCTGAGTACGCTCAGACAGTTGACATAGTTGGAAGGCAATGGGATGCTAAATCCCGAGAAGCATTATCGGATAATCCTGACTGGATAATAGGATTACACACCGATGTCAAATCTGGGGTCTTTGCGAAGGTAGCGCCAGAAGCGACGAAGTTAAAAATGTTAGACGGAGGAACTAAGCCTGATATTGAATACTACTTATTGGCAGGACAACGGATACTGGGTAAGGAGAATGCAACTCCTCCCCAAGTAGAAGATCCAGCAGAAAAAGCTAACCAACAATTCAGAAGTGATTCCACCGCTGCAGATAAGAAAAGAGCAGCTACCTCTACTCGTTCAAGAGCAGGTAGCAAGAGCGTTGTTGACTATTTAGACGACAACGATGAAAAATTCGATTCATGGTATAAAAATATCATGGACAACTCTTAAGGTGAATCATTATGGTTGATAACGTATATGGCAATGGTACCAACACCGCAACCGCTGGTGCTAATACGATTGTGCATTACTATGACAAAGCAGGTATTAAAGCTGCTAATGCCGTAGCAGTGTACGCTCAATTCGCAGACAGACGCTCTATGCCTCTGAACATGGGTAAAACTTACAAGGTTAGTAAGTGGTTACACATCTTCGATCGTGAGACAGGTGCCGGTGACTTCGGTACTCTAGGTTATTTGTCTTCTCGTAACATTGCAGATGTATCTGCAGGTTTGACGGGTATTGCATTAGCTGAAGGTGCAGGTGCAGTCAACAAGCAGACTATTAAGAAAGTCACTATCGAGACTTCATTCGCTCGCTACGGTGAGATGATTGATTACTCTGATGAAGTGGATATGTTCTCTGAGGACATGATTCAGGTCCGTTACCGCGAAGAGTTAGGCTTGTTAGCTAACCGTCGTAGTGAAGACTTGATTCAGAAAGATATGCTTGCCACAACTAACGTTATGTACCCTGGTACAGCTACCTCTATGGCTACTGTAGGTGTAGATTCTAACGCTGGTTCAGGTGCTACTGATGCTCTTAGCAGAGTTAGCTATGACCTTATCCGTAAGGCTGTGCGTAAGCTGGTTCGCAATCGTGCAGAGCGTAATACCACTATTGTTACTGGCTCAACTAAGATTGATACCCGTACAATCAATCGTGCTTTCTACGCAATCATTGGTCCTGAGGTCAAGTATGACCTTGAGAGCATTGTACGTGGTAACACGACTGATAACGGTACAACCGAGTATGTATACATCCCTGCGTACAAATACGCTGATGCATCTAACTTGGCTGAAGGCGAAGTAGGTTCAATGAACGATGTACGTTTCATTGAGTCTGAGTCTGCCCTTGTCTATCGTGGTGCTGGTAACGTAACTGGTGCTTATACTGGTGGTTTGGCAAAAACCACTCACAATGCTAACTCAGCAGCTGCATTGAACACATTCTTCGGTGGAAGCACTTATGCTAACGCTCAGGTACGTTTCGATGTATTCCCAATCTTGTTCCCAACTAAAGGCTCTTTTGCCACTGTTGGTTTGAAAGGCAATGACAAGATTAAGTTCCGAGCACAATCTCCAGACGTAGTTGAATTGGGTAACCCTTACGGAACCCAAGGCTTCTTCAGCTACAACATGTGGTATGCAGGTCTGATACTCCGTGAAGAACGTCTGTTGAAAATACTCGTAGCTGCTTCAGCATAAGATAGGTAAACAACTGCAGGGATTCATTTGAGTCCCTGCAACTTAACTAACTAAGGAATTCCCATGAACGAACGTGACGAACTTTTAGCTAAAGCAGAAGAATTAGGTCTGACCTTCGCTAAAAATATTCCAACACTAAAGCTCGAAGAACTGGTTATCTCAGCTATGGAAGCAAGTACTGCTCTCCCTGAGGTAGATGAAAATGAACTGGAGGATAACTCCCCTCAAGAATTTGAAGCGGTAAGCCCAATGAAAAGCCGTAGACTATCCGAATTGGAAGAACGGAAGAGGGCTATCGAAGCTGGTAGAAAGAGAGCTTACGCTACTCGTGTTGTTACACTAACTAACCGTGATAATCGTGAAAACGATTTCATGACTACTGCTTATCTAAGCTTTGAGAACCAGTACTTTAGTATCTCTAAGCTAGTCCCTCTAGATGTTCCTGTTGAACTGGAGCAGGGTCTGATAGATGTTGCAGAAGGTTCTGTCATTACTCTGCATAAAGATGAAATTATAGACGGTAAGCGTACAGGTAATAAGGTTCCTACTTCCGTCAAGAAGTTCGCTATTAGCTACAATGACAGTTCTGCTCAATAAGAAGTTACACTACAAACTGAGACTACGATATGACAACTATACTGGTTACAGACCTAACCAACGCCACTACAGTGTCAGATGGTACAGGTATTTTCGATGTCATCATGAAGTCAGTAAACATTCATATCGTGGATCAGTTTGACCAAGGCAGAATTACTGCCCAAGACTACGCTACAGTTTATGTAAGTGCATTACAGTTCGCCTTAGCTGAGTCTTCCAAGTTCCTCCTAGAGAAGGAACGTGCAGGATTAGAAGCTGACTTGCTTACAGAGAAAATAGCTACAGAAGCTAAAGGTAATCAAGCTGGTGGTATAGTGGATAAAGAGATAGAGAAAATAGAAGCTGAAACTACACTAACTAACACCAGAAATGCAGAACAGCTAGCTGCAACCATCCGTCAAGATGCTGAGTCTGCTCAGAAAGTAGCACTCATGTCTGCTCAAAATACAGGATTCAAAACAGATTCCAAGTTGAAGCTGCTTAGTCAGATGATAGATGGGTATGCATCTGAGATGGCTTTGAGCGTAGGAGCTGTGAAAGCTGACACCATCCTCCCCTTCAACATAGATAAAGTAGCTAATGACATATTAAATGACCTCCTCTCCCCCATAGACATCACAGAAACAGATGTTTAGTGAGTAATCTATGGGGCTAAGCCTTAATGACCTCCAAGACGAACTCAGTAACGCTGTCGATAGTGCTGAAAACTTCGTTGAAGATGCTTGGGATACTACTGAGTCTCTTGCTGAAGACGCCTGGGATAGTCTTGTCCATGTCACAGAAGGTGTTGCAGGTTGGTTTGGGATTGAAGATGAGACAGTCGTACAGACTGCTAAGGTATCATCAAAGATATACGAAGAAAGTGCTACACCTCTATCAGATCTAGCTGTTACCAGAGCCGTACTTACTAAGACTGATGATACAAACAGTAAGAACAGTTTCTTTGACCATTACTGGTTTCACATCAATTCTACCAAGGTAGATGTCACATCATTCTATAAGTATGGTCTTAATGATTACGTACACGGACTTCCTGAGGGAACTATACACGGAGCTTGGGTAACTCCTGCTGTAGCACAGGCTTCAGTTGAAGCTCAGTTCGGAGCTACTGCTGTAGCACTCAAGACTACATCTGGTTACCCATCACCTCTACAGTACTTCCAAGAAGCTCTACAGGCTTCTCCCACGTTCTATAAGCCTCCTTCAGGAACACTCACCTATACTGATAGCGTTACAGGTGCTTCGTACACTGATTGGACTATCTACCATAACCATATTAATAGCCCTGCTGTAGATTATTCAGTTTACATACACAGGCAAGCAGCTCTTGCTGAGTTCTGGATTACCGGAGATTCCAGTGTTACAGAAGGGGATTCTGCTAATTATACCGTACACTGCACTCGTACAGTACCTGCAGGTAAGTCTGTAACTATAGACTTAGTTTATGGAGGAGCTGCTCCAGGATCTGACTACACACCTGTAACTTCAGTAGTAATGCTAGAGAACACTAGTTCTATATCTTTTAGTGTACCTACGGTAGAGAACGCATTAGTTGACGGTAATAGAGCTTTCACAGTATCCATAGGTACTATAACCAATACTGGAGTAGCTTTTGAGAGAGTAGCTGCCAGAACTCCCTCAACGGTCTCTACAACCATCTTTGATGATGATGCACCTAGTATACGTATTCCAGATAAAACAGTAGCTGAGGGTACTCCTAGCGTCACTGTAGACGTTATCTTGATAGGTACTCCAGGTGTAGGATTTACAGTAGATTACACTACGGTAGCTGGTACAGCTTTGGCAGGTGCTGACTATACGACTACTTCAGGTACTCTCACCTTCGTAGGCACACTGGATGAACTCCAATCTTTCACTGTAGATATAACATCAGACCTAACAGGCGATACTGGAGAAACCTTCTTCATACAATTGAGTAACTGTTCAGATCCATCTGTGGACATTACCTCTCAAGGGATAGTGACTATCACTGACGGTACTGTGCAGTATGCACCTGCTACCCTTGCTACTAGTGAAACGCTGATTATGACTGCTGATAGAAAGCAGTCAATCATAGTCGAATACCATTTCAGTGATACTGATCCTCTAGCATTAGACTGGAAGTACTGGATCTACGACTTATCTACTCAGGTCTATCCTTCCCTCAAAGCTCAGACTAATCAGACCACAGGCTTAGAGTTACTGCCTATGGTGATGTTGAGGAAGAACGGTGTAAGTGTATCTACCTACAGTACAGCAGAAGAACTAAAGTCCACTAGGGATATGCTAAACATCCTGCATATAGAGTTGGATGCATTACTGGAAGGTATAGAAGCCAGTCCTGACATAACTTACGTTAAGGATGCCTATCTAAACATAGGTGTCAGTCCCTCAGATACTGGACCACTTATAGCTAAGCTGCTCTGGCATACCTTCTACCGGCTGGTAGAAGAGACTCCTGTAATATCTAATCAAGATAGGTTCTACATGACAGTAGAACACCAGACTATAAATAACTCTATAGGATGGCTAACTCAAAGCTTTGAGCCTTCAGTGACTGGAGTAGTAGGTGATATAGGTACGTATACTCATTCCGTTAGTGGAACTACTCTGTATATCAATAAGCAGATAGGTGCTACTACGTACGAGAGGCTTACTATAGGAACTGTAGGCAGTCTTGCTGCTATTGATTACCAAGGCTATCACGAGATGGCAGCAGTAGACTTAGGTGATCCAAACTTCACCTTTCCTGTGAGTCTGTACGCATTCAATCAATTGACTCCTAAAGAACAGACTAATATCTACGACAGGCTTGTAAGGGTAGACTTCTACGCTATTTCTGAGACTGAGGTTGCCTGGTATCTCAGTGATAACTTCATAGATGCCTTACAGTTAGGTTTGGTTGTACTTGCTGTATTTACTGGAGGTGCATCCATCAAAGCAGCTATAGCAGCTGAAGGTGCAACAGGTATAGCAGCAGCTAGTATAATTGCACTGGAGGTAGGTAAGAAAGTAGTTCTTAGTTATGCAGTATCTGCTGTAGTATCTAAGGTAGCTAAAGAGACTGGTAGCCCAGAATTAGCTGTTGCTGCAGGTGTTGCATTGTCTATAGCACTAGCGTCTGAGGGAGATGCTCTAAGTAGCTTAGGAGAATCTCTAACAGGGTTACAATTACTAGAGTTGAGTATTAACTTTTCAAACCTTGCTACTAATGCGTATAACACCACTACAGCTATTGATATTGCTGAGGATGTTGAAGAAGCTGAGCAATTAAGTGCTGCAGGTAAGGCACGATTGGACGAATTGGAAGAAGCGGGGTATGCTTCCTCTAGAGCCAGGGAACTGAGTCCGTATCTAAAGTCTGTAGATACTCTGACGTTTCCAGCAGTAACTGGATTATATGAATTTGATGCGCTATATGATTACGATAGAATCATAGCTAATTACCATGACAACCTTCTACTTATAGGAGTAGTGTAATGACAGGTCTTAACTACGGTTACAACTTTAATAACGGACTTGCCGGATCACCTATTAATGATATCAGTACTCCGACATTCGATGTTAATGCATTGATAGCACAGAATAATGAACGTCTGTTAGATCCATCCGGTATGGCTTTAAAGCCTACCTTAGGTCAGCAGGTTAAGAGTCTTATACCAGGTACTAAAACTTTAGGTACTATAGGCTCAGGGATACAAGCAGGTGCAGCTGCTCTAGGTGCTTACAATCTCTATAAGACACGTAAAGATAATAGAAATACCTTTAACATAAACAGAGCTGCTATGAATAGAGACATAGCTAACCAAGCTACACTGGTTAATAACCAGCTAGAAGGTCAAGCTAGTTCTGCAGCACAGTCTCTTGGACTTGCTTACGGTACTCCTGAGTACAGAGCTTACGTTGCACAGAATGCTAAACGTGTTGATGGTTCAGCTATTTAATATTTA
>CAYGHJ010000023.1:0-13702 GCA_964349605.1 uncultured Candidatus Planktophila sp. | reverse complement strand
ATAAATCTTTGCAAATATTTCTCTGATCCTTGCACGGTTACTCCAGCTTCAAGATTTAGCTCGAGATGATGCTGTGGCGCTATTATCTGAAAATCCTTAACATTTTCGCCCACTAGATCCGAAAGATTCACCTCTGAAAACTCAGTTGGCCCTTCTTCTCCTAACTCGGCCAAGATTAGGAGATCAGCAATTAGGGACTCCATGCGTTTGATTTCAGTATTTAATCGCTCAAAAGCCAATGCCTCTCGTTCGCTATCTAATGCTTGACTCTTCAATAGTTCGGCATAGCCTTTGACCACTGTCAGGGGAGTTCGAAGTTCATGTGCGGCATCTCCTAAAAACTCTTGCATCTTTTCGCGTTGAGCCCGTTCTATCGCCAATGCATCAGAGCGACTAATGGACCAGGAAATAAAAGAGGCAATTGCATTTGCAAATAGAATAAATATCAGAAGTCGCCACAGGTTTCGAGTGAGATTTTCATTGATATCTTGTACGGATGTTGCAATGAGCAGTTTTTCCCCCGCTTGAAGAGGGATAGTCCGCGTCCTCAACTTTGTTGTTGTGCCTAGGACAGCTTTCTTGGAGTGTTTAAGAATAGCAATTTCCCCAGTTGAAGATTGAAAAGCAACTGTCATATCAAAGTTATTTTGAGAGACGCTAAAAAGTGCGGAGGTTAGCGGATCATCAGAGCTTAAGCCAATATCATGAACAACGATATTCAAATGATTTTCAACAAGTGATATCTCTGAATTGTAGGATCCCCAGACGGCGAATCCACCAATCAGAAAAGAAAGAATTGAAGTCAGCGCAACTGTCGAAAAAATCTGTCGAGTTTTGCTCTTCATTAACTTTGCTTAGGCTCCTGAATCTGAAAACCTACACCTCGAATAGTTTTTATCCCCTCAAAACCATCTCTGTGAAATTTCTTACGTAGGTATGAAATATACGTATCAGTCACAGTACTTTCGGAATCAAAAGTAATTCCCCAGACTTCATCGAGTAGTAATTTTTTGGTTAAAACACGCCCCTTTTTTTCAATTAGAATCTGCAAGAGTCGATACTCTGTTGGCGAAAGATCAACTTCTTCTCCATTAAAAGTTACTGAGTGCTGCTCGTCATCGATGGTTATCGGACCACAGGTTAATAGTGCTGGGCCAACGGTAGCCTTATATGAACGACGTAGTATGGCTCTAATCCGCAAAATTAACTCTTCGATTCCGAAGGGCTTAATAACATAATCATCGGCGCCAATCTTTAATCCCCTGGCAATATCGCCTTTATCCTCACGCGCAGTCAACATTAAGACGGGTGTTAAATCATTAGATATACGAAGTCTTTCGACAAGCTCAAAACCATCCATCAAAGGCATATTTATATCGATCACCATAAGGACGGGCTTATGGGTGCGTAAAAGAGTGAGTGCGGCCATACCATCGTTGGCCTCAACTACTTCAAACCCGGCGATGCTGAGCGTGTCTCGCAGAAGCGCCCGAACCCCGGGCTCATCGTCAACAATCATTATCAATTCGGCCATGCCCCCACTCTTTCACGTGTTGGCACAGATGCCAATCAGCGGGCGGTTTTAGCAACTCTTTCACAGAGAAAGCACAAAGATTTAGGCCATGATATGGCCATGAAACGCAAGCGTTCGGCTGGGCTACTCCTTAGCCTTTCTCTACTCTTAACAGGTGCACCGGCTGCCATAGCCATAGAATCGCCGTCCACAACTCCAACTCCAACTCCAACTCCAACTCCAACTCCAACATCAGCGCCTTTAAATGAATTAGAGCAGTACAAAATCGCATTAGCGCAGTTTCACATCGAAATGAATCTTCGCGTGCAGTTAAGAAAAGAGATCGCTAAAGCATTTATAACTTCAGTCAAAGAGGCAGATAACCTTTCAAAGTCGGCTATGCGTACTGCTAAAAACGATAGGGAAAGAACGGTTATTCGCAACCAGCGCGAAAGTGCTATCGCAGAGGCAATGAAGATTCGCGATGATGCAATTGCGGCGATGGGTACGGCCCCTGTTGAGCCAGTGAAGCCAGTGAAGCCAGTGAAGCCAGTGATAGCCACGACCGCTAAGAAAACTAAGATGAGTAAGCCGAGCCCAACTCCATCCCCATAATCAACTTGTTTGAAATCGTTATAAAAGTGCAACCTTATAGCGCACACTTTCAGATTTGTTGCATTGATTGCTGAACTCACTCTCAATTAAGTTCAATCAATGAAATCCAATCCATGGTGGAAAGAAGCAGTGGTTTATCAGATTTATCCCCGCTCTTTCTTTGACAGTAATGGCGATGGCGATGGCGATTTAGCCGGAATTACATCTCGCTTGAAGTACGTACAAGAACTTGGCGTTGATGCTATTTGGCTAAGCCCTTTTTACACCACTCCCAATAAAGATGGGGGGTATGACGTCGCCAATCCGCGCGATGTTGATCCACGTTTTGGAAATTTAGAGGATGCAAAGATTCTCATTAATCATGCGCATGAATTAAAGCTGCGAGTTATAGCCGACATAGTTCCAAACCATTTTTCTGATCAGCATGCATGGTTTCAAGCGGCGTTAAGAGCTGGTCGAGGTTCACCTGAGCGAGACCGTTTCCACTTTTATAATCCAAAACCAGATGGCACTCCACCTAATAACTGGATTTCACTCTTCGGCGGACCATCATGGACGCAAGTAGAGGATGGTCAGTACTACCTTCACCTCTTTGATTCATCTCAGCCAGATTTAAACTGGGAGAACCCAGAGGTCAGTGATGACTTCGAAACTACATTGAGGTTCTGGTTAGATCTGGGCGTCGACGGTTTCCGAATTGATGTTGCACATGGATTAGTTAAAGAAGAGATTCAAAAAAACCATCCGGACCCCGCAGGGTTAAGCGAGGCGCTTCGATTAGATGTTGAGATGGAGACGAGCAAAAGAAGCGCACTTTTAGAGAGTGTTCCATATTTTGATCGCCAAGGAGTGCACGAGATTTACCGAAAATGGAGAAAGCTTTTTGACTCGTACGGTAAGCGAGATGTGATGGCTGTTGCCGAAGCCTGGGTTCATCCGCCGATCAATGCAACCCTCTATGTTCGCCCTGATGAGTTACATCAAGTCTTTAACTTCGATTTACTTACCGCTCCTTTTGATGGAGCATTCTTATTCGAGGTTATTAATCGCTCAATCCAACTCAATGCCACAGTGAATGCATCACCAACGTGGGCATTAAGCAACCACGACTCGCCCCGTGTTGTCTCAAGAATTGGCGATGCTGAGTCTCGAGCACTAGCACTATTTGTTTTTGCACTTCCCGGTTCAGCATATGTATTTGCAGGCCAGGAGTTAGGTCTACCAGATGGCGAACTCCTCGATAGCGATCGAGTGGATCCATCATTTATTAGATCAAACGGCGCTATAAAGGGGCGCGATGGGGCACGGGTACCGCTACCTTGGAACGGATCTGAATCGCCATTTGGCTTTACCTCAGGAAAGCCCTGGCTCCCTATGAACCCCTCATGGAAATCGCTAACAGTAGAGAGTGAAATCGATGATAAGAAGAGTGTTCTCAATATGTACCGAAGTGCTTTGGCACTTCGGGCACTTCACTTAACAGGCATTGGCGATATTGACTGGCTCGAATCGCCTATGCATGGATCAATGAAGTGTGATCTCCTTATCTTTAAACGTGGTTCCATCACAGTGGTTATGAATCTCTCAACTAAGGCGCAAGAAATTGAACTGAAAGGCGTTCCCATTATCATTAGTTCGGGAGAGTTAGAAAACTATGCTGGCAAAACCTTGATTCCTGGACTCTCTTGTATGTGGAGCCTTAGCTAACTGGCACAATACGGCAATGGAATCTACTCATATTTGGCTTGTCACGCTTGGAGCTCTTTCAGCGGTCATTATTTTTGATTTAATTTTAGCGATTTTGCGCCGCAACACAGAGACCACAACAACCGAAGCCACAATATGGACCATAGTTTATGTCTCTGCTGCAATCGTATTCGGCCTACTAATGTCTAACTGGACCTCCGATCCAAATGCACAAAAAGAATTTTTTGCTGGATGGATGACGGAATATGCTCTATCAGTAGATAACATCTTTGTATTTGTCATAATCTTGAGCCGCCTAAAGGTTGATAAGAACCGGCAACAGTTAGTTCTACTTCTCGGGATTCTAATTGCACTTGTTTTACGCGGTGGATTTATTGCTGCAGGTAGTGCCATCATTGGTAGATTCTCGTCAGCTTTTTTCCTCTTTGGAGCTTTCCTTATTTATACTGCCTATCGCCTCCTCCTTGATGATAAAGGTGAGGAAGAGTGGAAAGAAGATCGAGTTGTTACCTGGATGAGACGGCGAGGTGCTTCAACATTTTTGATCGCCCTAATTTCACTGGGATTTACCGATCTAGTATTTGCCCTCGATTCAATTCCAGCGATTTTTGGAATTACACGGGATCCATACATCGTTGTCTGTGCAAATATATTTGCTCTAATGGGTCTACGCCAACTCTATTTTTTGCTCCAAAGCCTGCTCGATCGACTCATTTTTCTTTCTAAAGGACTCTCATTTATTCTAGCTTTCATCGGAGTCAAAATGGTGATTGAAGCCTTCCATGGAATTGGAGTTCATGAAATTCTAAACGTTGGGCTGCCTCATATCACAATCGAATTTAGCCTTGGGGTAATAGTGATGACCTTGGCAATTACTGCAGTTGCGAGTTTGACTGCTACGCGGCGCGATGGAAGTGCAATTATTTAGATTGAGCTCTTCCTCTTTCTTAAAGTTTCTCTATCGTAGTCTTTAGTTCGTTCATGAATTTTTCGGATTTGCAATGAAAAGGCTTTCACCGCAGAATCAAATGCTGCTAAGTCATTAAACTCAGTCGCCTCCGACTTTATGAGAGGACCTGCACCGTGTGATGTCAATATTACTCGATGTGAGTTTTTCCCTTGGCGAGGATTGGCTTCATGAAGAATTTCAACCTCTACTCTTTCAATGGTGATGCTGAATCGCTCCATCGAGTTAAGTTTTTCCTCGACAATTTCTCTAAAGTCTTCGGCTAAATCTGCATTACGTGTATGAATTTGAATCTTCATACTTAGAAGGGTAGTACGAAAACCACCATTGTCGCTATAGACGCGACCAGAAAAAATAGACCAACTAATCCAACTAGCTTTCGTCGACGAATCTCATTCGCACCGAGATTGCATGTCCCGAAAATATAGGTTGAACTAGACATCTTCATACTCTTCTTCATCGATCCAAGCATTGGCTGATGTATCTTCTTGATTCTCAATCCATGATAGAAATGAACCGACGGCACGAAAGGCCAATATAGTTACAGTTATTGCGGCAATTACCCGACGGAAAAATTTGACCATGTATTAAAAATACTCGCTATTGCGGAAAATTTCTCTAGATAGCCGCGAGCGCATGGTTAATATCATTCCAAATATCATCGACATGCTCACACCCAACCGATAGGCGGATTAACTGCTCAGGAACTGACAGACTCTCCATCGGCCACCGGCGGCGGCGTTCCCAGAGGGATTCGACGCCTCCAAGACTGGTTGCATGAGTTATTAAGGTAGATGACTCACAGATTTTTTGTGTTTGTTCTGCCGTGCCATCAACTTCAAAAGAGATGATTGCGCCAAATCCCGGATATCGAACACGAGAAATCTTTGGGTGAGCTTTCAACCTCTCGACCAGGGTTTTAGCGCTTTCCTGTGATTTATTAAAACGCAATGGAAATGTCCTAAGCCCTCGAAGGGCCAACCATGTTTCAAAAGGTCCGGGGATTGAGCCACTAATATTGCGTGAATCCTGCAGCCTCTTGAGCAAAGCGGGATCGTTTGTTGAAAGTGAACCCATGAGTACATCGCTATGGCCCGACAAAAACTTTGTGACCGAGTGCATAACAATATCGGAGCCCATTGCCAATGGTCTTTGCACCAACGGTGTTGCAAAAGTGTTGTCGACACCAACTCCAATTCCGAGTTTTTTAGCTGCAGAGATAATCGTCGTGAGATCGGCAACATCTAAGCCTGGATTAGTTGGAGATTCGAGCCAGACAAAGGCCGCGCCTTTCATAGCATCGATAACAGATTGCGTGTCTACGACATCTACAAATCGAACCTCTAACCGACCACTTTCCTGAAAAGATTTAAGAAGTGTCATGACGCCGCTATATCCCTGATTAGATGCAACGACTGGTGCGCCAATAGGCAAAATTGAAAAAACGGCGCTAATTGCTGCCATTCCTGATGAAAAGACTAAAGTCGATCCATCTTCAAGCGCGCCGATAGCATCTTCAAGCGCCTTCCATGTTTCATTTCCATAACGCCCGTAGCCAATTTCTCCACCTGAATGAAAAGTTGAGGTTAAAACTACTGGTGGATTAAGTGCTGCATCAGGACCAACTTCAGGTCTACCTGCGCTAATTGCAACTGTTTCGGGATGGTGGGTCATAGCCATAGCCTAATCCTTAGCCAGGATTGCCATTGCCGCATTATGACCAGGCACGCCACTAACTCCTCCACCTCGAATAGCACCTGCGCCGCAGATAAATATCCGAGAGTCATCTGTCTCTACTCCCCAACTTGGCTCAGTTCCATCTTCACGAAATGGAAAATGTAGATCTCTGTGGAAAATATTTCCTCTGGGTAGGCCAATTTCGGCTTCAATATCCAGCGGCGTTTTGACTTCAATTCCAACTATTAAACTCTCAATAGGTTCAGCTAAATAGTGATTAAGTGATGCTAGGGCAGATTTCAGCGCTTCTTCGCGAGCGCCATCATTATTAGCATCGAAAAGAGCCGCAGGTGTGTGTAATCCAAATAACGTCAAAGTCTGATAACCCAAATCTGCGAGTTCAGGGCTAAGAATTGAGGAATCACTCAAAGTATGACAGTACATTTCAATCGGCATCATCTCCGGAAACAGGCCCTTCTTCGCCTTCTCAAATGCACTTTCAAACTGTGAAAAAGATTCATTAGCATGGAAAGTTCCGGCAAAGGCCAATCGAGGATCAACACCTGATTTAAGTTTTGGTAAGCGTTTGAGTAAAACATTAATTTTCATTTGAGAGCCATCAAGACTTTTAGGGGCTATTCTTCCACTAAGTTGGGCAAGTATCTGTGGCGCGGCATTTGATAACACGTATAGCGAGCGAATCTTCTCTCCATCTGCCGTCGTTACCGTGGCACCTTCAAAATCACTTTCAACTTTTACAACCCGCTTGTTGACCTCAATTAATACTCCAGCATCACGTGCCACTCTCTCAAGCTCTGAAACTAACGCTCCCATGCCGCCTTTTGGAACTTTCCACTCTCCAGTGCCATTACCCATTAGGTGGTAAAGGAAACAAATATTTGCTTGAATCTCAAAAGCTGAAGCAAAAGTACCTATAAGAGCATCTGTTAATACGACTCCACGAACTAAATCCTCTTTAAAGCGCTCTGTTATAACTTCGCCAATAGGTTTTTCAATCATGTAATCCCATACCAATGGCATTGCTATTAAGGCTTTTAATTCACTTCTTGTCATTAATGGTTTCAATAGCGTTGGTGCAATACATTGTGCAAACTCTGCAATCTCACTATAAAACTTCTGCCACGCTTCGCCTTCATCTCCGCTTGGATCTAAAAGGGAAAAGGAGTTCTCTGTTGCTTCATCCCAATGGCGCGAAACGAATAATCCCTGGTTAACGCCAGAAAGTTCATACGGTGTAAAACTAGAAACCGTACGGGAAATACACTCAAAGTTAAGTCCCAATTCAGAGATGATTGAATCCGGTAAAAGTGAGACAAGATATGAGTACCGTGATATTCGAGCATCAAAGCCAGGAAATGCCCGAACACTGGTTGTCGCTCCGCCAATTTCCCCATTAGCCTCTAAAACTCGAACTTTCTTACCTGCTTTTGCCAGATATGCCGCCGCAACTAAACCATTATGACCAGCTCCAATAATGGTTACATCGCAATCAATTGTTTTAATCAAAGCGTATTAAGAATCCGCTCTATCGCCTCTGTAATGATCTCCGGACTCGTCGCAAAGTTAAGTCGTACGTACTGGGAACACTGCGATCCGTATGAATGTCCTGGATTA
Source organism: uncultured Candidatus Planktophila sp. (assembly GCA_964349605.1). Lineage (GTDB taxonomy): Bacteria > Actinomycetota > Actinomycetes > Nanopelagicales > Nanopelagicaceae > Planktophila. The sequence goes on along the minus strand of CAYGHJ010000023.1, from coordinate 5,588 downwards.
AAGGCCACGCGCCCTTTTTCGAGCAGTGTCGCACTTGGATCTTCACCAAGATTCAATGTACTCAAATCCAACCATGCAAGATAACCATTGTGCGGAATATGATATTTAACTGATGGCAATTTGGCCGCAAGTAAGTCACGAATCAGATAACGATTATGGTCTAGCTGCTTCATAACTGAATCGAGCCAAACTCCACCATCGGCAAATGCTGCGGCAGAGGCAAATGCGCCCAAAATCGATGCTCTGAAATGAACGGCCATTGGAAGTTCATCCAATGTTGCTCTGATCGCCTCATTCTGCGAAACAATGATGGCGCATTTGAGGCCTGCAATATTCCAACCCTTTGATGCCGCAGTTACGGTAATGCCAACTTCTCGAGCCGCATCGCTTACCGCCAAAAATGGCGTGAAATCACTAGAAATATAAGTCAGCGGCGCATGGATCTCATCGCTAATTACTAACACATTATATTTCTTAGCCATTTCAGCAATGCGTGCAAGCTCATCTTTTGAGAAAATTCTGCCGAGAGGATTGTGGGGTGAGCACAATAAGTGCACTTTTAAACCATCTGCATAAATACTCTCTATGGCATCTAAGTCAAGTTGCCAAGGATTATTTATCCCTTCTTCAGAACCTGTACGCGTAAAGGGAAGATCAATTTTTTCAAGGTGGGTTTCATCGATCCAATTGAAGAAATTTTGATAAACCGGTGAATTTATCAAAATCTTATCGCCCGGTTTGGTAAATACACGTAAAACTTCAACAACAGCTACGCCAACATCGGCGGCAACACTGACTTGTGAGGTATCAACCTCCCAGCTCCAGCGCGCGGCTGCAAACTGTGCAAATCCCTGCCCGAGCTCTGGAACTGATCCTAAATAGCCAAGATCCGACTCGGCAATCATCTCTTGAAGTACGGTGCGGATTGGATCAGCGATTGGAAAATCCATCTCTGCCACAGGTAAGGGCAGGACGTCTCGATCAAAACCTCGCCATTTTTCCGAATGATGGGTAAGAAGTTTTGCTAATGAGGGGGCTTGAACATTACTGTCAGACATCCCAGTAGGTTACCGTGAGGTTCACGTAAATGAAACTAGACTCTCTTAAACCTCTTCTGGGAGTAATCTGCGCGTGGTGTTTCGTACAACCAATGTGGTCGGAAGAACTAAAGAGGGTGGTAGTACGTGTGGCTTTCGCAACCGTTCCATGATTGACTGCGCCGCCATTTCACCCATTAACGTAACTGGCTGCTCAATTGTCGTTAGTTCAGAGAACTCGGCCATCTCGTGACCATCAAAACCGACAATTGAAATATCTTCAGGAGATTTAAGACCGTGTCGACGTAACGCTTGAAGAGCGCCCATCGCCATTTCATCGGATTCACAAAAAATTGCAGTCGGTCTGTTTGGTCGTGCCAACAAATCATCCATCGCCCGAGATGCAGTGTGCATCGTGAAGTCGCCATGCACCTCGCGAGTAGGTAGCCACTCCAAACCATTCTCAGCTAAAACCTGCATAAAACCTCTGCGTCGATCTTGCGGCACGCTAAAGTTAAATGGGTCATCGGGCCTTCCAGACATTAACCCAATTTTTTTATGCCCTTGATTAACTAGATGCTGCGTCGCAGTACGAGCCGCAGCGACATCATCAATTTTCACACTTGCACATTGTGCATGCTCCATTCCAACTAATGCGATAGGTATTCCAAGAGAAAGAATTGAGTCAAACTCTTCCTCCGTTGGAGGTAATGAGATAACAATCAATGCATCAACTCGACCTTTCAAAAGTTGATGTTGAAATAAGCGCTCTCTCCCCTTCATTGCGCTGAAGTTATAGAGCAATAGATCTAATCCAGCCTCGCGTAGAGCTTGTTCTGCTCCACTAATTACTTGCGAGAAATACCAGCGAGAAATATAGGGAGCCACAACACCGACGCTGTTAGTGCGACCGGGAGGTGAGTCTGCACGCGTTAATGGATACTCCAGTTTTTGGGCTGCAGCGATAATTTTGAGCCGAGTCGACTCATTAACATGCTGTAAACCGCGAAGTGCCCGTGAAACAGTTGCAGTTGAGACACCAGCCTCATCAGCTACCTCTTTTATTCCAGCCATAAAGACCCCAATTTACTGTTCAGACCCGCTCAAACCTACAAAAACCTGTAAATGCCTGTAAATGCCTCTGCAAGGAGTGTAAAAGTACGGCACAAAAGCCTTACATGCAATCAAGGGGCTTATACCAAGGTAGTTTTTACCCATGAGCCAACAAATTGAGACCCAGATCGATGTGACTTTAACCGAGCGAGACCGCATCAGTGCCTTATTTCGAATCATCTTAGTTATACCTATGGCAGTCTTTCTTGCATCATTTTCTCCCTCAGATTACTCCTCAACAGATAACCCTGACTTTCTTGCCGTTGGCTTTTTAGCACTTCCAGTTGCGCTTGCAATAATCGTTCGACAAATCTATCCGAGCTACCTCTTGGCATTTAATGAAGCGCTCTTATCCTTACAAACGCGAGTGGATGCATACATTCTATTACTTACCGATGAATATCCATCAATCGAAAAGAACGACGTGGTGAGCGTGGTTTTCCCACCAGTGGATGCGAAGCTTCTCAATCGATGGCTACCCCTAGTTAAATGGTTTTTAGCAATTCCTCTTTATGTGGTTGGTCTTTTTTATATTTTGTATTCACTTCTCTTAACAATATTTGCATGGTTTAATGTCGTTTTTACGGGAAAATACCCGGAAAAGTGTGCCGAGGTAGTCGTTGGAACTATCGCGTATTGGAATCGTGTAGCAGGGTATGCGTTACTTTTAGTTACCGACGAATACCCAACTTTTTCTCTTTAGACTATGGCGCTTCACTCGACTCAAAAAATGCGGCGAATAGTCGCAGAGGTCGGTGAACTAGATAAGAAGTTTGCTCCTCTCATCGCACGACGTCCACTCTGCACGATTGGCAGAAACGCTCAAACCGAAACCAATTTCGAATCACTTGTTAGTTCCGTAATCTCTCAACAGCTTGCAACGAAGGCCGCCGACACCATTCATGCCCGTTTAGTGCTTTCATGCAAGGGTCAGATTACGCCGCGCAAATTAGTAAAATTGGATGATTCGGATCTACGGATAATTGGCGTCTCTGGCGCAAAGGCTCGCACGATAAAAGGATTATCGGCAGCGGTAATAGATCGCACCATTCCAATCGAACGTATCGATGAGATACATGATGACCAGGAGATTTTTGAGGCTCTAACATCCCTCTGGGGTATCGGGCGTTGGACGGTAGAAATGTTTATGATGTTTCAATTAGGCCGGTTAGATGTTTGGCCCACTGGAGATTTAGCTGTTCGACGGGGTTGGGATATTGTTCATAAGAAGCGCGATGAAACGCCGGCTAAAGCGTTGGATGTACTCGGTGAAAAGCTCCACCCCTATCGAAGTGTTGTCGCGTGGTACTGCTATCAAGCAGTGCACGAATCACGCGGATTAGATTATTAAATATCCTCAAGGATTAGTGAGACTGAATTTATGCACCAACGCTCATCGCTTGGAACATCATAACCCTCTCCCTTGAATAAATGACCTAAGTGAGATCCGCATGCAGCACAACGCACTTCAGTTCGTACACGAGGGAAAAGTGAGCGATCTTCAATGAGCTCTACTGCATCATCACTTGATGGCGCATAAAAAGATGGCCATCCGCACCCAGAGTGAAACTTCGTTTCGCTTTTGAAGAGTTCCGCGCTGCACGCTTTACACTTATAGACGCCAATTTTATCTGTATCTGTATACTCGCCAGTAAATGGTCGCTCAGTTGCCGCATTCCGTAAAACCTCATACGACAATGGGTCCAGCGAAGACTTGAGCTCTGACTCATTTATTTTTACTGGATAGGGATTCTCGCTCATACCGAGATACCAACGTTTGGATATGCAACTCCCGTGCTTGAATGACAGTCATAACCATTTGGATTCTTTTTTAAATACTTTTGGTGATATTCCTCAGCAAGGAAATACTCAATACCTTCGGCGCTAATAATTTCTGTTGCTATTTCATCTAATCCGTGGGCTGTCAGCACTCCCTGATATACATCACGCGAAGAAACAGCAGTGACATACTGTTCCGGCGTTGTAGTAAATATTGAACTGCGGTACTGAGTTCCAATATCACCACCCTGTTGATTCAACGATGTTGGGTCATGCATCGTCCAAAACTCTTCCAATAAACGTTGATAAGAAATCTTTGATTCATCAAAGCTAACTTTCACCATTTCGGCATGACCAGTAGTTCCGGTGCAGACCTCTTCATATGAAGGGTTCAAAACTCTCCCACCCATATACCCGACGGATGTCTCAATAACTCCGGGCATCTGCCAGAAACGGCGCTCAGCACCCCAAAAACACCCAGTAGCGAAATAGGCGATTGAACTCATGGGCGTAATTCTTACAGTTTCGCGACTAATGTGCACCCGCTGATAACCTTGACGAGGTTAACTCATGAGCCCCCGTAGCTCAGGGGATAGAGCACCGCCCTCCGGAGGCGGGTGCGCAGGTTCGATTCCTGTCGGGGGCACACGCGATATATATCACCATGTAATCGGAAATCTCTTTGCCTATCGCCTTGTTTATACGATGAGAAGACGAGAGAATTGTCTCCTTGCGCTGAGATTTTGGGCGTATTAACAATGAAGTGACAGCGAATGAGGCCTCACCAAAATGGGGCTAGAGGAGGCACGCAGATGGATTGGCGACACAGATCGGCCTGCCGTGATGAGGATCCAGAACTCTTCTTTCCAGTTGGAAATACTGGGCCAGCAATCTCTCAAATTGAAGAGGCGAAAAAAGTCTGCAACCGGTGCATCGTAAAGGATGAATGTTTGGCCTGGGCACTTGAAAGTGGACAGGACGCTGGGGTCTGGGGTGGTTTATCTGAGGATGAACGTCGAGCACTTAAACGTCGCGCTGCACGTAATCGTGCCCGTCTACAGGAGCAGCAGAACTCCTTCTAACTCTCTCGCGCCCTTTATAATGGAAAGCGCAGTGAAGCAGTAGTGCCAGCATCCGTGGATGATAATCGTAAAACACCTTTGAGTTCATTCTCTGTGAGAGTACGCACAATTTGTAAACCTAAATTTGAAGAAGTTGCTAAATCAAATCCCTCAGGCAATCCAATGCCGTTATCAACGATCGTGATTACACACTCATTACTATAACGTGCCAGATTAATAGTTAAAGTCGAGCCTTGCTCAGCTAATCCATGTTCTAGAGCGTTGTGCATTAATTCGGTAATAACTAAGGAAAGCGGAGTTGCAAGTCGTGACTCCAAAGAACCGAGTTCGCCATTTCGTTCAATTGAGAGTTCACCCATTCGAGGGCTTAGCTCTAGAGCATGTGTAATTAAGCTCGTTAAAACAATGTCAAAGGCTACGTCACTTTCACTACTGCTTGAAAGAGTTTCATGAACCAGGGCGATAGATGCGATTCGTCGCACGGCTTCATTTAGAGCCGAAGCCGCTCCTGGATCTTCGATGCGTCGTGCTTGAAGTCGTAAAAGCGCTGATACAGTTTGAAGATTGTTTTTCACTC
>CAYGHJ010000022.1:0-14218 GCA_964349605.1 uncultured Candidatus Planktophila sp. | reverse complement strand
GACCTGAAGAGCTTGCATCAACCCTCATTTGGCTAGTCAGCGATGCATCTTCGTATGTTTCTGGTGTGACAGTGCCAGTTGATGGCGGCTTTGTAATGCCTTAGTGCTCCAACTCTTACGGAGTAGATGCATAGTGAATACCTGTATTGCGAAATATGAAACGGGGAATACGGCAGGGCAAGAGAGGACAAAAAGAATCTTATTGTGAGTGGTACCTCTCAGAGGTTGCGTAATAGAAAATGAAACCAACAATCGCAGGAAGAGAAATTCCCAAACTACATGTTGAGGTTGAAATTTATCTCGAAATCTCCATTCAAACTCCATCATAGTGAGCACTTTCATAACATTTTCTTCTTGCGAATGTTACATAGTTCAAGGAGAATTTAGTAACACCTTCGAAAGTGAGGTTCAAAATGGTAATTAGTTCCAACACAGTCCTTTGGGGACAAGCACTAATTTATACATTATATGTATCTGCAATAATGCTGCTAATGATTTGGTTTAGTTTAAATATAACAAGACCAGGAAAATCCAAGATTAATCCTAAGTTTTTCTACAGTTTTGTAGCTCTATTAGCAACTATTGGGGCGTCTCTTCACGTAATTACTTACAACACGATTCCTTGGACAAAAATCGATTTAGATGGTGGACACTTCGTTCCTGATCAATCATTCAATATCATTGTCGCTAATCATAAGTTTCAATTACCTAGCGAAAGCATGAATATTAATTGTGACAAGTTAACTGAATTTAACGTGGTTTCAGAGGACTTAACATATGGCTTCGGCGTTTTCCGCAATGACAATACGATGGTTTTTCAAATGCAAGTTGTACCGGGTCACGACAATATTATTAAGTGGAAGTTTCCAGAGAATGGTGATTTTACGATTAGATCTACCGAGTACTCAGGTCCGGAGGGCGCTCAGATGATTCTAAAAAATGTAATTCATGTTTCCGGATGCGCTAAGTGAGAGGGCGATGAAAATGTCACTAAAAGAAACTTTCTTTAACGGAAATAAAGGCCTATTCAAACCTGAAACTCAGACACCTATGCAAAAATTGACTCTGCGTTTCGTCGTAGTTGGACTTCTCTATTATGGGCTTGCCGCAATTGAGGGCATGATTATGCGTGTTTATCAAGTAGAGCCAATTAAATTGATTCCACCGAAACAGTACTTTGGGATTCTTACAGCACATCCGCTAGTCGGGATTTTTGGCTCCACCTACATGATTGTATTTGGTGCCTTTCTATTTCTGGTTCCATTCTTGATGAAAAAGCCACTTTGGAGCTACCGCCTTGGTGATTGGACATGGGGTCTAATTACATTTGGAACTCTAACTTTCTGGCTGGATGGATTTCTTTCACACTACGCACCTCTGTACACCCTCTACTGGCCTCTGCCGGCGGATTTCACGCAGTTCCATCCATTAAGCGGCGCTATCTTTATTACTGGCATCGCCCTAATAATGGTCGGTACCGCATTGTTTGTAATCAATATTTTTAAGACGATTACGTATACACCAGAGGGTTTCGAGCCCGTAAATGGAAAAGCGATGATATTAGATGCACTTGGATTTACGGGCCTTCGTAATCTCTTTTCTAGAAAACGCAGAAAGAGTGAGGATGAGTTCTTAGTTCCTTTGCCTGTTGTGGCGATTGCTCGAGGAACCGTCGATGTTGCACTAAATGCAGCAATTATTCTCTTTACTGGTGTGCTGATTCTTGTTTATATGATTGCAGAACTTGGTGGTGCTAGTTTAAAGACATCGGTAGTCGATGCACTCCTTTACAAAAATTGGTTCTGGTGGGGTTTAGATCTTGTAGCCGATGGCTTAGTGCTTATCTTCGTAGCAGGAACTTGGTATCTGCTTGCAACGCTAATTACTGGTGGCAAATTATTCATGCAAAATTGGGCAAGAGCAGCCCTTGCAGTTGAATTAGTCGTTTCATGGACAGTTTGGTCTCACCATCTGCTCAGTGATCAGAGCCAACCAGCAGTCCTAAAGATTGTCTCGGGTGAATTAGTTACGGCCTTTGAATTAGTAACAACTGGCTTAGCCTTCTTTATCACGCTTACTACGCTATGGAGCGCAAGGCCACTACAAATGACTAATCCACTTAAGTTTTTGCTCGGTGGTTTGCTTGGCTTTGCTCTCGCAGTCCCAGCGGGAATCCTGCAGGCAGATGTCGGGTTAAATCGTATTCTCCACAACACTCAATGGATCGTGGGCCCCCACGTCCACGTTGCTATATTAATTGGTCTAACTATGACGCTCTATTCGGCCATATATATTCTCCTTCCAATCCTTACAAATGGCGCTGAACTCTGGAGTCAGAAGTTAGCTAACTTCCACTTCTGGGCGCACTTAATTGGCGGAATTGGCATGGGTGCTTTCATGGGAATGGCTGGTTTACAGGGAATGTTACGTCGCACTATTTATTATGATGGCGAATACGAGACGTTTATGTGGCTGGCAGCCTTAAGCGGTTCATTGCTCATCTTCGCATTTCTTGCATTCTTGGTAAACATCGTTATGACGCTAGGACTAAATGGCGCCATTGGAATATTTAAGCGCTCCAAGTTTGATGCGAAGGTATTGCTTCCTTAGCTTGGCGGGGAGATATTCTTGTTATAGCCTATTCAGGCAGCCATTTCGGCCCACAAGTATTAGGAGCTACCATGAAGAAACATCTTGGGTTTTTATCGATTGCAGTTATATCTTCCGCATTAATTCTCTCAGGCTGTTCCACTAGTGATTCAGCTACATCGGAAGCAGCAGCGTCGTGTGCCAAAGCAGATCTTGCAACAGTTGAATCAGGCAAGTTAACAATAGCTACGGGCGAACCTGCGTACTATCCATGGATTATTGATGATGCTCCAGAGACCGGTAATGGCTTTGAAGGCGCAGTGGCCTATGCAGTGGCAAAGCAACTCGGATTTACTAATGATGAAGTTGTCTGGGTTCGTACAACATTTGATAGTGCCGTAACACCTGGTGATAAGAATTTTGATTTCAATCTTCAACAGTTCTCTATCACCGCTGAGCGTTCTACTGCAGTTGATTTTTCATCACCGTACTACACCGCTCCACAGGCAATCGTCTCTTTCAAAGGCAGTAAAATTGAGGGCAAAACTTCAATTGCTGAGTTGAAGGATGCAAAGCTGGGAGCAGCCGTTGGCACGACATCCCTAGATGCAATTCAAAATCAGATCGGTATTAAGCCAGAAGTATTTAATGACAATGCAGCTGGCGTATCAGCACTTAAAAATGGTCAGATTGATGGTTTAGTTGTGGATCTCCCAACGGCTTTCTATCTATCTGGAGTTGAAGTAACTAATGGATTAATCGTTGGACAGTTGCCTTCATCAGGTTCGGGCGATCAATTCGGCCTCTTGTTGTCTAAGGGAAGTGCGTTAACTTCATGCGTCTCTGCAGCCGTTGATGCAATTACCGCCGATGGTACTTTGGCAGCGATTACGGATAAGTGGCTTGCCACTGATGCTGGTGCGCCAGTATTAAAGCCTTAATAGAAAGAAAGAATTAAACACGGTAGTTTGGCGGCCATGAGCGAGCGAAATAACTCAGCATGGTCGCCAAGCTCACGTGAGATAGAACGGGCAGTCGCGCGCAAGCGCATTAGCCGCAAACAGAGCTTAATCGCGGCAATTTCATCGATTTTCGTAATCGGATCCCTCATTGCAATCGTTCTCTCTTCACCAGGTTGGGAAGTAGTTAAAAAGACATTTTTTGATATTGATTATGGACGCGAAGTTCTTCCAACTGTCATCGCCGGTCTTTGGATTAATCTGCAGTTAACTTTTATCGGTGGTGTCTGTATCGGTGTAATAGCCCTAGGGCTGGCACTAATGCGAACAACGAAATCCCCGGCGCTAACTCCATTTAGATTTCTTGCAACTACCTACGTTGATATCTTCCGCGGAGCCCCGCTCATTTTGATTATTTTGCTTGTTGGATTTGGCGTACCGGCACTAAGACTAACTGGGATTTCAAGCAACGTAATCTTCCTTGGCACTGTTGCTGTCGTGCTTACTTATTCTGCCTATGTCGCTGAGGTTATTCGTAGTGGAATTCTTTCAATACATCCAAGTCAACGCGCAGCGGCTCGATCATTAGGTCTGACATCAGGACAGACAATGCGCTATGTAGTTTTACCGCAAGCGATTCGCAGAGTTGTTCCACCATTGCTTAATGACTTTGTTTCGCTGCTAAAAGATACAGGGCTTGTGTCAATTTTGGGAGTCACGGATGCAGTACGCGCTGCACAAATTAATTCAAGTCGGACATTTAACTACACACCTTATGTGGTTGCAGCAATCCTTTTTCTCCTAATTACAATTCCAATGACGCGCTATACCGATCGCGCGATTCGCCAGCGTACAAATGCACAGAATTCAGAGGGTGCAATCTAATGGCCAACGTTTTAGAGCTGATCGATATCCGTAAATCTTTCGGAGACGAATTAGTTCTCAACCACCTTTCTCTATCAGTGCCAGAGCACACTGCGACCGTTCTAATCGGTGCCTCGGGTTCAGGTAAATCAACGCTACTTCGCTGTATAAATCTCCTAGAATCAATCGACGATGGACGGATTCTTTTAGATGGAGATGAAATATCTGACCCACTAATAAATGTAGATGCAGTACGTCGCAAACTTGGAATGGTCTTTCAATCTTTTAACTTATTTCCACACAAAACCGTATTAGAGAACATCACCTTGGCACCGATAAAAGTTCAGGGAAAGGGTAAAGAAGAGGCGGTTGAGGCCGCACAGAAACTACTCAAGCGCTTTGATTTAGCTGACAAAGCCGATCAGTATCCAGATCGTTTGAGCGGGGGACAACAGCAACGCGTTGCCATCATTCGCTCATTGGCCTGTAATCCACGCCTACTTTTGTTGGATGAGATTACTTCGGCGCTGGACCCCGTATTAGTCAATGAGGTCTTAAGCATCGTCCGCGATTTAAAGAGCGATGGTATGACTATGGTCCTAGCAACACACGAGATGGGATTTGCCACCCAAGTTGCCGATGAAGTCTGTTTTCTTGAATCAGGAAATATCCTGGAACGGGGAAGCGCAGAGGAAGTTTTACACAAACCTAAAAATTCAAAGACTCAGGAGTTTTTGAAGCGAGTTCATGAAGCTGGGCGATTATAATTAAGACTCTACCTGGCTTGAGTTTGATTGCAGCCGTAGTTGCCGTTGCCTTTACGATACATAATTTTCAGCCGGCAATAAGTCCGCTGGCACTCTGCGTTGCTTTTGGAATTTTAATCGCAAATATTGGATCGTGGCCAGTATTTGCACAAGAAGGGACCGCCTTAGCAAGCAAGAAGTTGATGCGCATAGGTGTTGCGCTTTTAGGTGCTCAAGTAAGTGTTATTTCGCTCAAAGCCATTGGTATTAAAGGCGTCATTACCGTCATTCTCGTCGTAAGTTTCACGATATTTGGAATTCTCGGACTTTCTAAATTATTTAAAATGACTGGAGATTTAGGTTTACTAATAGGGGTTGGTTTTGGTGTCTGTGGAGCAACGGCGGTAGCTGCGATTCGACCACAAACTCGTGCTACTCAAGAAGAGACGTCATATGCAATCGCATTGATCTCTTTATTCGGAACTCTGTCAATATTTGTACTGCCTTTTCTTGGACACTTAATGGGATTAAGTGATCAAACTTTTGGAGCATGGGCGGGGGCGGCCGTTCATGATGTAGGTCAAGTGATTGCAACGGCATCGGTATGGAGTGACGATGCCCTGAAATCGGCTGTAGTAATCAAATTGGCTCGAGTTTGTCTATTGGCTCCTATTGTTTTGATGCTCTCACTGCGACACCGACGTTACTTAAAAGCACTGGGAGAGAATGTTGAAACTTCCGTAAAAGTTCCATTTATTCCATTTTTTGTTCTTTTTTTTATAGCAGTTGCGACCCTGCAGAACTCTTTGGATATTTCTGGAGCGTTGCACGACTACATTGTTTTAACGAGCAAAGTTTTACTTGGAGCTGGATTAGTGGCACTTGGATCAAGCGTGCGATGGAGAGCTATTCGCGCTATTGGTCCGAAGCCAATGCTTATGGGGCTTATTGCCTGGGTAATTGTCGGTGGTGTCGCACTTACGGCAGTCCGGATTACTGGCATTTGACTATACCCCCGGGGGTATGCTAATTTTCCTCTTAATCAACAAGGGAGTTTAATAAATGTGTTCACGCGTAACATGTCATGTATGTAAGAAAGCCAGCTGGTCAGGCTGCGGTAACCATGTCGAGCAGGCTCTAGCCGGAGTGTCTGAGCAGGATCGCTGTACCTGCTAATGGTAACTAAAAAAATCGCCCACGTGCTTACCGATGCAGAACAAATTGATGCAATCGCAAAGCGTGTAAAACGTGCCCAGGGGCAGTTAGGCGCAGTCGTTCGCATGCTTGAAGAGGGCAGAAATTGCGATGAGATTGTCACACAGATGTCTGCGGTATCAAAGGCTGTCAATACGGCGGCCTTCACCCTGATATCTGCTAGCTTGAAAGAGTGCATCGTTGAAGGTAAGTCAAACTCCGATGCAGTAACGGCACAACTTCAAAAACTATTTTTATCTTTAGCTTAAGGGGACATAATGAAGAAAATAATTTTAATCATTTCTTTGGTAATTGCTGCGTTGTTTTTATCTAGTTGCTCGTCATCGTCATCAGATACTAACTTGGATGCAACTGCATTCTCCCAAAAAACCGCTGAATCTGGGGTGATAACTTTAGATGTTCGCACACCTGGTGAGTTCATGGTGGGCCATATCCAAGGTGCAATTAATATTAATGTTGAGAGTCCTGCGTTTGAAAGCGAAATTGCAAAATTAGATAAATCTGTAACATATGCAGTCTATTGTCAGAGCGGCCGCCGATCAGGAATCGCTATTGAAGCAATGCAGCAAAATGGATTCAATAATCTCTTCAACTTAACAAATGGAATTGCCGACTGGCAGGCAAATAACTTTCCAGTGGTAACGTCATAGTGCGCATTGTAATTATCGGCGGCGTAGCAGGAGGTATGTCGGCAGCAACGCGTTTACGACGCCTAGATGCGAATGCCGAAATTATTGTTCTTGAGAAATCTGGCTATGTTTCATATGCCAACTGTGGTTTACCTTATTATGTCGGCGGCGTAATTGAAGAGGAAAGTGCACTCTTATTACAGACCCCAGCAAGTTTGCATGCGCGCTTTCGCTTAGATGTGCGAGTTAATACTGAAGTATTAGCTATTAATCCGAGCAAGAAAACAGTAGCAATTAAGAATCTTGATAGCCATGAAACCCATGAAATTGACTATGACAAGTTAATTCTTTCCCCAGGTGCATCTCCTGTTGTTCCTCCAATTCCTGGAATTGAGCGAGGCATGACCCTTCGCACCGTTGAAGATGTTGAAAGAATCGCAGATCGTGTCAGCGGAAAACCAAAAAGCGCAGTTGTAATCGGCGGCGGATTCATTGGCGTCGAGATCGCCGAAAACCTTATTCATCGTGGAATCCCGACGGCACTTGTTGAAGCAACCGATCAGGTTCTCATGCCGCTAGATCCAGAGCTTGCGACTCTTGTAGCTAAAGAGATGGTGCGCCAAGGGGTCAACTTGTACTTAGGTTCAAGTGTTGTCAATATCGGACCAGAAAGCGTTGATCTAGCTAATGGAGATAACATCCCAGCCGAGTTAGTAATTCTTGCAATTGGTGTGCGTCCTGAAATCGGATTAGCAAAGGCTGCGGGCTTAACAATTGGATCACGAAATGGAATTCAAGTAGATGAATTTAATCGAACAAGCAATCTTGATATTTATGCAGTTGGGGATGCCGCTGAAAAAACCGACGCTTTAGATGGCAGCGCCACATTAGTTCCGCTTGCAAATTTAGCTAATCGTCATGGGCGCGTGGTAGCCGATCACATTGCTGGCCGAAAGGTTCGCCCAGCAAGAACTATTGGGACTGCAATTGTTAAAGTCTTTGATTTGATGATTGCAACTACAGGCTGGAACGAAAAGCGGTTAAAAGCTGCTGGCCGTGCCCACCAATCAATTCACACGCATCCAAACTCACATGCTGGATATTATCCAAATGCGAAAGCGATGGCATTGAAACTCATTTTTGACCCAAAAACAGGTGAGATTCTTGGCGCTCAAGGCATCGGAATAGAAGGCGTAGATAAACGGATCGATGTTATCGCAACTGCAATACGCGGAGGAATCACCGCACCAGAACTGGCAGATCTAGAGCTTGCATATGCGCCACCATTTGGCTCGGCGAAAGATCCAGTCAATATGTTGGGCTACATCGCTGAAAACGTTATCTCTGGGCTAGTTGAAACTGCCCAATGGAACGAGATTGAAGATTTCACATTTCGAGGTTATGAATTAATCGACGTACGAACCGCGGGGGAGTTCGCTCGTGGTCATATCCCCGGGGCTATAAATATCTCAGTTGATGATATTCGTGAACGCACTTCAGAGATCACAGCGAAAAATCTCCTTGTTAACTGCAAAGTCGGCCAACGCGGACATACGGCATCACTTTTACTTAAAGAGCTCGGATTTAACGCAGTAAATCTCGATGGTGGTTATCTCACATGGAGCAACTCACCGGCAGCCATTAATCAGCAATTACTACCAACAAGCTAAGAAAAGGGAATAGAAATATGTGCAGTAGAACAACATGTCGTAAGTGTTCGAAACCAACATGGTCTGGTTGTGGAAGCCATGTTGAAATCGTACTCAAAGGTGTCACTAAAAAAGATCGCTGCCAAGGACATCAAAATGATCCAGTAGAGCCAGGCTTTTTTAGCAAATTGTTTGGTAAAAGCAAATAATTCTCAAAGCCAGAGTATTAGTAACCGCACAGTTTTTACTGTTGGGGTTGTTAATCTTTAAGCCAAAAACCACGGTACTCATAGCTCCGTCCTGGGCACCTGGTCTAGCACTTCTTCTATATGTAATTGGTGCTGGAGTTCTTCTTGCAGCCTGGATAGTGCTTCGCCCTTCTCTTCGAATTTCGCCCATTCCCAAAGAGGGGGCAGCTCTTATTACATCGGGTATTTACCATTTTATTCGCCACCCTATGTATATAGGCGTACTTCTTTTCGGGGCAGGCTTTGTACTTACAAATATCAATTGGATATCCATTGCTATGTGGGTTGCTTTGCTCGCAACACTTGTATACAAGGCACGCTTTGAGGACTCCCTCTTAGCAATTAAGCATCCCCACGCCGCTGTTTATCAATCTTCGACAGCGAGATTTTTCTTAAAGGGTGGCAAAGATGCCTAACTGTTTTACTGCCCTCTTCGCCTGGCCTAGAAAACGTTGGCTGGTCGCAGTTTCTACCGCTCTTGTAACAGGGTTAGTCATTTCTCTTCCTACCGCAGTTTTGAAAAATCCTATTTTTGGTCGCCAAGTTGCGGTAACTAATTGGTCTACGACTGTTGTTTTTATCACCGCGGTTTTTACAGGACTGCTTGTCGCGACTTATGTGAAAATTGATGCTGATTTAATCGAAGAACGCTCTCTAAAAATTGGCGGGGCAGGAGCACTCTTTTCGTTCCTAGCCGTGGGATGTCCAGTGTGTAATAAATTGGCCCTCGTTGCCCTTGGATACTCTGGCGCAATTAAATACTTTGCTCCGGTTCAACCGTATTTAGCTTTGATTGGTATCGGTCTACTTATGTATGCTTTACGCAAGCGATTGAACAATGAATCATCCTGTCAGCTAACTTTTACTCATACAGAAAAATAGGAGAGGTAGGAAAATAAATGGCTACAGTGAACTTAACAGAGGCACAGTTTGAAGAGTTAATACCCAAAGATGGAACAGTACTTGTCGATTTTTGGGCTGCCTGGTGTGGACCTTGTCGTTCGTTTGCACCGGTCTATGAAGCAACATCTGAAAAATATCCGGATTTAACTTTCGCAAAAGTTGATACCGAAGCAGAGCAATCCTTAGCCGCTGCTGCCGGGATTACTTCGATTCCAACGTTAATGATTTTCCGCGACGGCATTCTTTTATTTAGCCAGCCAGGTGCGCTTCCAGGCTCTGCTCTGGAAGAGATTATCGGCAAGGTTGCAGAACTTGATATGGATGATGTGCGCAAAAAAATCGCCGAGGATACAAAAGTATAATAAAAAATGGTGCCATCACAACTCTGGCGTAAAAAGCTAGAGGCTTGGGCAATTCCGAGTGAGATTATCGATCAAGCACCTGAGAGCCCTTGGATACACCCAGCGGTTTTATTTCAACTTCCCCAGAAAATTGAGCTCACTCCTTCCCACGATAAGGCCTTTGAAGCGCTTCCAGATAACGGTTCGATCTTAGATATTGGTTGTGGGGGAGGCATCGCCGCATTTGCAATGGGTAAAAAAGCCGGACGCGTGATTGGCGTTGATCATCAAAGTGAAATGCTCGATATGTTTAGCGGCAATGCTAATGCGCGCGGCCTTGCATCATCGGTGCACGAAGGCTTTTGGCCAGCCATAGCCGATGAGGTTGAGATAGCAGACGTTGTTACTGCCCACCATGTTGTCTATAACGTGCAAGATATTGTGCCGTTCTTGGCGGCGATGGACTCACATGCGCGAAAACGCGTAGTAATTGAGATGCCACAACATCACCCACTCTCGAATTTAAGTGGCGCATGGAAATATTTCTGGAATTTGGATCGGCCCACCAAGCCCACCCCTAAAGATTTACTCAATGTTTTGAATGAAATGGATATTTCGGCGCACCTAGAACTGTGGAGCGGTGACGTGCGCAGCGATCAAAATCTAGATCAAGCGGTGAAGTTCACGCGTATTCGATTGTGCCTGCCAGAATCACGCGAGAATGAAGTTAGGGATTTTCTCATCGCACACCCGCAATCAGAGAAAAGAGAGCTTGCGACAATCTGGTGGAATAAAAAGTAGTTACGAGTTAACGTAATCCGCTAAAGCTTTTCTCTCAGTATCTAAATCATTGATATGGGCTTTTACTACATCTCCGATTGAAACAATCGATAACAAGCTGCCGGAATCATCTACGACAGGAACATGGCGAACACGTCGCTCGGTCATTGTCGTCATTAATTCAGCAACAGTTGAATTCGGCGTACAAGTAACTACATTCACTGTCATTAAATCTCGCACCCGCATGTGGGCTATTTCATCTAACCTGCCGGGCATCGCTCGCACAACATCTCGCTCTGAAACAATTCCTTCAATCTTTTTCCCATCCGGAGATACAACCAATGCACCGATGTGATGAACCTTTAAAGCATTCAGTAGGTCATGGGCAGTTGCGCTAGATGAGATTGTTTCCACGCGCTTTCCAGTAATCAATGTGGCGATTTTCATGATGGTCTCCTTTGCTTCTTAGGCCAGCCCCACTATGTTGCTCTTAGTCCAAGTCAATGACAAGGGGTGCAACTTATTTGTTAAGAGGTGTCTATTTGCGGAACACAATTTAGCGATTGAGGGCATCCTCGACACCCTCCGAATCCACAACTCTCCCGGAGGGGGTATCGATCTAATTCTGTAGAGCGGATGAGTGTGTCAACTATCAGGTCAACCAGATCGGGATCCAAATGTGTAGTTGCAACGATTTCACGTCGCGTAGCAGCTCCCGACCGATATGCGGCAAGTACAAGATCTCGTGGTGAGGTCATCAGAATAGAAGTCTTCCGATTTGAAATACAGCAACCGCCAACAGCCAGGCAATTGCTAGTTGCAATCCAACTCCGGCGACAGCCCATTTCGTGCCAAACTCGCGTCGCTGCGCTGCAACTGTTGCAACACAAGGCGTGTAAGCGGTTAAGAAAATTAAGAAGGCTAGAACTGCAGCACTGGTATTTCCTGAACTCGATCGTTCGAAGTCCTTCTTAAGTTTCTTGCCAAGATCTGAAATTACCAATTTACGATTCGGCGAATCAACTGCATAGTTTTGCGCCCAAGAGGAGATGACAACTTCTTTTGCAACGAAACCTGTGGCTAAGGCTCCCGCGGTATGCCAATCAGCAAAGCCTGCGGGCGCAAAGATGGGAGATATTCCTTTTGCGATTGCACCATAGGCACTCTGTTCAACGGGTGTATTGGCGAACTGATTATTCCCAGAGATTGGGATGGCCATCAACACCCACATCGCGACGACAGTTATTATGACAATTCCACCAGCTTCGCGGAGAAATCCTTTAACCCGCAACCAGGCATCGGTAACGATGAAAGTTGTAGTGGGTAATCGATAAGGCGGTAATTCAATTAAGAGAGGCTCGCGCGTAGCACCTTTGATGAATGTAAGACGTAAGAAAAGGGCGAAAAGAATCACTAATGTGATAGAGACGAGGTACATGGCAAAAACGACAGTGCCTGCATTTGGGCCAAAGAAAATGCCGGCCACAAAAATATAGACCGCGAGGCGGGCAGAACATGCAGTGAAGGGAACTGTTAAACCCACGATCAGTCGGTGGCGTGCATCTGAGAGTGATCGGGTGGCACTAACGGCAGGAACATTGCAGCCAAATCCGACAAGCAGCGGTAGTAGCGCCTTTCCAGGTAGCCCTGCAAATCGCATTAAACGATCCGATACAACAGCTGCCCGTGCCATGTATCCAGAATCTTCCAGCAAGCTAAGGAGCAAGAACATGATGCTCATAACCGGAAGGAAGGTGAGCAAAGTGCCGACACCACTGATCAATCCATCAACGATCAACCCTTTTAGCCAAGGGATAGATGAGAGAGCGCTTTCAATAGGAGGAGTAACAACTCCTGAAATAAAGGAGGCGATCCAATCTTGAAATGGAGCGGCAAAACTAGTCGTTGATTGAAAGACTACCCAAAGAACGCCAAGAAGAATCACTACCCCCAAGATTGGTGCAGTGAGAAAATGATCCACCCGGTCCGAGAAGGTAGATCGTTCATTGGTTCGAGTTACAGATGTGGCGAGGATGTCACTAACGAAATTAATTCGTTGGTCTTCATCTAAAGGCAGATTGGACTCATGCGGATCCGTGCTATCTAAATTTAATTGCGTCAGAGTTTCTGCCAGAATTTCTTCAAGTTCCACAGTTCCATTTTTTGACCTCGGTAGTGCTGAAACTACTCTGACGCCAAGGCCACGCGAAAGTGCATCAATATCTACATTAATTCCGCGCCCACTAGCGATGTCACTCATTGTCAGAGCAACAATCATTGGTGTGCCAAGTTCTTTCAATTGGCAGACTAAATACAAACATCTTGCCATGTTGGAAGCGTCGACAATTGCAACGATTAAGTCCGGATCATCCTCCACAAGAATGTCACGGGTAAGTTTTTCATCGGGTGAGATTGGTGCAAGGCTGCTTATCCCCGGTAGATCGAGAATACGAAACTCTTGTCCATTAACAACTATGTCGGCCGAACCAACTTCAACTGTAGTAGCTGGCCAGTTCCCCATTTTGCGATGCAGACCGGTGATTCGCGAGAAGAGCGTGGACTTGCCAACGTTTGGTCTCCCTACTAGAGCGACTACTGGTGTCTGCGTTTTATTGGCAGAATGTTTGGTCTGGCCGCAGGAGGAACACATTATCTGTTTGATTTATCTGTAGATGCAGTCAATTGTTTGTGCCAACTCATGGCTTAGAACCAGACGGGTGTCATCAACTTTGACCCGGTACCCGTGGGACGAGGTTCGGTCTAGTACTTGAATGCGCGCTCCTACCCGTATTCCGACAGAGCGGAGGCGATTCTCTTCTCTCTTATGGCCAACTTTGGTAACGATTGCCATGGTATTGAGCTCTAGAGAGGAGAGATCCATAAAGCGAACCATAGGCGTAAATAATGATTTACGCAATAGAAGTGTTGCGTAAATCATAGGCTCTCGAGCGGTTTACGCTAACGGGTATGAAAGCAATTCAAATCACCGCATTCGGTGGTCCAGAGGCCATGCACTTTGTTGATCTTGCAGACCCAGTTGCAACCTCTGGTCTTGAAGTTATCAATGTAACTGCAATCGGAATTAACTATGCAGATACTCACCAAACGGAGAATTCTTACCTTTCTAAGCAGGAGCTTCCTTTAATTCCAGGAATTGAAGTTGTTGGTGCGACATTAAGTGGACGTCGAGTATTGGCGCCAGTTGCGAGCGGGGGATATGCACAAAAAGCACTCGCATACACCGCAGCAATGATTGAAATTCCTAATGGAGTCACGGACGAGCAAGCGCTATGCA
>CAYGHJ010000021.1:0-14553 GCA_964349605.1 uncultured Candidatus Planktophila sp. | reverse complement strand
CCCTTGATGATTCAAAGATTCTAAGAGTCAATATTGGGCATCTATTAAGTAGTACAAAAATTTCCACAAAAACACCTGGCGCAATAGTTCAACTATTTACTGGCGATATTGGTACCCAAGTAGATGCAGTTCCAATTGCGATTTTTACAGCTGGAGCCTCACTGAATCTTTCAATTCTTGGCTCGGGGGTTGTACCCAATGTGGTGATTGAAAAAAAACTAAATACTTTTGCAAAGAATCGGAGCTTTACTATTCGATGGAGCGGTACACGATATTTAGAGGGGATCGACGCACTTATATCTGTCACTCAACTTGGTAAAACCAAGAGGTATCGATATGGTCAAATGGTAGTGAAGGCAGTCAAAGACAAAACTCTTGGATTTAGGTTAGAGCTAACTAATTCGGTACGTCTTTCGGATGAGTATTTATGGGGTGTCAGCGAGATGCCTTCCTTTTGGCCACTCGCAGCAGTTCAAGCCCAAGCAATCGCTTCGCGCTCATATGCGATAAGCAAAGCCGGAATTTATCGAGCGAGTTGTGATTGTGACTTATATGGAGAGATTTCAGATCAAATGTTTTTGGGATATTCAAAGGAGATTGAAAATATATATGGAGCGATTTGGAAAAATGTTGTCACAGAAACTGCAGGATTAGTAATAACTCAAGCAGGCCTTCCAATCACCGCATATTTTTTCTCATCATCAGGCGGCAAAACCGAATTAGCGGTAAATGCGTGGGGAAGTAGTAGGACATACACGCAGATAGTGGATGATCCTGGAAGCCTAGATACCGCGCTTAATCCGCGATTTGTTATGTGGGATCGAAAACTCTCACAAGCTGTAGTCGCCAAAGCATTTTCGCTTTCTGATGTGGTTCAACTAGAAATATTGTCCAGAAATGAAAGCGGCACGATAGGCCAAATTCGAGCAACATCTAGCTCAGGTGCTCAAGTTAAGCTTCGCGGCGAAACCTTTAGAAGTCGAACTAAAATCCCATCGGCTTATTGCGACTTAGTTGGCGTGCAGAATTGAGTTAAGGCCACCCCACGTACCGCTTCGACTTACGGCTTCTAACGCGCCATCAATAGAGTTACGGCGAAATAGTAAATTATTCGCTCCTGAAAGAGCGGCAGCTTTAACAACCTGCCCATCTGGCAGGCGAAGTTTTGACGCTGAAGTAATGTACGTGCCAGCTTCGATGATGCAGTTGTCCCCAAGAGAAATTCCACAACCCGAGTTTGCACCGAGGAGAGTTTTCTCTCCTATCGATATAACTTCTTTACCGCCACCACTTAGGGTGCCCATTATTGAAGCTCCACCGCCAACATCGCTGCCATCGCCAACGACTACGCCAGCCGAGATTCTGCCCTCGACCATTGATGTACCTAAAGTGCCGGCATTAAAGTTAACGAATCCCTCATGCATTACGGTTGTTCCAACTGCTAGATGTGCACCTAACCGAACTCGATCTCCATCGGCGATGCGCACTCCACTAGGAACTACATAGTCCACCATTCGTGGGAACTTATCGATTGAAAAGACAGTTACATGTCCATTTTTAGCGTTAAGACGAGCGCGTGTGAGTTCAAAGCCCTCAACAGCACAGGGACCAGCTGAAGTCCACACTACGTTATTGAGAAGACCAAATACTCCGTCAAGAGTTACACCGTGTGGTTTGACCAAACGATGTGAGAGAAGATGTAAGCGAAGATAGACATCAAGTGCCGAGGTAGGTGGTACCGAGAGATTAATTTCAAGGCTAGCGATTTCACGGCTGACTTCACGTGCATCGTCGTTGCCAATTAAGGCAAGTAATTCACTCGGTACTTCAGGATTGAGCCGGGCTAGTGCCGGAGCTGGAAACCATGCATCCAAAAGCTTTCCATGCGACATTGTCGTAATTGCGTGGCCAGATGCAATGGTGTTCATGTGCTAAGCCTAACCCCTATCCTTTCTCACATGCGTATCGCAGTCTTTTGTTCCTCCTCGCCGAGCATCGATCCAAAGTATGTAGATTTGGCCTACAAATTGGGCGAAGGCGTTGGTTCTTTATCGTGGGAGCTCGTAACTGGAGGTGGCCATATTTCAATGATGGGTGCAGTTTCTCGGGGTGCGCGTTCAGTGAAAGGTCGTACTGTCGGCGTAATTCCGCAAGCATTAGTTGATATTGAGTTTGCCGATCACGAGAATGATGAGTTACACATTGTCACCACGATGGGTGAGCGTAAGGCGATGATTACAGACATCTCTGATGCCTTTATTACCTTACCGGGCGGAGCAGGTACCCTTGAAGAGCTCTTTGAAATATGGGTTGGCAGCTATTTAAAATTTCATAATAAGCCGATTGTAATTCTTGACCCATTTGGAATTTATGGACCATTACATGAGCTGATTCTGCATCTTGAGGAAGAGAGCTTTATCAAGCCAGGCATGCGTGAATTAATAACGTGGACCAAAACTGTCGAAGAGGCCTTGCAAGCTTGCAAGCAGTGAGAAGTAATTTCGTGGGTTCTGCCATGTGTGAGCGATGCCGCACATAGTGGCGCGCACATTCGGCTAATTCCTCCAATTCCTTAAGGGGCCGACTCTTAACAACTGGCTAGTAGCCTTATCCCCATGAGCGAGCCCACGACATTGGCAGAGTTGCTCGCATCCCTATCTGAAGAGGAGCGCTGCATTCTGACTATGCATTATTTGCGCTCCATGTCAGCGAGTGAAATTGCCGAGCTCTTAACCGTACCTGTACGGGCGGTAGAGGCGGTAATCGCCTCTGGAAAGGCGCATTTAGGCAGATTTATTGGTCTCTAGCTCCAAATGAAACGAGCCGTTAGGGCGATTTCCCACCAACCCACCATGTGCGAGATACTTCTCCTCTTGCATTTCCATCACCAACCTTTAAGAGGAGTCTCCACATGGCAGCCATGAAACCCCGTACAGGTGATGGTCCAATGGAGGTTACCAAGGAGGCTCGCTCTCTCGTCATGCGTATTCCTCTGGAAGGTGGTGGCCGCCTGGTCGTTGAGCTCAACCCAGAAGAGGCTAATAATCTGAGCGCCGCACTTCATGCCGCGGTCTCTTTAGTCAAGAAGTAAAGGCATCGCAGGCGATAGCCTTTAACGCATGTCTTCGATACTCATCAGTGCACCAATAGGGCTCTCATCGGCAACAGCTGTAGATGCAATAGCTCTGGGATATGTATGTGAGAGTGAAGAGGTTTTTGCCTTTAAGGCTCCGCTTAATCTAATTGCTGATATCGAAAACCATTTCTCAATAAATTTAGCAGACGAGCTTTCATTCTTTTCGCCAACAGGAAAAGATGGTGAGATATTTGAAATTCCTGTAAGCGCAAGTAACTCACAAACTGAACGAATCTTCATGACCTCTTTAGGGGATGGCTCTACCGCATCTTTGAGAACTGCTGCGACTGCAATCGCAAGAAAAGTCCGTGGGAAGAAAATCACTGTGTATTCAGCCTGCGCTATTGGTAAAGTAGATGTTCAAGCACATGCAATTTCGCTCACGATGGCCGCTTACTTATGGAGTTTAAAGAGCGGAAAGCCCGTTGAAGTTCCAACTTTCCTCGTAGCAACCGATGATAAGGAGACAATAAATGCTGCTAACGCTTTTGCGAAAGCGATTTCGCGCGCTCGCGATTTGGTTCATACGCCTTCTAGTATTAAAACTCCTCAGTGGATGGCTACAAAGGCGGAAGAATTCGCAGAGTCCAACAGATTAAAAGTCACAGTCTTAGCCGGTAAAGAGTTAAAAGAGTTCGGTGGTTTAAGTGCAGTTGGGAATTCATCACCAGTGCCAGGACCGCGCTTTATTGAAGTCACTTATATGCCAAGGAACAAAAAGAAACTAAAAGGACCAGCCCCTCATGTTGTTCTCGTTGGCAAAGGGATTACTTTTGATACTGGCGGGGTTTCACTAAAACGCCCTTACGATTCGATGGTAGCGATGAAGTCAGATATGGCAGGGGCCGCGGCAATTCTTGCGACTCTCACGGCACTTGAAGATTTACAACCTAATGTTCACGTCACCGCGCTAATGATGTGTGCCGAAAATGCCATCTCGGCTACTGCCCAAAGACCCAGTGATGTTATTAAGCATTACGGCGGAACAACAGTTGAGGTAATAAACACCGATGCCGAAGGTCGGCTCGTTCTTGCTGATGGCTTGGCTTATGCGGATATAAATTTAAATCCCGATTATTTAGTTGATATTGCAACTCTTACAGGTGCTGCAACCCTTGGACTCGGTAGAACCTTTGCTGCCATGTATACACGCGATGAGCAACTTGCTTCTTCTTTTGTGAAGGCCGGTTTAGATTCGGGTGATCGTGTTTGGAGAATGCCACTTATAGATGACTATCAAGACTCACTGAGAAGTGATATTGCAGATTTTAACCATGCAGCAGATAAAGCTGACTACTCAGCTGGTTCTGTAACTGCAGCATTGTTTCTAGAGCACTTTGCGGGCAAACGTCGCTGGTTGCATCTAGATATTGCAGGTCCTGGGCGCAGTGAAGTTGATGCTGGCGAAAATCCAAAGGGCGGCACTGGTTTTGGTGTTCGCTTACTGACAACATGGATTATGAGCCTTTAGTGAAAATTGATCCTCACACTTACGCTGAAAACTTTATTGCCGAAGATCACTTTAAATCTCAAGCCCGTGCAAGGGGTCTTGAACTCGGAGCAGTTGATGTAACTCCAGGTGCCGGCGCATACCTTCGCCACCTTGCCTGTACATTATCGGCGCAATCAATTGTTGAAGTGGGTACTGGGTCAGGCGTAGGAAGTTTATGGTTACTTGATGGGATGAGAACCAGCGGAACCTTGACCTCAATCGATGATGAGATGGAACATACTCGAATTGCAAGGTTAGCCTTCAGTGATGCAGAAATCGCGCAGACAAGAGTTCGACTCATAACTAATCCAGTACTTGATGTCATTTCTAAGCTTACTGATCGTGCATATGATCTCGTTGTGCTTCGACACAATCCAGAGGATTTAGCCTTTGTTATCTCTGAATCTCACCGTATTTTGCGAAGCGGTGGTGTACTCGTAATTGACAATTTCTTTGGAGGTTCGAAGGTCTGTGATCCAGCTCAACGTGATCCAAAGACGGTTTCTCTTCGCGATGCTGGGAAAATCATTAAAAATGACACAGAGCATTGGGTGAGTACCTTGATTCCAGTCGGAGATGGTTTGTTAGTTGCCACTAAGTTATAGCAGAATAAATACATGATCTTTCCCCGTAAAAAGACGAACGAATTCGTATCCCCTTGGTGGGAAGTTCCAACCTCAAAAAAAAGTTCGCGAGGTTTTACAGTCCTCATTGCTTTACTTGCAGGAAGCGTTGGGGGATTCTTAGGAGTCAATTCTTCGGGCGGTGATTTATTTCAAAGCGCGAATATTGTTGCATCAACTAGCACTATCGAGCGTGCACCTGATTCGGTTGCTGGAATTGCAGCACGAGTGCTTCCGTCAGTTGTTTCAATTACAACTCGGACGCGCAATGGAGGCGGGACAGGCTCAGGATTCATCATTGATAGCTCTGGGTATATTTTAACGAATAATCACGTCATTGCCTCCGTGGCTGAAGCAGGTGGAACGTTGAGAGTCAGATTAAGTAATGGCGATGTTTATAACGCTAGTGTGGTAGGTCGAGATGCATCCTATGATTTAGCGGTCTTGAAAATTACAGGTTCCAATTTCCCTGCTCTTCAATTTGGCGATAGCGACAAAGTTGCAGTCGGAGATGCGGTAATCGCAATAGGTTCACCGCTTGGCTTATCAGGAACTGTAACTCTCGGAATTATTAGCGCTAAGGATCGGCCAGTCACTGCAGGTGGATCGGCCGAAGAAAATTCATTTATAAATGCACTTCAAACTGATGCTGCAATTAACCCTGGTAACTCAGGTGGTCCGCTTGTTGATTCAACTGGAGCGGTTATTGGAGTTAACTCGGCGATTGCATCTTTAGGTACGACCTCTCAAGCTGGATCAATTGGTCTAGGTTTTGCAATACCAATAAATCAAGCACGAACAACTGCCGACCAACTCATAAAAACCGGTAAGGCTACCTACCCCGTGCTTGGTGTTTCACTCGATATGAATTTCAACGGTTTAGGCGCCCTCATCGCTAAATCAAAAACAGGTTTGTTGGCGGGTGGACCTGCGCAATTGGCTGGATTGAAGTCTGGCGACATCATCATTTCATTTGAGGGTCGAGAGATCACTACTGCCGAGGAGTTAATTGTTGCTGTACGGGCAAGAAAGGTTGGAGACAAGATAACGCTCGCTTATATTCGTGGCGGAAAAGAGTTTTCAGTCACTTTGACCTTGATTGCTGCAGCGAGCTAGAAGCTAATTCTTAGGTAGGCTACAGGCATGTTCTTTGATATCGGTGCTGGAGAACTCTTAGGTCTTGCAATTTTGGCGATGATATTGGTTGGCCCGGAACGGCTGCCAAAGGTTGCAGCCGAAGCGGCTAAGTTGCTCAAGAAACTTCGTAATCTTTCGCAGATAGCAACGGCAGAACTTAAAGAGAATTTAGGACCTGGATTTGAAAATTTGCAACCGAAAGACTTGCACCCAAAGACTTTTGTTAAAAAACAACTGGCCGATCTAATGGATGAAAAACCAGTGGCTAAGACTAAACGTCCTGAGGCGCGAATCGATCCAGATCTTATATGAACCTTTTAGATCGCATTGCAGAAGCTTTAACGGCTGTGCAAGATCCAGAACTACATAGGTCTATTACCGATCTTGGAATGGTTGAGGATGTTAATGAGTCGGATGGGAATGTTTCGGTTTCGATTTTATTGACAATTTCGGGCTGTCCGATGCAAGACAGACTACGAACAGATATAACAAGTGCAGTTTCTAATATTGATGGGGTTAAAAGCGTACATTTAACTTTCGGAGTTATGTCACAAGCCCAACGTGATAACGTAAAGAAAATCATGCGCAATGGACGCGAAAAATTTATTCCATTTGCGCAACCAGAATCGTTGACGCGAGTAATCGGTATCGCTTCAGGAAAAGGCGGCGTTGGAAAATCTTCGGTAACAGTTAATCTTGCCGCCGCGGCAGCCATGAAGGGCTTGCGCGTTGGAATCTTAGATGCCGATGTATATGGCCACTCGATTCCCAGATTAATGGGACTGATGGGTCAACGCCCCACTGCGATTGACCAAATGTTTATCCCACTTGAATCTTTCGGGGTGAAGTGTGTTTCCATGGAGATGTTTAAGCCAGAACGCAGCGATGCAGTTGCATATCGCGGACCGCTTTTGCATCGAGTTTTAGAGCAACTCCTCTCGGATGCTTATTGGGGCGATCTAGATCTTTTGCTCATTGATCTCCCACCGGGAACCGGTGATTTAGCAATCTCGCTAGGTCAATTAATCCCGACTTCAGAGATTTTGGTAGTTACCACTCCTCAAGTTGCCGCAGCTGAAGTTGCAGAACGTGCTGGGAGAATTGCCCATCAGATCCACCAACATGTTTTGGGAGTGGTTGAAAATATGTCTGATTACACCGACCCATCAACCGGAGCATTAATTTCACTCTTTGGAAATGGAGGGGGAGAGGAAACTGCAAAGCGCTTATCTCAGTTGGTAGGTAGTGACGTCGCGTTACTAGGAAAGATTCCTTTTAGTGTGGATCTTCGCTTAGGAGGTGATGCAGGCGTGCCAATAATTATTTCCGATCCGAATTCGGCCAGTGCCATAGCGTTCAATGAGATTGCTGAAAAAGTAGTCAAGCGAAGCAAATCATTACTCGGAGTTCGGTTGGGAGTCACTACCTAGTTGTTCAATTAACTCTTTTCTCAGATCAGAGAGTTCGCCTCGAATAAATTCGGGTGTAGCAACCTCATGGAGTTGGGTTCTAAGCGCGGCAATTTCGCGAGTGAGATATTCAGTGTCGGCAATACTTCTATCGCTACGAGCACGGTCTTCATTGAGTTGAATTCTGTCCCGGTCGGACTGCCGATTTTGCGCCAGTAGTATCAAAGGTGCAGCATAGGATGCTTGCATGGAGAGAATTAAGGTTAAGAAAATAAATGGATACCCATCAAAGCGCAAATCTTTAGGCGCGGCAAAATTCCAAGCAACCCAACTAAAGACAAAGATCGTCATATAGACCAAAAAGCGTGCCGTTCCTAATAATCGAGCAAAGCGCTCGGACAAGCGCCCAAATGTCTCAGGATCAAATTTTGGTCTAAGTGAGCGCCGAGCTTCACGGGGAGTATCTAGACCGAAGTTTCGAGCCATCATTACCCCTCCCTATAGATAATGGGAGAGTTATCACGATGGACATTTCGCCAATTCGCAGGGAGTAAGTGATCAAGCACATCATCGACGGTGACAGCACCAAGTAGTCGGTCATTAGCATCCACAACCGGCAAAGAGAGCAGGTTGTAATTTGCTAAGTGCGAAGAGAGCTCATGCAGAGATACCTCTGGCTTAATACCGCGGGAGTGCGCATCAACAATTGATCCAAGTAATGTAGAAGGTGGCTCTCTGAGCAAACGCTGATAGTGAACCGAACCAATGAAGCGACCTGTTGGTGTCTCCAGCGGTGCTCGTACAATAAAAACCTGCGAGGCCAATGCAGGCGATATCTCTTCTTTTCGCACTGCCGCAAGAGCATCAGCTACTGAGTTATCAGTACTCATGATAATCGGTTCAGTTGTCATCAATCCACCTGCAGAATAATCCTCGTAGGTCATTAATCGCAGTACATCTTCTGCATCATCTGGTTCCATAAGATTAAGCAAAGCTTCGGCACGCTCTTGACCGATTTCCAGGAGTAAATCTGCTGCATCGTCTGGATCCATCTCACCGAGTACATCGGCAGCGCGTTCTCCCTCGAGTTCTGTCAAAAGCGGTACACGATCAAAATCATCCATCTCCTCTAAGACGTCGGCTAAGCGCTCATCTGCCAGCGCTCCTATAACTTCGACACGGCGTTTTGCTGGTAAATCCTGCAAAACTTTAGCTAAATCAGCAGCACGTAAATTTGCCAGTGTTAAAAGTAGATTATTGGCACCTTGGCCATGTTCTCTTTGAGCAAACCCTGTTACCTCATCCCAAGCAACTGTTGAGGTAGCACCTTTGCGGCGAAGACCTCGTCCCGGACGCATGATGTGTACGCGCGTGATTAGCCAATCACCGCTCTGATTAAGTTCCATCCCCAAATCCTCAACGATGACTGCTTCATTCGATTCGATTAAATTAATCGAACGACCAAGCATGTCTCCAAGAACCAAGAATTCACCGGGGCGGGTTTCATAACGACGCATATTAAGGAGCCCTGTTATAACTACTGCTCCATTTTCAATGGAAGTAACACGAGTGATTGGAAGAAAGATACGTCGACGCAATGGAACCTCAACGACAAAACCTAAGATTCGTGGGGGCTCATTATTTGTGCGAAGAGTGGTAACTGCATCTCTCACCTTTCCCACTTGGTCACCATTGGGGTCAAAAACCGTTGTGCCTGTGAGGCGGGCGAGAAATACTCGTTTTAGGAGATTACTGCGCATGGCTTAAGGGTACCTTTCTCCCATGGCTAAAGGCGAGCAGTTGCACAATACAAAACACATCCGCGATAGTCATACAGCGATTCCAGCCAGACCTGATTTGATTCGTTTAGGCGTAGGAATTATTGGAATAGGAACTTCTGGGCCATTAATTGCGATGAGCACTATGCCAATAGTGAGTCTAGTTTTTTGGCGAAATTTAGGTGGGGCGCTACTAACCCTGCCATTTGCTCTGCGACATCGAGTTCATCGTGACGGTGTTAAATGGTCAGTCATCGCCGGAGTTGTTCTCGCCTTTCACTTCATTGCTTTCTTTCTTGCAATGCGCTGGACGACGGTTGCAGCAGGGACGGCCCTTGTCGCATTGCAGCCAATTTTTGCCGCCCTCTTCGTAAAAATGAGTGGTGGGCATATCCCTTCAAAGGCCTGGCTAGGAATGCTTGTAAGTTTTTCAGGGGTATTGCTCATTTCAGGAGTCGATCTGCACATTTCATTTAAATCATTTCTTGGCGATCTTGCGGCATTGATTTCAGCCGCCCTCGCCGCCCTATACATGATCGCTGGCTCAAGAGCGCAAAGAACTCTAGAGAACGCGACTTACACGACAATTTGCTATTTTGTCTGTGCAATTAGCACACTACCTATCGCAATCTTCTCTGGAGTTGCTCTTTTTGATTTCTCGGCCCGTGAATGGTGGATTGTTATCGGATTGATTTTAGGTGCTCAAATTCTTGGACACACAATGTTTAACTCCACACTCAAACGTGTATCGCCTGCAATAGTTTCACTCATAATTTTTTTTGAAGTTCCAATTAGTGCAATTCTCGCAATGTGGTGGATAGGACAGCGTCCACCCTTAGGGATTTTGCCCGGAATCGCCCTAATCCTGATCGGCTGCGTTTTAGTTGTTTCTCGTACTCGGCAAGTGGAGGTAACACCATGATTGATTTACATACTCATACAAACAAGAGTGATGGGACAGATTCTCCGCGTGAACTAGTTAATAAAGCGATTTCGCTCGGAATAAAGGTTTTAGGAATCACCGATCACGATACGACAGCCGGTTGGATTGAGGCTACTCAGGCGGTACGAGGAGAGATTTCATTGGCCCTAGGAAGTGAGATCTCATGCCTTACCGAAGATGGAATTAGCGTTCATATGTTGGGTCTTCTCTTTGATGGTGGGCACAATGAGATGCAGGTAATGCTTGAGGAAACCCGAGATGGCCGCTTACCTCGCATGCGTAAAATGATTGAAAAGATGCGAGCCGCGGGTATTGATATTTCAATGGCCGACGTCGAAGCTGCACGACCAATTGGTGCAACCCTTGGGCGACCACACTTAGCCGATGCACTTGTAAACAATGGAGTTATAAAATCACGGGATGAAGCATTTCAAGGGATGCTAAATAATGATTCAATTTTCTACGTCTCCCATGCCGCGCCAACTCCGGTTGAGGCGGTTCGCATGATTCGTAGCGCCGGGGGAGTTGCAGTCGTAGCCCACCCTTTTGCCTCCCTAAGAGGTCAAATTTTAGATGCATCGAACTTTCAGGAGTTGGCTACTGCCGGATTACATGGCATTGAAGTCGATCACCGTGATCAAAGTCCAGATGAGCGTGCGATGTTGCGAGCCATTGCCAAGGAGCTAGGGCTAGTCGTCACAGGTGCCAGCGATTATCACGGCAGCGGTAAACTAAATTCATTAGGGGAGTACCAAACATCGCCTGAGCAATGGGAAAAGTTAGAGTCACTAGCAGATCGACGAAGGGTTGTGAGAGCGTGAACGTAGTGCAAGTAAGTGCGGCTACATTTGCAATTCAATCTTTTGTAACTCTCTTTGTAATTATGGATCCACCAGGTGCAACGCCAATTTTCTTAGCTTTAGTCGCCAAGAAAAATCCCAAAGAGCGCCGCGTGCTTGCGATGAAGGCTGCAGCGGTTTCCTTCTCGGTCATTACCCTTTTTGCATTATTTGGAAGATTTATTCTGAGCTATCTGAATATTTCAATGGCCTCCCTTCAAGCAGCCGGGGCGCTCTTGTTATTGCTCATCTCTCTTGATTTGTTAATTGGAGGAACAGGTGGAGGTAAGAGCGAGGGTTCAAATGCAAATATTGCGCTAGTTCCACTTGGAACCCCTCTTCTTGCCGGGCCAGGTGCAATTGTCGCCACAATGATCTTTGTGCAAAACGCTGATACAACACCAAAAGTATTTGGATTAATTGGCGCCGTAGTTGGAGTCCATATCGCTATCGCAGCGGCATTAATGGCCTCAACTACGATTTTAAAGGTAATTAAAGAGGCCGGAGTTACTTTGGTGGCGCGGATTGCCGGTCTTCTTCTGGCGGCGATTGCTGTTCAAATGCTCGTTGACGCGATTCGAGTATTTGTCGTAGCTTAGCTTTCCTTAAACTTCTTAGTCCTAGTTCGAGTACGTTCTACTTTTTTTGGTGGCGCTGCAACTTTGCCTCGCCCAGAATCCCTACGCGGAGCTGTAACCGTTTTACTTTCAACTCTAATAACAGGTTTGGCTTTAATCATTCTGCCCGTAGATCCCGTTGGAATGTTAAGGACTTCAAATAAATGTGGTGACGACGAGTAAGTCTCCTCTGGCTCGGCTAAACCAAGTTCAAGAACCTGGTTAATCATTTTCCAACGTGCTAATTCATCCCAATCTACAAAAGTTACTGCGATTCCATCGGCACCAGCACGAGCAGTGCGGCCAATGCGGTGGACATATGTTTTTTCATCCTCTGGGCATTGGAAGTTAATAACATGCGTGATTCCCTCAATATCAATGCCGCGAGCTGCAACATCCGTTGCTACAAGAACATCTGATTTTCCTGCTTTGAAATCACCTAATGCTTTTTCGCGCGCACCTTGGCCTAAATCACCATGAATTGTTGCAGCTCTAAAGCCACGCTCGATGAGATCATCGGCGGTTTTTTGGCAGGTGCGTTTTGTCCGGCAAAATACAATCGTTGGCCCTCGACCATCGGCCTGCAATATACGAGAAAGCATTTCAATTTTATCCATTGCATGCGCACGCAGGACGTGTTGCTCAATTCTGTTGACGACAGCACCCTCATCTTCGCTGTCTTGCGTACGAATATGAATAGGTTGGTTCATGAATCGACGTGCAAGAGCGATGATGTCCCCGGGCATTGTTGCCGAAAAAAGCATGGTCTGCGTGCGCTTAGGAGTATTTGCTAAAATCTTCTCTACATCTGGAAGAAAGCCAAGATCGAGCATTTCATCGGCTTCATCAAGGACAAGTCGCGAGACTTCTTTTAATTTCAACTGACCTTGGCGCGATAAATCTAACAAACGGCCAGGGGTTCCAACCACAATTTCAACTCCAGTGTTAAGCGCTTCGATTTGTGGTTCAAAGGCACGGCCCCCATAAACTGCAAGAGTTCGAATTCCACGGTTGCTAGCTAGCTCTTCAATATCTCGAGTGACTTGGGTACACAGTTCACGAGTTGGAACAACGATTAAAACCTGTGGCATTCCCTTATGTGCGAACTCTGCCCATTCAACATCGTCAGGTGCAATGACTTTTTCGATAACTGGTATTCCAAACGCCAAAGTTTTCCCCGTACCGGTTTTAGCTTGACCAATTACGTCGCCATCTGCAAGGGCGATAGGTAATACCATCTCTTGAATTGCAAAAGGCGTGATAAAGCCATGGGCGTGCAATGCCTCGATAGTTTGCGGTCGAAGTGGAAGTTGCGCGAAAGCCAATGACACCTCAGGCAGCGCCGAAGCCGACGCGACGCGGTGATGGGTCGCCAACATCGACGAAACCAATCTTGTCGGCCGGAACGATAATTTCGTGACCTCTAATGTCACTAAGTGTCAGTGGGGCTCCAGAGGTGAGAGCTTGTGTTACTGCGCTCTTTATTTCAGTTGTGGTCATTGCACTCTCGAAAACTAAATCATTTGCAACGCGAGTAACAGCGATGCGGACCTCAGATTTGGCAGTAACTTCATTTTTCTTAACGTTCATAGGGTCAATGCTATCGGCCTTTAATTGCGTGGGAAACCAGAAATACCTCTCCACATGAGGTTGTTAACCAGCTCAACGGCTTGTTCTCTAGTCAAAGTACTATCTCTATCCAACCAATGACGTGCAGTGACTTGGGCATATCCAATCATCCCAACTCCTAGCAACATTGAAGCCTCTTTTGGAAGACCTGTGTCAATTGAAATCACGGCACTTGCTGCCGCGGCACAGTCATATGTCATCCGATTAAGGCGCTCCCGTACTGATGGTTCGACACTCATATCACTTTCAAAGAGCAACCTAAAGGCTTCGCCCTCCCTTTCAATGAAAGCAAAATACGCATCAACTGTTGCATGAACTCGATTAGCGTTATCAGGTGTAGATGCAATCGCCTTTTGAATTTCAAAAACGAGCGAATCAATGTGTAAATCTAAAACAGCTAGATAGAGATCAAGTTTTGATGGAAAATGCTGATACAAGACCGGTTTACTTACATTTGCCCGATCGGCAATCTCATCCATTGCTGCAGAATGGTATCCAGCGACAGTAAATACTTCGAGGGCCGCTTTAAGCAGAAGTGCACGCCGCTCGTCTCGAGGTAAACGGGCTTTATTGGATATATCTGTCGAGGTCATTGGCGCAATCGTAGAGGGAAATTGATGAATTATGCTAATACCTAGCGCCGAAATTAGTAGCGACCATTGAGCGGTTAAGGCAGGATTGGAGTGCTATGAAACTTTCACCTTTAGTTAATGCAGGCCCAGCTCTGAGCGTTGAAGAGGTGCGCAGATACAGTCGACATGTTCTCGTTCCAGAAATATCAATAATTGGCCAACAAAGAGTGAAGGCCGCGAAAGTGCTTTGTATAGGCGCTGGAGGATTAGGCTCCCCAGTTTTGATGTATTTGGCGGCTGCTGGCGTTGGTACCGTCGGAATTGTTGATTTTGATGTAGTCGAAGAGTCAAACCTACAACGACAGATTATTCACGGAC
>CAYGHJ010000020.1:0-15343 GCA_964349605.1 uncultured Candidatus Planktophila sp. | reverse complement strand
AGGTCCGATTTCCAACGCCGAAACTGTTGGCGATGGAATCGAACGCAACAAGGTTTTAGCCTGCCTCTACAGCAAGACGGAATTCGAGGGGATCAAACGCATTAGATTTTCGAACCCACAACTTATCATTAATGAAGACCGTTGGCGTTCCAGTGACTTTGTATTTACTCATAGAATCCGCGTGAGCCTTTACTAGATCCGCCCTTCCCCCATTGTTTACACAATCAGTAAAGCTCTTGCTCTTTAATCCAATGTGATCACCGATTTTAATTAAATTATCGCTCGAGAAAAAGCCTGAGTTTTCCAGCGCTGGTTGAACGATGTACATAGCCTTGTTAAAATCTAAATAGTGCCCCTCATCGGCTGCACACATTGCTGCATTTGCTGCTCGAACCGACTCATCACCGAGAAAAGATAAAACGTGGTAAACAACGGTTGCCTTTTTAGTACGAACTAAATCCTCTATATATTCACCGTTAGCTTCCTCAAAGGATCGACATATAGGACACTGCGGATCTTCCCAAAGGTCAATCTTTACCGGAGCGCCCGGGTTTACAACTAAGCCAGAACCTTGTGCAACATCGACGGTTGCCACCACGGATTCGCCCAAGACAAAACCCTTGAGAGCAGTAAATGATTCATTGGCCTTGGTGTTCGTACTCATAATCGAAAATACGACTCCGGTAGCGACTACTAATGCAACCATTCCAATTACTAGCCAACGGGTGAAGTGATCTCCTCCACTTGTAGCCTTAGCTTTAGCCTTTTTCTGCTGCGACATTTACATCTCCTCGTTTTCGATTGCTGGTTTTTCGATTGAAAATAATCCGTATGGGAAAAAGTATAGGTACCCCGCCAGTAGAGCCAATCCAAAATCACGGGCGATTTCAATGGCATAGCTTCTGTGAACCGCCGCTGCTTTAGATGTATCTATAACACCGCCACCGCCAAAGCAGCCACAATCTATCAAAATGCCCCGTGTCCATATCGAGATGATTGCGGCGATAAAGATCACCATAATGCCCCCCGCAACTACCGCCGCCATTCGCATAGATATTCCAACGATGAGGAGAACGCCAATGGCAATTTCCAGCCAAGGAAGGGCATATCCGACAATATGGGCAATCTGTGTTGGAAGAATTTTATAGGCGGCAACTGCGTTTGCAGATTCGGAAGGCACAAAGGCCTTCAATCCACCAGCGGCTAGTAATACGGCACCAAGAATTAACCGAGCAACTAAAGTAATTACGTCTTGATACTTTTGGTTAAATGCTCTCATCGCCCTTCTCTGACTCCTTCTGCCAATTCTTTAGCTAAAGCAGATAGCGCCGTTAATCCACTGCTCTCATCCTCGGCATTGAGCAATAATTTAATGAAGGCAGATCCGACAATCACTCCATCGGCATAGGCCGCAACCGATTTTGCTTGTGCGCGGGTGGAGACGCCTAGTCCGACTGCAACAGGAAGTGATGTGGCAGTTCGAACTCGCCGAACCAAATCTGCGGCATCAACTGAAACGCTCGTGCGCGCTCCAGTAACTCCCATAATGCTTGCTGCATAAACAAAACCACCGGTTTTGGCGGTGACCTGTGCAATTCGTGAATCACTAGAACTTGGCGCGACTACATAGATGGGATTGATTTTATGTGCCGAAACCGCCGCCAGCCATCGATCTGACTCTTCGATTGGCAGATCAGGAGTTATGACACCTGAACCGCCATGTGCTGCGACCGATTCTGCAAATTTATCTACTCCGTATTTTTCAATTGGATTCCAATACGTCATTACAACGGTAGCGACTCCAGTATCACTTGCTACCTTAAGCGCGGCGAAAACATCGGCAGCATTCGTGCCAGCTTTGAGCGAAATATCTGCCGCCTCTTGAATTGTTGGACCATCCATAACTGGATCGCTATATGGAAATCCAATTTCAACTGCATCAACGCCTGCTGCCACCAATGTTTGAATTGCTTTGGTGCAACCATCTTTACTAGGAAAGCCAGCTGGAATATATGCAATAAGGGCAGCGCGATTTTCAGCGCGTACTTTCACAAATAGCTCTTCTAATTGAGTACTCATAGTGGGATTCCAAAATACTGCGCTGCAGTTTGGACATCTTTATCTCCACGTCCGGATAGGTTAACTAAAAGCGTGGCATCAGGACCGAGTTCATTACCCACAATCATCGCACCGGCCAAGGCATGAGCCGACTCAATTGCAGGAATTATCCCTTCAGTCCTGCAGAGCAGGGAGAAGGCATTCATCGCTTGATCGTCGTTGATGGCGCGGTACTCAGCGCGGCCAATGTCATGCAAATAAGCGTGTTCTGGGCCAACTCCTGGATAATCTAACCCAGCCGAAATTGAATGTGACTCAATAGTTTGGCCATTCTCATCCTGTAATACGTAGGATCTAGTTCCATGGAGAACTCCTGGAGACCCTCCGGTAATTGTTGCAGCATGTCTTCCAGTTTCAACTCCGTCGCCACCAGCCTCAAAGCCGATTAAACGAACGTTCGAATCAGGGATAAATGCGTGAAATATTCCTATGGCATTTGATCCACCACCGATACATGCCAAAACTGCATCTGGAAGTTTTCCACACAAGGCTAATACTTGTTCACGTGCCTCGATACCAATAATTTTATGGAAATCACGGACCATTGTTGGGAATGGATGTGGGCCGGCTACCGTGCCCAACAAATAATGTGTGTCTGCAACATTTGTTACCCAATCGCGCATCGCTTCGTTAATGGCATCTTTCAAAGTTTGTGAGCCCGATACCACTGGTATTACTTGCGCTCCGAGCAACTTCATTCGTGCAACATTGAGTGATTGCCTGCGCGTATCCTCTTGGCCCATATAGACAACGCACTCGAGTCCTAAGAGTGCTGCCGCTGTAGCCGCAGCTACACCATGTTGACCGGCGCCGGTTTCAGCAATAATTCGTTTTTTTCCCATGCGTTTAGTAAGCAAAGCTTGACCCAAAACATTATTTATCTTATGACTACCCGTATGGTTCAAATCCTCACGCTTTAAAATTATTCGCGCACCGCCTGCATGTTCGCTAAAGCGGGGAACCTCTGTAATGATGCTCGGACGTCCAGTATATGTACGGTGCAAATCGGCCAGCTCTGCTAAAAAAGTTGAATCGCTGTTCGCGGAAATATGTGCAGCCTCTAATTCATTGAGTGCACCGATTAAGGCCTCGGGTACAAAACGTCCGCCATATTGACCAAATCGGCCATTTAGCTCGTCAACACTCACGGATTAAGCCTATCTAGGCCAAGAAGTTCGCGCACGGCAGACCCTGAATCTGCCGCTTTAACTAGAGCTTCGCCTACTAATACTGCGGAAGCACCTTGGGCTTGTGCGTATTCAACCTCACTCCTAGTTGATATTCCGGATTCAGCTACGCGCACCAAATCTTTAGGAATTCGAGGAATCAACTCTGCAAAAACAGTGGCATCAACCCCCAGAGTTTTTAAATTGCGTGAATTAATTCCAACTATCTGAGGGGAGATTTCCAGAGCTCTCTCAAGTTCATCATGCGTGTGGACTTCAACGAGTGCGCGCATTCCTAGTTCGAGAGTCAAATCGTGATAATCCTTAATTTGATTGCTTCCTAACGCCGCGACTATGAGAAGTACAACATCAGCGCCATGAGCTCGAGCCTCAAAAAATTGATACTCATCTATCATAAAGTCTTTTCGTAAAATGGGAATACCTACTCTGGATCGCACGGCAACTAGATCATCGAGTGATCCACCAAAGCGCCGACGTTCAGTAAGCACGCTAATCATTGTTGCTCCGGCGTTTGCATACTGTTCAGCCAGAGCGGCAGGATCTAGAATCGTTGCGAGTGGACCTTTACTTGGAGAGGAGCGTTTTACTTCAGCGATTAAAGAGATTTCATTATTCAAGAGTATGGAAAGTGGGTCGCGAACTTTCGGCGCGCTATCAATTGCTTCGGAAATTTGCGCCATCGATAATCGGCGTGAGGCTAAATCTTCGCGCACGCCTTCAATAATCGAATCAAGAACGCTCATGCTTTTCTCTCTTCACTAGTCTCGTCACTAGAGTTCTTCTTTTCACTTGGATCAACTCCCTTGTCAAGGGCTTTCCAAGGATCTTGAATGTGCGGTGTTCTTTCATATTTAGGTGAAATTCGAAATTTCCTTCCAATTAAAATAGTTATCGCATAGACAATAACTACGCTCACTCCGATTGCTAAACTCTGATCCACTATTTTTCACGCAATCTATTAGCCGAATCTACTGCTCTTAGAACGGCAGCTGCCTTGTTATAGCACTCTTGATTTTCTGATTCAGGATCCGAATCTGCAACGACTCCTGCTCCGGCCTGTACATAGGCTGTTCCATTGTGAATTAATGCGGTACGAATCGCTATACAAGTATCTATGTTTCCTGTGAAATCTAGATATCCAACTATCCCCCCATAAAGTCCTCTACGCGTTGGCTCTAATCTTTCGATAATCTCCATTGCGCGTGGTTTAGGTGCACCAGAGAGAGTTCCCGCAGGAAAGACTGAAAATAGAGCGTCCACGGCCGATGATTTTGAATCCAAAACACCTGTAACCGTTGAAACAATATGCATTACATGTGAATAACGTTCGATGTGCATGAAGTCAATAACTTCAACGCTTCCGGGTTGGCAGACACGACCAAGATCATTTCTTCCTAAATCCACCAACATTAAGTGCTCTGCACGCTCTTTAGGGTCAGCAAGTAGCTCTTCGGCTAAACGATGATCCTCTTCAGGTGAAGCCGAGCGTTTGCGAGTTCCTGCGATCGGATGGATCATCACATCTCTTCCATTTACCTTTATCAGCGCTTCGGGGCTCGATCCCACTACATCGATTCCATCGGTAAATCGAAATAGATACATATAAGGACTTGGATTGTTCAATCGCAACATACGATATACATCCAATGCATCTGCCGTGCACTCAAGTGAGAAACGTTGGGAGAGAACAATCTGAAATGCCTCCCCAGCCAGAATCTCCTCTTTAGCTTCCATAATCTTGGATTTAAAATCCTCTGGCTCAATAGTTGAGGCAAAAAGTGGTTGCGCGTGGATTTCAATTCTCGCCACATCACCAGCTAATGCCGTTGCTAGATCGTGTTGCATTCGATCTAGACGTTCGTTACATGCCGCAAAGGCCTCGTCAATGCGCGCATCGCTGCCATCCCAATTTATTGCATTAGAAATCAAGGTAACCGTTCCATCACTGTGATCGAGGACAGCTAAATCACTCGTCAGCATAAAACTCAATTCAGGTAATGGAAGATCTTTACGTGAAAGATTTGGAAGTTTTTCAAGCCTACGTACGACGTCATATGCCATGAAGCCAACAAGTCCACCCGTTAGCGGGGGTAATCCTTCAATTTTTGGCGATTTTAAATGCGCGGTAGTTAAACGCAGCGCTTCTAGCGGATCGATGCCGGAGGGTGCTCCCGCTGGCGGATTGCCCTGCCAATAGGCAAGACCATCTGATTCGCTTAAAACCGCTTCACTACGAACACCGATGAATGAATAACGTGACCAAGCTCCTCCATGTTCGGCTGACTCTAATAGAAAGGTGTTTGGCGCATCTTTTGCTAACTTACGGTAGATACCGAGTGGCGTTTCACCATCGGCCAATAGCCGGCGCGATACGGGAATTACATTTGATACTTTTGCATATTCGCGAAACTCATCTAGATTCACCGCAAACTCATATCAATTGATGTATGAAAACATGTTGCATTGCCCGTATGGCAGGCCACTCCAGTTTGAGTAACTTTTATGAGTAGTGCATCCCCATCACAGTCGAGTGAAACTGAATGAACCTTTTGAAAATTTCCTGAAGTCGCACCCTTTACCCACAACTCTTTCCTGCTGCGACTCCAGTAGGTTGCCTTACCGCTCTCTAAAGTGATTGCCAAAGACTCACGGTTCATATAGGCAAGCATGAGAACCTCATGGCTTAAATAATCTTGAACTATCGTTGGAATAAGCGCCGATGAATCCTTAAGCATCGCTTCAATCGCTGGATCTAAGAGCGTCATAGGGTAATTCTGCCTTAGATAACCTGAACGGTGCGCACGGGATAGTTCTGTGATGCCAGATAAGATTTGACATCTCTAATTCGATGGCTGCCAAAGTGAAAAACACTCGCCGCAAGCAAGGCATCGGCCCCAGCATTTAAGGCAGCGGCAAAGTCTTCGAGCGCACCTGCTCCACCACTTGCAATTAACGGAACCTTGGATACTGCACGGACTGCGGTAATCATCCCAATGTCATAACCCGCCCTCGTGCCATCAGCGTCCATCGAATTAAGCAGAATCTCTCCAACGCCCAGGAGACAAGCTCTTTCAACCCATTCCAGTGCATCAATATCGGTGCCTTCACGACCGCCATGTGTTGTGACCTCAAAACCAGAGTCAGTCCGAGCTCTTCTGGCATCTACAGATAAAACCAATACCTGTGATCCAAATCGGTCGGCAATCTCGGCGATGAGTTCGGGTCTAGCAATCGCGGAAGTGTTAATTGATATCTTGTCCGCACCTGCGCGTAAAAGTCGATCCACATCTTCTACCGATCGGACTCCGCCTCCAACGGTGAGAGGTATAAATGTTTGCTCAGCAGTTCGCCGAACAATATCTAAGGTTGTTTCTCGCCCTGTGCTACTTGCTGAGATATCTAAAAAAGTTAGCTCATCGGCACCTTCTGCGTAATATAGGGCCGCCATCTCAACTGGGTCTCCAGCATCGATGAGATTTGCAAAGTTAACTCCTTTGACGACACGTCCATCATTCACATCTAGACAGGGAATAATTCGAACTGAGAGCGTCATGTATGTGCAATCTCTAGAGCCTCTTGAAGCGTGAAAGCACCTGCATATAAAGCCTTGCCGACTATCGCTCCCTCTATTCCGAGAGAGGTTAAAGTTGCTAGCTCGGCGATATCACCAAGGCTTGAGATCCCACCACTTGCAATAATCGGTTTGGACGTTGCCGCACAAACCGACTTCAGCAATTCAATATTTGGTCCAGCTAACGTCCCATCCTTTGTCACATCGGTCACTACATAGCGCGTACAACCATCCCGATCTAAGCGCGCAATAGTTTCAAATAAATCTCCACCTTCGCTCGTCCATCCACGCGCGGCTAACGTGTGCCCTCGAACATCTAGCCCAACTGCAATTAAATCTCCAAACCTAGAGATAACGCTGGCCGTCCAATCGGGGTTCTCAAGGGCGGCGGTACCTAAATTAATTCGTGCACATCCAGTTGCAATTGCGCGTGCAAGTGATTCCTCATCTCGAATTCCACCTGAAAGTTCAACTTTAATATCGAGAGTTCCGACAACCTGCGCTAAAAGCAATGAATTTTCGCCCCTACCGAAAGCAGCATCTAAATCAACTAAGTGAATCCACTCTGCTCCAGCGTTTTGAAACTCGAGAGCGACATCCATGGGTGCACCATAAATACTTTCACGTGCTAACTCCCCTTGAACTAATCGAACTGCACGACCATCCTTAACGTCTACAGCCGGCAAGAGTTCCAAGTGCTTCATAAAGATCTACTCCAGTTCTTAATCAGAGCCAGCCCAACCCCGCCCGATTTTTCAGGATGAAACTGCGTTGCGCTCACATAACCATCTTCTACTGCAGATAAGAATTTCTCTCCATACGTGGTCCATGACTGCATTTTTCCAACCGGAGTTTTCGCGGCAAATGAGTGAACAAAATAAAAAGACTCATTGGAAATTCCAGAAAAGAGAAGTGAGGCAGTCGGAGCATCGACCGTGTTCCAGCCCATATGTGGCAATATCGGTGAAGATAATGCAGTTACAGTTCCAGGCCAAATTCCAACACCTAGATGGGGTTGAGTTTGCGAATGTTCAGCACCAGCTGCAAAAAGTATCTGCATGCCAATACAGATACCAAGAGTTGGTCGTTCATTTTCTAAGCGCGATTTAATGATGCTTGCGCCATCAATGGCGTTCAAACCCTTCATGCATGCGGCAAATGCACCTACACCTGGGACTACTAAACCATCTGCCTCTTTCGCAATTCGAGCATCGGAGGTAACAAGAACTTCATGTCCACTTGTTGCAAATGCACGCTCTGCCGATCGCAAGTTACCTGATCCATAGTCAAGAATTGCGATCAAAGAGAGCCCTTCGTCGAGGGAATTCCCGCGACGCGACCATCGAGTGAGACGGCATCTCTTAAGGCGCGAGCTACCGCTTTAAATTGAGCCTCGAAAACATGATGCGCATTACGGCCTTCAAGGACTCGAATGTGCAGTGCAATGTGGGCTTCTGCAACAATTGACTCCCAAATGTGTTTGCCGAGTGTTGTATCGAAAGTTCCAATGAGTTCAACAATTTCTGGTTGGCGATGTACTAAGTATGGTCGCCCCGACAAATCAACGGCAGCTTGCACCAGAACTTCATCCAGCGGAACCATTGAGTCACCAAAGCGTCGAATTCCTGCCTTATCTCCGAGCGCAGTTCGCAGGGCCTCTCCAAATGCAAGGGAGGTATCCTCAACGCTGTGATGTGAATCGACATCGACATCCCCACTTGTT
Source organism: uncultured Candidatus Planktophila sp. (assembly GCA_964349605.1). Lineage (GTDB taxonomy): Bacteria > Actinomycetota > Actinomycetes > Nanopelagicales > Nanopelagicaceae > Planktophila. The sequence goes on along the minus strand of CAYGHJ010000020.1, from coordinate 6,744 downwards.
TTTACTGTTAAATCAAAACCAGAGTGCTTGCCTAACTGCGACATCATATGATCGAAGAATGGGACGCCGGTGGAAACGTCAATATTGCCTTGCCCATCAAGATTGAGTTCGACTAAAACATGAGACTCTTTAGTCTCTCGTTCAATTCGTGCAGTTCTCATGCTCCACTCGCTTTCTACAGAAGTTCGGATAAGGCTTTAATGAATGCTTTGTTTTCGGCATCATTGCCGATCGTCACTCGAAGATAGGACGATAATCCCACATCTCTAATGAGAACTCCTTTTTCGAGCAGTTGCCTCCACAATTGGGCAGAATTTGCAGCAAAACCAGTAAAAAGGATGAAATTAGCCGCACTTGGAAGTGTCCGTAAACCCATGGCCTGCAGGGATGCCGCAACCTCCTCACGCGCACTAATTAATACTCCAACATTGCCCAAGAGTTCGGTTCGAAAATCTAGGGCCACATTGGCAGCTGCCTGAGTCAGTGCGCTTAGGTGGTATGGCAATCTCACCAGCATCATGGCATCAATAACTGCCGAGTCGGCGATGAGATAGCCAACTCGGACTCCGGCAAAAGCGAACGCCTTACTCATCGTGCGAATTACAACTACATGTGGATACTGTGCAACTAAATTAACCGAAGATCTCTCACTAGAAAACTCAGCATAAGCCTCATCGACAACTAATAACCCCCCATTCTCACCTACAACAACGGCAAGGGCTTCAATTTCCTTCAATGAAACTGCACCGCCCGTAGGATTATTAGGTGTAGTGACAAAGGTCAAGTGTGGTTTATGTAGATCAACATCGTGGATTGCAAAATCTACATTGAATGAGAAATCCTGATTTCGTTTTCCATTAATCCATTTCGTACCTGCAACCAAGGAAATTAATGGATGCATGGAATAGGACGGAGTAAAACCAAGAGCGGAAGAGCCTCCGAAGGCTAAAAAAAGAGATTGAATTACCTCATTACTTCCATTTGCTGCCCACACATTGCTTACCCCAAACTCGGTTCCATTCTCCTCATTTATGTAAGAGGCAAGAGCGGTGCGAACTTTAATCGCATCACGATCTGGATAACGATTGAGCGAACTACTCGCCTCTGCAACTGCAGCAGTAATTGCCTGCTGCAAAGCAAGTGAAGGTGCATATGGATTCTCATTCGTATTCAGTGCTGCCTTAGCAGGAAGCTGAGGCGCTCCATATGGAGATAAGGCTTTTAAATCACTGCGCAGTGGAAGCCAACTAGGCCACATCATGAAGGATTTTCTAGTCTGGCAGTCATTGCCTGTCCATGAGCCGGCAAATCCTCTGCAGTTGCTAACGTGATAACAGTCGGAAGAATTTCTAGGAAAGCCCTCTCCCCGTATTCAATTATATTCAGACCTCGCAGGAAAGTCTGAACTGAAAGTCCACTTGAGTGACATGCGCAACCACCAGTTGGAAGTACATGGTTAGAGCCAGCCGAATAGTCCCCAAGTGAAACGGGAGAATAGCGGCCAAGAAAAATGGCACCTGCATTTCTAATCTGGCTGGAAATTTCTCGAGCATCCACAGTGTGAATCTCTAGATGTTCTGCGGCATAGGCATTGACTACATCGATTCCCTGTTCAATAGAATCAACCAGTGCAATTGCCGATTGAATTCCAGCAAGTGCCTCACGTATACGATCCTCGTGTTTTGTATCTGCCACTCGAACTTTTAATTCGAGAGCTACCGCTTCGGCTAAATCAGGAGAATCTGTAACTAGAATCGCAGCGGCGATTACATCATGTTCTGCCTGACTGATTAAATCGGCGGCGACATCGGCAGGTATCGCCCATTTGTCGGCAAGAATTGCAATCTCAGTTGGTCCGGCCTCAGAATCAATTCCGATAACTCCCCGTAATGCTCGTTTTGCTGCCGCCACATAAATATTGCCTGGGCCGGTTACGAGATCGCACTTTTCGCAAACCCCCTCCATACCATATGCAAAAAGAGCTATAGCTTGCGCTCCACCCACTGCATACACTTCAGTTACACCAAGAAGGGCGCAGGTTGCCAAAATAGTTGGATGCGGAAGACCACCAAACTCTTTCTGCGGAGGTGAAGCGACTGCAATTGATGGAACTTGAGCAATTTGAGCGGGAATTACATTCATCATCACACTGCTTGGATAAACGGCGCGTCCCCCAGGAACATATAACCCAACACGATCAACTGGGATCCATTTTTGAGTGACCTCACCCCCATCAACTACGACCGTTCTCTTTTCACCTCTCACTTGATCTTTATGAACCCTCTTCACTCGAGTAATTGAACGCTCAAGAGCGAAACGTACTTCTGGATCAAGTGCTTTCAGTGCGGCATCTAATGCGCTCTGCGGAACACGAATACTTGGTGGAACCACTCCATCGAACTCTTCGGCCAATTTTATTAAATCACTCTCACTACCGAATTTAACGCGCTCAAGAATCGGTGTGATCAATCGCATTGCTTCGGCAACATTTAAATCTGCGCGTGGCAGTTCGCTGTTATAGCCGGCCTTTGTCAGAGCTCGGCCTCTAAAATCCACGAGGCGAATCATTATCTAATTGTAATGGACAAAGAGATCCTCATGGAGCGAAGTTATTTGTAGCAGCTTAGATTAGGCAGTTTGGTCCTAAAATCGATTTCAAATCTGCGCTCAAACTCGGCGATGCTGTAACAAGGGCATCAATTTTCATAAATGTATCAACCCCATTTTCATTTAGTTGGAGATGAACTTCGCGCTTGCCAGGATGCGAACGCAAAATCTCTTTAATTCGCTCGACAACTGGTGGAGTGCATTGTGACATTGGGAGTGAAATTACTAACGGACCGTGCGGGCCTGTAGAAATGTCTGGCATTGACATTTCTACAGCGGTAAATCGGAGAGCATCATCACGACGATCAACACGGCCACGAACCGTAACAATTCGATCCTCAATCAACGACATGGAGTACTGGTTATATGTCTTTGCAAAAAAGAGAACCTCTAGTGAGCCCTCAAGATCTTCAATCGTAACTACAGCCCATGATGCACCCTGTCTGGAGACTTTCCTAGTAACACTCGTTATTAATCCTCCGATTGTGACCATAGATTCGCTCTGTGCTCCCTCATCTACAAGTTCGCTGATAGTCATATCGGTGCTGGAGCGCAAAATATGCTCTACGCCTAACAATGGATGGTCAGAGACATAGAGACCGAGCATTTCGCGCTCATAGCTAAGGAGCATTGATTTATCCCACTCTCCCTTTGGGATTTCCAGATCTAAAGATTCGACATGGCTAATATTTTCTCCACCAAATAAATCAAATTGGCCAATTGCTTCAGCCCGTTTTGCTTCGATTACCGAATCAATGGCTTCAACATAAACCGCCATTAAACCCTTTCTAGTTACCCCCATCGAGCCGAAAGCTCCAGCTTTGATGAGAGATTCGATTGTTTTCTTATTGCAGACTTGCGCATCAACTTTGCCGAGGAAGTCACCAAATGAAGTAAATCGCCCCTTTGACTCGCGTGCAGTTTTAATAGAACCAACTACTCCCTCACCGACGTTACGTATTGCTGCCAAGCCAAATCTAATGTCATTTCCACGTGGCGTGTATTCGGCATCGGACTCATTAATATCTGGTTCAAGAACTTTGATCCCCATGCGGCGACACTCGCTCAAATAAAGCGCTGATTTATCCTTATCATCGCGCACGCTTGTTAGAAGCGCGGCCATGTATTCAGTTGGATAGTTAGCTTTTAAGTACGCCGTCCAATATGAAACAACTCCATACCCTGCTGAATGCGCACGATTAAATGCATAGTCAGAGAAGGGAATCAACACATCCCATAGCCGTTTGATTGCTGTAGTTGAATATCCATTTTTTCTCATGCCTGCTTCAAAGGGAACATACTCTTTGTCCAGAATATTTTTATCTTTCTTACCCATAGCTTTTCTAAGTAAGTCCGCGCGACCTAACGAGAATCCAGCCACTTTTTGAGCTATAGCCATTACCTGTTCTTGATAGACGATTAGGCCATATGTATCGCCAAGAATCTCCGAAAGTGAATCCACGAGCTCGGGGTGAATCGGTTCAACTGGTTTACGAGAGTTTTTTCTATCGGCATAGTTATTATGTGCATTCTCTCCCATTGGCCCTGGACGATACAGAGCTATGACCGCTGAAATATCTTGGAAAGAGTCGGGAGACATCGAGCGAAGTAGGGCACGCATGGGCCCGCCATCGAGTTGGAAAACCCCTAAAGTGTCACCTCGTGACAAAAGTTCATATGTTTTCTTATCATCAAGAGTTAAATTCTCAAGTACGACTTCAATCCCTTGATTGGTTTTGATATTTATCAAAGCGTCATCTAGTACTGAGAGATTCCGAAGCCCCAGGAAGTCCATTTTAAGAAGTCCCGTCGCCTCGCAAGCTCCCATGTCGAACTGCGTAATAATTGCCCCATCCGCCTCGCGTCGATGGATTGGAATTACATCTAATAACGGCTCCCGTGAAAGAATTACGCCAGCTGCATGAACTCCCCACTGGCGCTTCAAGCCTTCTAGACCCCGTGCTGTGTCTACTACACGTTTTGAATCGGAATCAGATTCATACAGAGTGCGAAACTCGCCTGCTTCTGAGTAACGATCATCCTCTGGATCAAAAACTCCACTGAGAGAGATATCTTTACCCATTACCGATGGAGGAAGAGCTTTAGTTAGTTTTTCACCAACAACATATGGGTAACCGAGTACGCGAGTTGAATCCTTTATAGCTTGCTTAGATTTTATCGTCCCATACGTAATAATCTGTGCAACTCGATCTTCGCCGTACTTTGTAGTGGCATAGCGAATCATTTCGCCGCGTCGTCGCTCGTCAAAGTCCAAGTCAATATCTGGCATTGAGATTCTCTCTGGATTTAAAAATCGTTCAAAGAGGAGTCCATGTTCGAGGGGATCGAGTCCCGTAATCCCGAGTGCATAGGCAACAAGTGAACCGGCGGCTGAGCCTCTACCTGGTCCAACACGGATTCCAACTTTTTTTGCATGCGCAACTAAATCAGCGACTACGAGAAAATAGCCAGGAAAACCCATCTTCTCCATCACTCCAAGTTCGTAACTCAAACGAGAGTGGTGTTCGGGAGTTATTCGTTCGCCCATTCGCTCAATTAGGCCAAGTTCGGCCTCGCTCTTTAGCCATGAATCCTCGGTGTGGCCTGTCGGAACCGTAAATGCGGGCAAGAGATTCTCGCCCTCGCGAAGCGTGACGTTGCAACGCTCAGCAATAAGTAATGTGTTATCACAACTCTCGGGAATCTCTTTAAAGAGTTCGCGCATCTGCGCAGGAGTCTTGACGTAAAAACTATCGTTATCAAATTTAAATCGCTTCGGATCGGCCAATGTAGAGCCAGATTGAACACAGAGCAAGGCTTCGTGTGCCGGCGCATCAGACTGTAATGTGTAGTGAAGATCGTTAGTGGCAAGCAAAGGTAAACCTAATTCCTTACCCAATTTTAAGAGATCGGATCTTACACGGCTCTCAATTTCGATTCCATGATCCATAATCTCTAGGTAAAAATTCCCTGCGCCGAAAATATCTCTATAATCACTCGCTGCTTTTATCGCCTCTTTATATGCCCCCATGCGCAACCGTGTTTGTACTTCTCCACCCGGACAGCCTGTAGTTGCAATTAATCCCGTTGAGTATTTAGCTAAAATTTCTCTATCCATTCGAGGTTTGTAGTAATAACCTTCAAGGGATGCAATGGATGACAGTCTGAAGAGATTTCCTAAGCCAACATTGTTTTCAGCCAGAATCGTCATATGTGTGTATGCGCCACCACCTGAAACATCATCTTCGCCACCGTCTGCCCACTTGACACGCTTTTTCTCAAATCGAGATTCCGGTGCTATATACGCTTCAATTCCAATAATTGGTTTAACGCCAGACTTCTTTGCACCCTTATAAAAATCAAAAGCACCGAAAACATTTCCGTGGTCGGTCATTGCAATTGCGCTCATACCTTGACGCACGACTTCATCCATGAGATCCCCAACCCGAGCGGCACCATCTAGCATCGAGTATTCGGTATGAACGTGGAGGTGAACGAAATTATCTTTAGTCATGTGCGCTACTAATACTTAAGGTAGAACTGCATCAGATAGTAAGGTTAAAGAGAGTGCGAGATCGGCCGGATAAGGAGCAGTAAAGCTGAGTTTTTCCCCAGAAATAGGGTGAACAAAGCGCAACTCTTTGGCATGTAACCATGGTCGCGACATTTCTAAGCTCTTGGCTAAAACCGGATCCGCACCGTAGGTTGTATCCCCCACCAAAGGGTGGTTCAGGGCCGAGAAATGAACTCGAATTTGGTGCGTTCGGCCGGTTTCCAATTCGACTTTCACCAGAGAGACGGCTCGGTAAAATTCGATTACTTCGTAGTGAGTAATCGAATCTTTCCCTGTACCAACCACAGCAAATCGGTGATCTTCCTTTGGATGGCGATCAATTGGCGCATCAATTGTTCCGGTAGTTGGGTCCATGTGTCCTTGAACTAGTGCATGATAAATTTTTTCAACGCTACGAGTGCGAAATGCATCTTTAAGCACGGTAAAGGCACGATCGCTCTTCGCCACAATCATTAAGCCGCTAGTTCCAACGTCTAATCTATGAACAATTCCTTGACGCTCTGCGGCGCCGCTCGTTGAGATTACGTATCCTGCAGCACTTAATGCGCCAACAACCGTCGGCC
>CAYGHJ010000019.1:0-15519 GCA_964349605.1 uncultured Candidatus Planktophila sp. | reverse complement strand
TAATGTCATCGTTTACATTTGAAGAGGCAGCCTTTGAAACCCGTCAGATCCATGCTGGGCAGGTTGCAGATCCAACAACTGGCGCTCGCGCACTTCCGCTGTATCAGACAACTGCCTATCAATTCCGAGATACTAAACATGCCGCAGATTTATTTGGTTTGGCCGAACTTGGGAATATCTATACCCGCATCATGAATCCAACGCAGGATGTTGTTGAAAAACGCATCGCATCTCTTGAGGGTGGCGTTGCCGCACTGCTACTTGCATCAGGTTCGGCAGCAACTACATTTGCAGTCTTGGCCGTTGCAACTGCTGGAGATCACATCGTTTCATCAAAGTATCTTTACGGTGGAACGTATAACTTGTTCCACTACACCCTTCCAACTTTTGGTGTCGAAGTTACTTTCGTTGATAATCCCAATGATCCAGAGGAGTGGCGCAAGGCAGTACGACCAAATACCAAAGCTTTTTTTGGCGAGACGATTTCAAACCCAAACAATGATATTTTGGATATCGCTGCCGTGGCTAAAGTTGCACACGAGAGCCATGTTCCACTCATTGTTGATAACACAGTTGCTACTCCATATGTAATTAGGCCAATTGAATTTGGCGCAGATGTTGTTGTGCACTCAGCAACAAAGTTTCTCTCAGGACATGGAAACGCCATCGTAGGAGCGATTGTAGATTCAGGTAATTTTGATTACGCCTTGTATCCAGAGAAGTTTACGAGTTTTAATACTCCAGATCCTTCCTATCACGGCCTGGTCTATGCACAGGCTTTGGGAGTAGGTAGTGCATTTGGAGCAAACCTTGCCTACATATTTAAAATTCGCCTGACATTACTTCGCGATATTGGAGCTGCGGTAAGTCCTTTCAATGCATGGCTTCTAGCTCAAGGCTTAGAGACACTGACACTTCGCATGAAACAACATTTAGAAAATGCAAAGGCTGTGGCAACATGGCTCGAGACTCATCCTCAGGTGGAAAAAGTAAATTATTCATGGTTAGCGAATTCGCCTTATAATGCACTGGCAACTAAGTACGCACCTAAGGGCTCAGGCTCGGTTCTCTCATTTGAAATCAAAGGTGGAATAGAGGCGGGTAAGAAGTTTGTTGAAGCCCTAACTCTGCACTCTCACGTTGCAAATATTGGTGACGTGCGATCCCTTGTGATTCATCCAGCATCGACGACGCACTCACAACTATCAGCTGATGAGCTCTTGAATGCAGGTGTAACACCGGGCTTAATTCGCTTGTCGGTAGGTCTTGAAGATATCGAAGATATTAAGGCCGATCTAAGCGATGGGTTTGCTGCAGCGCTCTAATGAGTAGTTCACAAAAATTGGTTACCGGGGCATGGCTTGAACACCATGCACCCGGTGATCGTCTTTTCGTAAATATCGGCGAAATGCCTCTTGAAAGCGGAGAGATTTTAGAAAATATTACAATTGCCTACCAAAGCTGGGGATCGCTCAATGAAAGTGGCGACAACGCCATTTTAATTAATCACGCGATGACAGGTTGGTCAGATGTACCTGGTTGGTGGCCATCGATGGTGGGTCCAGGCCTACCCTTTGATAGCGATAAGTATTTTATTGTCTGTCCGAATGTTATTGGCGGCTGCCAAGGCTCTACGGGCCCATCCTCGATTGCACCAGATGGGCAACGTTATGGTTCACGCTTTCCGTCGGTGACTATTAGAGACATGGTTGCAGCAGAGGTTGCATTCTCGGATGCCCTGGGTATTAAGAAGTATCGGCTTGCCGTTGGGCCATCTCTCGGGGGAATGCGCGCTTTGGAATGGGCGGTAGATCATCCAGATCGAGTAGGGGCTATCTGCACCATCGGCTCTTCAGCCGTTGCAACGGGAGATCAAATCGCAACTGCCTCTATTCAAATTCGAGCAATAAAATCCGATCCTAATTTTTGTGGCGGGGATTATTACGATCAGTCAGCCGGTCCGATTGAAGGCATGGGAATAGCGAGAAGAATCGCTCATCTGACCTATAGAACCGAGGCAGAGATGGATGTCCGTTTTGGACGTGAGCTTCAAGGAGATGACACGGGACGCTACGCCGTTGAGTCGTATTTAGATCATCAAGCCGACAAGCTCTCCCATCGCTTTGATGCAAACACGTACATCGCCCTGACTGAGGCGATGAATAGCCACGATATCGGGCGTGGACGCGGGGGAGTTGCCGCAGCCCTGTCGGGCATTGCGATCCCAGTCATCGTCGTCTCGATTGATACCGATCGCCTCTTTCCAGTGCGACTGCAAGCAGAGATAGCGGATTTAGCGCCCCTTGCCCAAGAATTGGTAAGGATTTCATCACCTTTTGGACATGACGGCTTCCTCGTTGAGGTGGAATTGGTGGGAAATGTGATCAAAGAGGCGCTCGCCCTCTCCTAATCGGGTTAAAAAGGTGAATCCGATGTGCATTTTACCCTGTGGATAAATTATAATATAGACATCGCTTCAGCGCATAGCTGATAAAACCAAAGGACGAATGTGGCTGTATCTAGTGCGCTCAAAAACAAGGCAAGCAAGAAGCCGGTAGCAAAAAAAGCTGCACCGTTAAAAAAAGCAGTGGCGAAAAAAGCGCCTGTTAAAAAAGCAGTAGCTAAAAAACCACCTGTAAAAAAGACCGCTGCAAAAAAAGCTGCACCTGTAAAGAAGGTAGTTAAGCCTGTAAAGATAGAGTTGAAAAAAGATTTAACTATCAAGGATGTTCAATCAATCGTCGATGCGAAAAATGCAGTGTTGCGACAGCATGAAGTTTTAGCAGAACTTGAGATCCGCGGCGTTACATCGATCAATCGAATTCCTAAGAATATTGATAAAGAGTTGGTAGAGGAGGCTCGAGCACTAGCTATTTCGCTTCCAGCAATGATTGAAAAGCTCCGAAAGTCTGGTCTTGGCTCACCATCTCGTATTCTGAAGAAATCTGAATATGCATTGATCGAGCCGAAGCCTGTAGTTGAGAAAATTACACCAGAAAAAACTGCACTTCCAAAAATAGCTATTGTTACGATTGACGGTGAAGAAGTTGAACTAGAAGAAGTTGAACTTGAAGATGATGAAAAGATTATCGCCGATGCTGTCGACGTTGTTGAACATGAGGCAGAAGACAAAGTCCGTGTAGTAACCCTCTCAGATGAATCAAGTAAGGCGAAAGGTTCATTTACATTGGCTGATTCAGAGGCCGATGATGAAGAAGAAGATAAAAATGAGAGAGAGAAGTTAAAAAAGGATTTAAGAAACGTCAATATTGTTATCGAAGCGATTAATGCAAAGAACAGTTCGGTCAGCGCTCCTACGCGTTATGGCATTAGCGAAGCAGAAGCAAAGGCCTTGACATACAAGCAGATTCAACAGCAGTTTGAAATGAAGACTTTTACTGAAAGATCTGCAAAGACTGTGGCAGAGGCTGTAACTATCGGTTCGCTAAAGAACCTTGATGATTTACTCAATTATTTCATCGAAAAGATGAAGGTAGTACAGCGAGAAATCAAGTATCTTCCACCGGAGCAAACGGTTATGACTGCCGGTGCAACTGCCGACCCAGTCAAGGATTACCTAAAGCAAATTGGTCGCGTCGCACTTCTAAATGCCGAGCTCGAAGTTGAGCTGGCAACTCGTGTTGAAGTAGGTCTCTTCGCCGAATCGAAGTTAAAAAGTGAAAAGAAATTGGACAAGAAGTTAAAGCGCGAGCTCGAGTGGTTGGTAGAAGATGGTAAGCGCGCTAAGAACCACTTACTAGAGGCAAACCTTCGATTAGTTGTCTCTCTTGCTAAGCGCTACACAGGTAGAGGAATGCTCTTCCTTGATCTGATTCAAGAGGGAAACTTAGGCTTGATCCGCGCAGTAGAAAAATTCGACTATACAAAGGGTTATAAGTTTTCAACATATGCAACGTGGTGGATTCGCCAAGCGATTACACGAGCAATGGCCGATCAGGCCCGCACAATCCGTATCCCGGTACACATGGTTGAAGTTATTAATAAGTTGGCGCGTGTTCAGCGCCAGATGTTGCAGGATTTAGGTCGCGAACCGACTCCAGAGGAGCTCGCAAAAGAGCTCGATATGACCCCTGAAAAAGTCGTTGAAGTACAAAAGTACGGTCGCGAACCGATCTCACTTCACACACCACTTGGCGAAGAGGGCGATAGCGAGTTTGGCGATCTCATTGAAGACTCTGAAGCCGTTGTTCCAGCCGATGCGGTCTCATTTACGTTACTACAAGAACAGTTGCACTCTGTCCTAGATACTTTATCTGAGCGTGAGGCCGGTGTTGTTGCGATGCGCTTTGGTCTAACCGATGGTCAGCCAAAGACTCTGGATGAAATTGGAAAGGTATACGGCGTCACTCGCGAACGTATCCGTCAGATTGAATCTAAGACAATGTCGAAACTTCGCCACCCATCACGTAGCCAAGTACTGCGCGATTACTTAGACTAAAAATGGCTAATCCAACTATCTATATCAACCCCGTCAGCGGATCGATAAAGATCCTCGGCGCGGTTGATTTTGTAGATGCACAAGGCAACATTCTTGAAACTAAAGAGAACGTGAAGTTTTGCGGCTGCTCTTTAAGTAAAGATAAGCCTTGGTGTGATGGTAGTCATAAAGTATTTACTCAGCCTGATAGTTAAAAAGCAGGGGTTTCGACGAGCTTTTCGCTCTCATCGATAATCCTGGCAGATACGCTCTTAAGCTTTTCAGCGTATTCCTTGCCATGATGAGCGCAAAACATGAGCTCTCCACCATTGAGAAGTACGGCACGTACATATGCCTGGGCTCCGCATCGATCACAGCGGTCAAGGGCGTTAAGAGGTACTGATTCGAGCAACACTTGATCTGACATATCTCTCTCCGTTCTCGGTCTCTTTGTATGGAACATCAAACCACGTTTGAATATTCCCCGCGCGTTAATATCCAAGTAATTTGCTAAGAATACCCGGAGAAGTTGAAGAATATCAGTAAGAGAAGAGAATTTCGGCGCGTTTGCCTGTGATTAATCCTCTCGAGCGATAACCTTTCGCCCCGTGGCCGAAAAAAATGCACCAACCTCAAACACTGTGCAGGATAGCTATACCGCAAAGGATTTAGCGGTCCTCGAAGGCCTTGATGCCGTTCGAAAACGCCCTGGAATGTATATCGGTTCCACTGATTCACGTGGACTTATGCACTGCTTATGGGAGATTATCGACAACTCTGTCGATGAATCTTTGGCCGGACATTGCAAGAAAATTGAAATTAACCTCGAATCCGATGGCTCGGTTGAAGTCCATGATGATGGTCGCGGAATTCCAGTTGATAAAGAGCCAAAGACTGGATTAACAGGTGTTGAAGTTGTCTTAACAAAACTACATGCCGGCGGAAAATTTGGTGGCGGCTCTTATGCTGCATCTGGCGGCCTTCATGGTGTTGGTGCATCAGTGGTTAACGCCCTTGCATCTCGTCTTGATGCTGAAGTCGACCGCGATGGAAAGATTTATTGGATGTCTTTTCAACGCGGCATTGCGGGAATTTTTGATGGCGACGGACCTAAGGCCCCATTTGAAGCTAAGTCAGGTTTGCGCGTCATTGGAAAGATTTCTAGCAAAGTTACTGGCACACGAATTAAATGGTGGTCAGATAAGCAGATCTTCTTAAAAGAGGCTGAATTAGAGCTTTCAGAAATTTATGATCGAGCTCGCCAGACCTCATATTTGGTGCCGGGTTTAACGCTGATTGTTAATGATAATCGCGGTAAAACTAAGACGAGTGAAGTTTTTTTCCACAAAAGCGGTATTACCGAATACTGCAACTTCTTACAGCCCGATGAGCCCGTTGGTGACGTCATTCGAATTTATGGCGGTGGACACTATCAAGAGACTGTCCCAGTATTAGATGAAAATGGTCATTTGGTTTCAACTGAAGTTGAGCGCGATATGGAAGTAGATATCGCAATGAAGTGGGGCAATGGATTTGAGACCACCCAACGCTCTTTTGTAAATATTATTGCAACTCCAAAGGGTGGAACTCACGTACTTGGTTTTGAACGCTCACTAGTAAAAACTATTAACGAAGCGTTGCGATCAACTAAGACCTTGGCCAATAAAGAGGCCGATGTTATTAAAGATGACATCCTCGAAGGCATGACGGCTGTTGTTACTGTGCGAATGTCAGAGCCACAGTTTGAAGGTCAGACTAAAGAAGTTCTCGGTACCGCTGCGGCAACTCGAATCGTTGCCGCCGTTGTCGCGGATAAAATGAAGGAGTATTTCAATACAACTAAGCGAATTGATAAAGCTAACGGTCGCCTTGTACTAGAAAAGATTGCTGCGGCGTCGCGGACACGAATATCTGCACGTGCCCATAAGGACTTACAACGGCGCAAGAATGCGTTGGAATCATCGTCTTTGCCTACCAAACTCTCTGACTGTCGTTCAGAGGATGTAACTCGTACCGAACTATTTATCGTCGAAGGTGATTCAGCACTTGGCACGACTAAAGCCGCACGCAATAGTGAGTTCCAAGCAATCTTGCCGATTCGCGGGAAAATTCTAAATGTGCAGAAAGCATCACTGTCGCAGATGCTCGAAGATAAAGAGTGCGGGTCGATAATTCAAGTAATTGGTGCGGGCTCTGGAAAATCCTTCGAACTCGATGAAGCGCGGTATGGTCGAATAATTTTGATGTCCGATGCCGATGTTGATGGTGCGCATATTCGTTGTTTACTCTTAACTTTGATGTATCGATATATGCGCCCACTTATTGATTCAGGACGAGTATTCGCCGCAATCCCACCACTTCACCGTGTTGAAGTCATGGGTGGGGGAGGTAAAAAGGGCCAATATATTTATACGTATAGCGATGATGAGATGAAGAAAATCACTGCAGATTTAAAGAAGAACGGTAAGAAGTGGAAAGAGCCGATACAGCGCTATAAAGGTCTTGGCGAAATGGATGCCGACCAGCTACGCGAAACCACTATGGATCCAGATGCGCGCACGTTGCGCCGCATTACCGTCTCCGATGCAACTGCTGCAGAGGCGATGTTCGAACTATTAATGGGAAGCGATGTTGCCCCGCGTAAAGAGTTCATCGCTAACGCCGAAATCGATCGCGACCACATCGACGCCTAATTTTCAAGAGCGTTCAGGGCGACCTTAAGAAGTAGATCAATATCGACTGGTTTGCCCTTGGCACTTGATTGAAATGGCGCTGGCGGTGAAAAGCCAAGACGGGCAATAATTACTATTGCACTCCGAGCCCGAAGTGCACTCTCGTCAGTAGGATTTTTTCCTACGAGCAACTTTTGCATACGGCCCATCAACTTGTTTGCACGATTAGTAAAATCGGGAGGTGCTCCCACCATGTGCATGGGCGCTAGGTGCATGATTTCGCGGTGAGAATTGAGGACTTCGGCAAAACCACGTAAAAGATTTGATCGCTCAAAAGTGTTAGGTGGTGCAGATTCATGCACTTCTAAAAGTTTTTCCATGTCATCGGCCAGTGAGTCGACGAGTGCATGAAATAGCGCCTCCTTGTTTTCAAAATGGTGATAAATGGCAGCCTTAGATAGCCCAAGGTGGACTGCAAGCTCAGCCATTGATGTGCCGGCGTAACCCTTCTGGGCGAAAAGTGAGAGTGCACTTTCCAGGATGGCCTCTTTTGTGTGAGCGGATCTGCCTTCCTTGGTTTGAGTTTTATCCGTCATGGCACTATTCTACCTACTGACCGTTCGGTAAGTTACCAGGTCGGGAGGAACTGGAGTTATCTGCATGAATCGCCTCGCTCAATTTAGCTTTAAACATCGAAGATTAGTCATCCTAGCCTGGGTGTTGCTTCTGCTGGCCATCCTAGCTCTGGGTAAGAGCATTGGAAGCAGTTACAGTTCATCATTCTCCCTGCCCAACACCGAAAGCTCTCGCGCTAGTCAACTCATCCAAGAATCGTTCCCTCGAGAATCAGGGGACACTCTCCAAATCCTCTTCCAGAGCGATTTAACTCTCACTTCGGATTCGAACCAGCGGCTAATTAATTCGTTGGTTGGAGATTTAAGAGAATTTTCGCATGTAGATTCAGTACAGGACCCGTACAGTCAGCAGTATCGTGCACTGAGTCCAGATAAAAGAATCGGATTTATCACTGTTCGATTTGATGCTATAGCGAATGAAATACCTTCAGGGGCCATACAAGATGTAATTGATACATCTGAAAAGATACGTACTTCATCTTTACAAGTTGAATTTGCTGGAGAAGCGCTTAAGCAAATCGATAAACCAATGGGGCCGTCAGAAAGTACAGGATTAGCCCTGATAGCCGCATTTGTCGTGCTCCTTCTCACCTTTGGAAGTGTTATTGCGACAATCATTCCGATGGTTGTGGCGGTTGTAGGCCTTGGGATATCTTCCTCGCTTATTGCGATATTAAGCCATCAATTTAGCATTGCTTCTTTTGCTCCCACTCTGGCCGCCCTCGTTGGATTGGGAGTTGGAATCGACTATGCACTCTTCATAGTGACCCGCTTCCGACGTTCCATTCATGAAGGCAAAACATCAGAGGAGTCAATTCGAATTGCTCTCACGACATCTGGTAAAGCAGTTCTCTTCGCCGGAACAATTGTCTGTATTTCAATGCTTGGACTTTTTACGGTCGGTGTTTCGATGTTGTACGGCGTCGCCATTGCTACATCAATTGCAGTATTAATTACAATGCTTGCTGCGCTAACTTTGCTTCCCGCATTGTTGGGTGTTGTCGGCAAAAACATTGATCGACTCAAAATTCCAGGCAGGAAGTTGCACGAAGAGTCGGAGGGTAGTAATACGTGGCGTCGCTGGTCACAGATGATAGAGCGGAATCCGGTGCGCTGGGTCACGGCAGCAGCGCTCTTCGTTCTATTATTAGGTCTCCCGACCTTATCTATGAGGACGGGTTCATCAGATGCCGGAAATGACGCGAAAAATACAACGACTTTCAAAGCCTATGAGCTTCTCGCAAGAGGTTTTGGGCCAGGGTATAACGGGCCACTGACTCTCGTTGCAACCCTTCCAAAGGGTAGTGACAGCGCGGCATTGGAGAGTTTACGTTCAATTGTTGCCAAAGATGCTGGCGTGGCTACGGTCTTTCCAGCGATGTTCTCTCAAGATAGTCAGAGCGCAGTTATCTCCATTTACGCCAAGAGCGCGCCTCAAGATGAAGCCACATCAGATCTAGTTAAACGCTTGCGTGAGCAGATAATTCCGAGCGCGATGAGCGGGACCGATATCAGAGTCTATGTCGGTGGCTCTGTGGCTACTAATCAAGATTTTGCAGATGTTCTCAAAGGTAAGCTCCCATACTTCATAGGAAGCGTAGTCTTTCTAAGTTTCTTACTTTTGATGCTGCTTTTCAGGAGTCTTTTAATTCCTGCAACAGCTGCACTTATGAATCTACTTTCGATGGGTGCTGCTTTTGGAGTCATTGTCGCGGCATTTCAATGGGGTTGGGCAGAGCCGATATTGGGTGCGAAAGGCGGGCCTATTGAACCATTTCTGCCGATTATGCTCTTCGCTATCGTCTTCGGACTTTCAATGGATTACGAAGTCTTCCTAGTTACACGAATTCAGGAGGAGTGGCTGCATAGTAAGGACAATTCACTTGCAGTTAACCGCGGCTTAGCCGCCACCGGCGGAGTCATCACTGCGGCAGCAACAATCATGGTTGTCGTCTTCACTGCATTCGTTTTTGGAGGAGAGCGCACTATTCAGGAGTTTGGCTCCGGTTTGGCAATTGCAGTATTAGTCGATGCGACAATTGTCCGTTCGATGCTTGTGCCAGCGCTCATGCACATTGGAAATCGAGCCAATTGGTGGCTGCCGCATCGACTAAGTCACCTCTTACCAAAGTAGATGGAAATATGAGAGCTAGGTGGTCGGTGGGGAGAGTTTTCTGCCTAATCAATGGCTCAGGCTTAGTCTATTGAGACTAAGTCGAAATACTCCTCTTTCCAAAGATCCTCATCACCATCTGGCAGCAAGATAACGCGTTCAGGCTTTAACGCTTGAACTGCACCTTCGTCGTGGCTCACCATGATTACTGCACCTTGATACTCACTCAGTGCGCCTAGAATTTCAGCCCGTGATGCTGGATCTAAGTTATTTGTTGGCTCATCAAGGAGCAATACATTTGCCGCAGAAACAACAAGTACGGCAAGGGCTAAACGTGTTCGCTCGCCACCGGATAAGACTTTAACGGGCTTATGAACATCATCGCCGACAAATAAGAATGAACCAAGAGTATTTCGCGCCTCCGGCTCGCGCAGATCTGGCGTTGCAGACATCATGTTTTCAAGCACTGTGCGCTCGAAGTCCAACCCCTCGTGCTCCTGGGCATAGTAACCAATCTTTAATCCATGACCATGCTCGACGGTGCCAGTGTCAGATTCAAGCTCACCGGCTAAAATTCTAAGAAGTGTAGTTTTGCCTGCGCCGTTAAGACCGAGGATGACAACGCGCGATCCCTTGTCGATGACACATGAGACATCTGTGAAGATTTCCAGCGATCCATATGATTTTGAAAGCTCCTCACCAGATAAAGGAGTTTTGCCACATGGGGCAGGGGTTGGAAAACGCAGGCGAGCAACTTTGTCGCTGACGCGCACATCTTCAAGACCGGATCTAAGTTTTTCAGCACGACGTAACATGCCCTGGGCCGCCGTTGCCTTGCTAGCTTTAGCGCGCATCTTTTCGCCCTGCTTCTGCAAAATCTCGGCGCGCTTTTCCGCGTTTGCGCGCTCTTTCTTGCGGCGGTGTTCATCTTGTTCGCGTTGTAATAAATAAGCTTTCCACCCTAAGTTGTACACATCGATGACGTTGCGGTTAGCATCTAAATAAAAGACTTTATTAACAACGGTCTCAATCAAATTAGTATCGTGAGAAATAATCACAAGTCCGCCAGAGTATTTAGCTAAAAAATCACGCAGCCATACAACGGATTCAGCATCTAAGTGGTTAGTTGGCTCATCCAGTAGAAGCGTTTCTGCGCCACTAAAAAGAATTCGGGCGAGCTCAATTCGGCGACGTTGACCACCAGATAAGGTAGAGAGTTCATGGGCAAAGACCGCTTCGGTAACTCCTAACGATGTTGCGATTGCTTCAGCTTCAGCAGTTGCGGCATAACCACCCGCTGCGCTGAATTCATGTTCAACGCGGGTGTATCTATCCATCGCCTTTTCAAGGGCCTCGCCCTCGGTAGTAGACATCTCTTCCTCTACTTGACGCATGCGATGTGAAATCTGATCTAAGTTACGGGCCGACAAGATGCGCTCGATTACCGAACCTGGTTCATCCCCTGTACGAGGATCTTGTGGCAGATACCCGATTTTTCCTGTCCGGTTTACCGCCCCACCTGCAGGCATAACCTCTCCGGCCAACACCTTTGCAAGGGTAGATTTTCCCGCACCGTTTCGACCTACAAAGCCGATACGGTCGCCGCTGTTAATACGTACGGTTACACCTTTAACCAGCAGGCGGGCACCAGCACGTAGTTCGAGGGCTTGAGTTGAAATCACACCGTATTCTAGCCGAGTTTATGCAGCGCCAATTCTCGTCTTTCGAGGCGTAGCAAATGACTTAGATACGGCAGTTAACTCCTCAGATACTTGGGCTTTGATCGCATCATCGCTCTTGAGTAATTTTGTTAACTCAGTAATTATCGATTTTAGTTCTTTCTGTTCAGTCTCAAGTTCTAATTTGCTCATCTTGGTCAGACGACGAAGCGGCATATCTAAGATATAGGTAGTTTGTTCATCATTTAAAGAGAAATCCTTCATGAGCTTTTCTTTTGCCGTGGCCGCATCATCACTGGCACGGATGATCTTAATAACTTTATCGATATCGATAATCGCCTTTAAGAGACCATCGACTAGAGTCAAACGTGCCTGGGCCTTAGCTTTGCGGTACTCACTTCGGCGACGCACTACTTCTATTCGGTGATCGATGAATACTCGAAGTAGTTCTTTTAATCCAAGAGTCTGAGGACGACCCTTAACTAATGCAACGGCATTTATCGAGAAGGCATCTTCCATAGGTGTTAATGCATACAGTTGTTCAAGGACCTTTTCTGGCTCAAAACCATTTTTGATTTCAATTACAACATTAGTGCCGGTCTGGCCATCGGTTAAATCGATGATGTCACTGATGCCCTGAATCTTCTTGGACTTTACAAGGGCTGCAATTCTTTCCACAACTTTTTCAGGCCCGATTGTAAATGGAAGCTCCTTTATAACAAGACCCATTTTCCGTGACGTAACTTTCTCAATCTCAACACTTGCACGTACTTTAAATGAACCTTTACCGGTGGCATAAGCTTCGCGCACACCGTCAAGACCAACAAGTTCGCCACCCGTAGGAAAATCTGGACCTGGAATAAATTTCATTAACTGCTTAACGGTTGCAGTTGGATTTTCGATTAAGAACTTTGTGGCAGCGATTACTTCGCCTAAGTTATGCGGTGCCATATTAGTTGCCATACCTACAGCGATTCCCGCACCGCCATTAACAAGCAGGTTGGGATATGCAGCGGGAAGAACTAATGGCTCCGATAGTTGTCCGTCATAGTTAGGACCAAAATCAACGGTATTTTCATCGGTTTCAGCGACCATAGCCATTGCAGCAAGAGCCAGGCGGGCTTCGGTATAACGCATCGCTGCGGGGCCGGCATCGAGTGAGCCAAAGTTTCCATGACCGTCAATGAGTGGAAGACGCATTGAAAAAGATTGCGCCATGCGAACTAGGGCGTCATAGATTGCGCCATCACCATGCGGGTGCAACTTACCCATTACTTCACCGACAACGCGCGCGCTTTTTACATGCCCGCGCTCTGGTCGCAGCCCCATATCGGCCATTTGATGAAGGATGCGGCGATGTACTGGCTTTAAACCATCACGCGCATCGGGCAAAGCTCGTGAATAAATTACAGAGTAGGCATACTCAAGGAATGATTCAGATACTTCTTTGGAGACATCGATATCTACGATCTTGCCCGGATACTCTCCAGGTTTTGGACCAACTACTTTTTTAGCCTTGCTCTTAATCGGTGTCTTTGCCATGGGGGAGATTGTGCCAACTACAGGGGTTAATTCAGTGGAGGGCGCGCCCCAACTGTTGCAACACACTTTGCAGCTAACGCTGTTCCAGCCGATAAGGCGGCTACTAGGTCACGTGTTTCTAGCCACATCGGAATAAAGCCTGCGGCAAATGAATCCCCAGCACCAGTTGTATCGACGACATTAGTTGTGACCGCAGCGACTCTTGCCGATTGCCCGTTATAGACGGCCATTGCACCGCGTGAGCCAAGTTTAATAACTACTAAAGGCGTGAACTTCTTTAAATTCTCTTCTGCCTCCTCAAGATTTGTTGCATTGCCCAGGTAAAGGGCTTCTTCGGCATTGAGCAGAATGCCATCCATCAGACTAACCCAGGATAAAACCTCTTCAAGTGGCACAATCTTCATCGCACCAGTTGTTGTTGGATCGAAGAATATTGGAATTGCGGCGGCTTTAACTTTTTTAATCATCGCTAGAACGGCATCGCGGCTACGAAAATCAAGCAGGGCATAACCGCTTATGTAAACACCATCGACATCATCCAGAGGAGGCAGATCGCTAACTTCTAGATCGGCATTAGCACCGTTATCCGGAAACATAGTTCGCTCACCATTGGCATCGACCAAGATAACAACAACACCAGTAGGCCGTCCGGAGCGCATTAAATTCATATGCTCCACGCCGTATTTATCTAAATCTGAGATTAATGCAAAGCCGACTGGATCATTTCCCACCCGCGCAACGAGTTGGGCTTTGGTATTTGTGCGCGTGATCCATGTTGAAACATTTGCTGCCTGTCCACCTGGGTGCGTTGAGATTCGACTTGCAGTGTCATTGCCGTAGTTAATGCTCTCTTTGAGCTGAGCGATTACATCTAGAGCAAGGTCACCAATACACAGGATTTTTTTCATTGCAAAGCGACCGCTATTTCAGCTGCTAAAGCACAGTTAGATTTAATAATCTCTGTATTAATGGAGAGAGATTCACCATGGGATGCACTATGAAAATGCTCTAAGAGAAATGGAGTAACTGCTTTTCCATCGACACCATCATGGGCCGCTTTGGCTAAACCTGCAGCGAGAATTTGATCATGGCGTGCCCTTGCCATCTCTTTCTTAACTGGATTTGCAACTATTAATGATTTGAATTGAGTGGAAACTGCAATGCGAGCCTTAATAATTGCAGCAATTTCATCGGGGCTATCAACTCGGTGTTCTAGATCAAAACCCGAATCAGTTAAGTAAAAACCTGGAAAGCGATTCGTCTTAAAGCCAACTAGTCCTATAGCAAGGGTTTCAAGGCGCTCAAGCGTTGCATGAACATCAAGAATTGACTTTACACCGGCGCACACCACGGTCATATCTAGTTGAGACAAAGCTGTTAGATCTGCAGATTCATCGAAGGACTCATTTGCTCCACGATGCACGCCGCCAAGGCCACCCGTGGCAAAGATCTTGATGCCTGCGATTGCAGCGATGTGTGCAGTGGCAGCAACAGTTGTTGCCGCACTTTTTCCTTGAGCAATAATGATCGCCAAATCGCGGATTGAAGCTTTGGAAATATCATCGCGATTGGCTATTGCCTCTAATTCGGAGCTTTCAAGTCCAATATGCACGACACCATCTAGAAGGGCAATAGTTGCTGGTATTGCGCCATGTGCGCGGATAATCTCTTCACATTCGATGGCGACAGATAAATTACTTGGACGGGGCAAGCCGTGAGAAATAATCGTAGATTCGAGGGCAACTAAAGGATTTCCGGCTGCGATTGCATCTGAAACTTCGGTGGAGTATTTAATTGCACTCTTCATGTGCATAACCTTAGCGGATGTAGTGAGAAGATAGGTTTGTGCATTTATCGCAGATTACTCCATCGATTTTTTCAAGCCTTGGGCTGGGTACGGCCGAGGATTCAATTGATGCTGGGATTAGTCCGATGGGTCGCGAAATCCTTTTCCTGATTGATGGTTTTGGAGCCGACGTTTTAGAATCTTATGCCAGTGCTATGCCAAACATCACACGGCTCAAACGGCATGCAATTCTAAACACCGCGTTTCCTTCGACGACGGCAACGAGCCTTGCGACGTTGACGACTGGAACGTTGCCAGGTGTGCATGGAATGCTTGGTTATACAGTGCAGGTTCCGCGTAGTGGTGGGCGAATATTAAATGCACTTAAGTGGGATGAACGCGTTGATCCCACGAATTGGCAGCCAGTACCTACATTGTTTGAACGGGCAATGGCCGAAGGTATTAACGTTTCACATGTTGCTGCTAAGCGATATGAAAATAGTGGTTTTACGCGTGCGGTTTTCCGAGGCGCGCAATACAGAGGTGCCAACATCGTGCCAGATTTGATATCACAGACCAAAGATGCACTCCGCAAAACTCCATCTTTCGTTTATCTCTATATGAATGACCTAGATGTGGCGGGCCATAGTGATG
>CAYGHJ010000018.1:0-16055 GCA_964349605.1 uncultured Candidatus Planktophila sp. | reverse complement strand
GCAATTTCAGGGCTTGCATTGATTGCTTCGCGCGCATGACGCAAGAGCGCGTTGCCAGATGCATACTGTTCGAAACATCCACGAGCTCCACATCCACAAAGATGACCATCCGGAACAACTCGAATATGTCCGAACTCAGCAGCAATTCCAAATGCCCCACGATAGAGCGCTCCGTTTACGACTATTCCGCCACCTATTCCAGTTCCAACGGTCAGCATCATCATATGAGGTTGATTTCGCCCTGCGCCAAACTTTGCCTCTCCCCAAGCCGCGGCATTTGCATCGTTCTCAATGACGACGGGAAGACCAATTAAAGTTGTTAGCTCGTAATCTAAATTGACGCCATTCCAATCGGCGATGTTGGGTGTAGCAAGCATTGTCTTTCGATCAGATGAAACAAATCCAGCGGCAGAAACTCCCACAGATGTGGCTTCATGTTGGGCTAATAACTCTTTCGCGATATCTGCGATTGCTTGTGTGAGATCGCTTCCACCTTGTCGAGGTGTATCGGTTCTTGCTGTTGCTAATACTGAACCAGACTCGTCAACAACTCCTCCCAGGATTTTGGTGCCGCCGACATCGATACCAATTGTGAGCTCCATGAAGAATTACTTACGCCTCAAGTGATGCTTTAAGTTGAGCCAGAGCCGCATCGATGGTTGTTTTTTCAGCTTTCTGACGCATCATTGCCGGAATTGGCATCGAGAGCGAGACCGTTAACTCATAGGTAATCGAGGTTGAATCCTCATCGAGACTTTTGATTGTATAGGCGCCATCCATACCTGTTAATAGATCGGCGTCGTCGAGAGTAAAACTCAATTTTCCAGGGGCTTCAGACCAGTCATAATCCAAAATCACTCGATCTTTCATCATTCCTGCATCGATGACCATCTTAACCTTGGTAATCCGCCCCTGATCATCACGGGCAATCGCCTCAACTGATTTAATTGAACTGGACCACTCGGGGTACTTTTCCAAGTCAAATAGCACTTGTGTGACCGCTTCCAATGGGGCATCTACTGTCACTGTCGAACTGCTGAAATCGCTCATGGAGGTAGATTACCCCCCCTTCCCTAATTAATAATTCAGGCACTAGCGTTAGCGCTATGAATGAGATTACTAATCCAGCCCTTGTCCCCGCTCCTACTGCGGGAAATCTAACCAATTTGATTGCAGAGCGAGCATGGTTTGAGCCTGAGCGAATAATTATGTCGCGACCACTCGGCGATGCCTGGCAAAGCGTCACCGCTAAAGAGGCAGAGCAGCAGATTCGAGAGGTTGCAAAAGGTCTTATCGCCGCTGGCGTGCAGATTGGAGATCGAGTTGCAATTATGTCGCGCACTCGTTACGAGTGGACGATTTTGGACTTTGCAATTTGGTTTGCCGGAGGAGTAGTTGTTCCGGTCTATGACACATCATCGGCAGAACAAATTGACTGGATTCTCAATGACTCGTCTTCAGTCGGAATAATAGTTGAAACACCTGCACTTGCTGATTTAGTACGAACCGTTCTGCCATCACATACTCAGCACATCTGGACAATGACCGACGATGTTTTAAGTGTTTTGCAATCGGCAGGGGCTCACATTGGAGATGAAGAGATTGATCGTCGACGAAATTCACTTGTGCCCGACACTCTTGCAACACTTATTTATACATCAGGGACAACAGGTAAACCAAAAGGCGTTGGATTAACCCATGGAAATTTCTTGGCAGAGTGTGGAAATGTTGTGCAGGGTGCATCTGATTTATTTTTAAAACCAGGTGGTTCAACCCTTCTATTTTTACCGGTCGCACATGTATTTGGGCGCATGGTTGAAATTGGCGCCATCTCGGCAGGCCTTCACTTAGCGCATTGCAGTGATCCAGTTGGGCGCTTACCGATGGACCTTGCATCATTTAAACCAACATTTGTTTTGGCCGTTCCTCGAATCTTTGAAAAGATTTACAACGGTGCAGAGGCGCGAGCAGAAGCTGCAGGTAAGGGGAAAATCTTTAGAAAAGCCGCCGAGGTCGCTATTGCCTACTCTGAGAGCCTAGATAAGAAATCTGTTTCACCGCTACTTTCTATCAAACACAAACTCTTCGACAAGCTTGTCTTTTCTAAGATTCGAGCCGGGTTGGGCGGCAGAGTTGAAGCGGCAATTTCCGGAGGTGCTCCACTTGGAGTGCGATTAGGTCACTTCTACCGTGGTGCTGGCATCACAGTTCTTGAGGGTTATGGATTGACTGAAACGACAGCTGGCGCAACGCTAAATCTAATTAATGCCCATCGTGTTGGTTCAGTTGGTCGACCTGTACCTGGAACTTCAGTAAAGATCGCAGAGGACGGCGAAGTTCTCATTCGTGGACCCATTGTTATGCGCGGGTATTGGCAGAATAAGGCGGCCAATGACGAGGTCTTCACCGAGGATCGTTGGTTTAAATCTGGAGATTTAGGAAGGTTAGATGAAGAAGGCTTCCTGTACATCGTCGGTCGAAAGAAAGAGCTCATTGTTACAGCTGGAGGCAAAAATGTCGCCCCTGCCGTTTTAGAGGATCGTTTACGCGCGCATGCTCTTGTAAGTCAGTGCATGGTCGTGGGAGATAACCAACCATTTATCGCAGCCCTCATAACGATTGACCAAGATCTACTTAAATCGTGGGTCAGCAATAATAAAAAAGAGGGTGCATCAATGGCAGATCTTGCCCATGACCCAGATCTTATTTCTGTCATACAAACTGCAGTTGATGAGGCAAATAAAGCGGTCAGTAAGGCTGAATCAATTCGCAAGTTTGTAATCTTGCCTACAGATTTCACGATCGCCGGTGGTCACTTAACTCCTAAACTTTCCCTCAAGCGGCATGTAGTTGCTAAAGAGTTCGCCAAGGAGATTGAAGAACTCTTCACTAAGTAAAAATGTGAATCCAAATGAGCGAGTCAGACTCGCGCAAGATTTACATGATGGGATTGCACAGGACTTAGTGGGCTTGGGATATCGCATCGACGCACTTATTGCTGCATTTGGAACGCCCAATGATATTCGATCAGAGCTTCGAACACTTCGCTTTGCTATGAGCGATTTAGTCGAAAAAGTGCGCGGTGAGATCTTTGAACTTCGAACTAATTCAGCGAATTTGATTTCACGCTCTGCATTTGAAAGCTCCTTAGGATATGAGTTGGAAAAGATTTTCGGAGAGCTCTTAAGAAATGTAGAAACTCATTCCAAAGCCACGGAACTAAAGATTACAGTCCACGACAACGGCATTGGCGGGGCTCTAGAAAAACTCGGTCACCATGGATTAACTGGAGTGCGCGAACGGGTTCAAAAACTCAATGGGGAGCTCGCAATAGAATCAAATAGCGAGGGAACAAAGGTTTTAGTGGTAATTCCTTTGGCAAAAATATGACTAGGGTTGTGATTATCGATGACCATGCGATTGTGCGCGAGGGACTCAAACGCGCATTAGAAAGCCACGATCACGTGGTGGTAGCTGAAGCTGCAACTCTGGATGAAGCGCGTGCGCAGATAGCCCATTCAAACCCAGATGTAATAGTGGTTGACTTAAATCTTCCAGATGGAAGTGGTTTCGATTTAATCACTTGGGCTCGAGGCATCTCAAAGAGTTTAGGAATAGTTGTTCTCACGCTCAACGACACGGATGATCATGTGATTGCCGCAATGTCGGCTGGTGCAAGTGCTTATATTCTAAAGTCAGCTCCCCTCATGCAACTACTGGCCGCAATCGATCACTCCGTGAAATCACCTCAGAGTTTTACAGCACATGGATTATCGGCCGCTCTTACGAACAAGGAAGATAAATTTGGGCTGACCTCGCGAGAATTTGATGTATTGGCTTTACTGCCAAGTGGAGCGTCGACAAAAGAGATCGCTGCAGATCTTTTCTTGAGCTCAGCCACAATTAAGACGCATATAGCATCCATTTTTAGAAAATTGGATGTAGCTAATCGCACAGCTGCAGTCGGTAAAGCGCGCAAGCATAATTTAATTTCTGAGTAGTTTGGCGAATTCGTCGGCCCAAATTTGCCAGCGCCATTTTTCCTCTACCCAACGTCGACCTTCTAATCCCATTTTTTGAGATTGAATTGGATTTTCGAGCATCTGGATCGCGGCAGATGCAATGGCAGCGCAATCCAAACCATCCACGACTACACCTGTTACTCCGTCTATGACTGCATCTGGTGCTCCACCTGATGCGCCAGCAATTACTGGTAAACCACAGGCACTAGCTTCAAGATAGACAATTCCTAAACCTTCAACTTCAAGACCTGCAAATCGCGAACGCGAGGGCATCGCGAAAATTTCTCCGAGACAAATGTAGCTAGGCAATTGTGCAAATTGGATTCGCCCAATAAAAGTAACGTACTCCTCTAGTTGAAGCTTTCGCACGAGCTTCATAAGGTAGTCGCGGTATGGGCCTTCACCAACGAGCAAAAGGTGAACGTTTGGTATTTCCTGAATAATGGTCGGCATCGATTCGATGAGTTTGTCCTGGCCTTTGCGATGGACTAAACGACCAACACTAACAATAATCCTCTTTCCGCTAAGTCCCAGTGATGCCTTGAGTTGCGTTGAATCAACTGGCGAGAAATGCTCGGTATCAATTCCTGGTGCAATTTTTACCATTGTCGATGCCGCACGCGAAGTTAAGGAGCCTGAAATCGCACGACGAGTAAACTCTCCAAGATAAGTAAGAACGTCCGTAGTCGAGCCAATTCGACGCATTATTAGAGTGAATGGAAAAACCTTAGACCACCACACCTCATGACCATGGGTGAGGGCGATAACTCTCTTGGCACCAGCTCTTCGAAAGGCCGCCGACATAAATGCTAGAGGCGCAGCGGCACCAAAGGCGACAACGTCAGTTTCTGACTCCTTGATTACTCGGGAAATTGAATTGCTGACTCGAGGCGTCGGCAAAAGTATTTTTGCAGGGTCACGTATGACTTTTACACCGAAATCTGCCTGCCAAGAGGTGTCGTACTCTCGCGTGTCACCTTGCGAAGATGTGTACACCGTAATTGGCGAGTGTGTTGAGTGCTGTATTAAACCGATAATGAAGCTTTCGATTCCGCCTGCTCGGGGGCCAAAATCATTAGTTACAAAAAGTATCTTCCCCACTATCTGTGCGCCTCGACTAATGGTTTGCTACCTAAAGATCCACGTGCAGCCACGATTGCCAGAGCCGAACGCGCTAGTACGGCGCCTTTGGGTAGATACATACATCACAGGCTAACTCTCTTTGCGTGTTGGGCTCAACTCATGGGCTGGTGATGGCCTGAGAAATACCGCCATTACTGGGATGCTATCGCCATGAGTACCTCAGCCTCACTTGTGGTAGGCGCAGATGGCTCGACCACAAAATTCGGCTCTTCTCGCGAAATTAGCTCACGGGCAGATCGTACGGTCTTTCTTGAACGACGACGAAGCTTCGATGCCATTCTTATCGGCGGAAATACGGCCCGGACCGAACCATATAGCTTTTCGCCCGCGCCTCTTATTGTGATTTCGAGATCAACGATTAATCCTCTTCCCGAAAATCCTAATGTGCACCTATGGAACACAACTCCGGCTCAAGCTATAAGCCGTGCGCGCATCGAATTTGGAGAGCGAATTCTAGTTGAGGCTGGTGTGAGGATGATAAAAGAACTTCTCGCCGATAAATTAATTGATGAGTTTTTTCTAACCGTTACTCGAGAACAAAATGGAGAAAACTATATAGATTGGAGCGAAATCCTAAGTAGCTTTGTACAGTATGAAAAAAGTGAGATAGATGAGACTCTCTTTTTTCACGCCTACAACTAAAATGCTGAAATTACCGCAACCCCACTAACAGCTAAAGCTATTCCCACATATTGAATACGAAGTAATCGCTCGTGTAAGAACCTAAATGCCAAAATTGCGGTGGCTATTGGATACATTGAACCCAAAACTATTGCTAGCGATACAGGTCCAATATTAAACGCGATACCTAAGAGTAGGTTGGCAAGAAAATCAGCTACTCCTATGAAAATTAAACTTGGGAACTCTCTTTTTTTAAATCCACCTAAACTTTGTGCACGAAGTGCAATTGCCATCGTCACAATAAATGTTGCGGCCCGCATTGTTACCATTGTCATTAAAGCACTTGACTGGGAGCCGATTGAAATAAAAATCAAAGCAGTTCCAAATCCAAATGCAGCACCAATTGCCAGTAGAAGTGGACGCAAAGGTAAACCCTTTGAAAGTTCTGGACCGCTTGCACAAAAAGCACCTGCTAATGCCAAGACAACTCCACATGAGGTTAGAAGTGATAGCGATTCGCCATGGCTTAAGGCATAACCCAGCGGAATCACCGCGCTTAAAGCACTAATTGGAGAGACAACTCCCATGCTCCCTGAAGCTAACCCCGCATATAAACAGATAAGTCCGAAGTAGCCGAGAAAACCTGCACAGATTCCAGGAAGCAAATAACCACTAGCGCCAAGGGCCGGGGCGCTCAAATCACCTGAGATCACAACAAGAAAAACTCCGAAAAAAAGACCAATAACCTGCGAGGCACCTAGAACCGCGATCGGGGCATGATTCTTGCTTAAACGCCCTCCTTCAAAATCTGCCGTTCCCCACAAGAAACTAGAAAGGAGCGCTAAAAATGGTGCCATAGAAAGATAGGGTACCGCCCCGCCTCCCGCGAATTTCACACTCTGTAAATACTCTAGGTACATGGATGCCAATGGCTTCGAGAGATTATTAGTTCAACTTCGCACCTTTACACCGCGTGCTGAAATTATTTTGGAGGAGGTTCCGGCGCCACAGAAACTTGCAACCTTTGCCTTCGCATTTTCAGTTGATGTAAGCAATGGAAAGTTGGGTAATGAGGAGGATGAGCTTGCCTCTGGCCGCTTTGTTTTACTCCATGAACCAGGTGGGCAAGAAAGTTGGGAAGGAGAATTTCGTTGCGTGACCTTTGTGCGCGCCGATGTGGATTCGGCGATGGCTCAAGATCCGCTTTTGCCTGAATTTGGATGGGGCTGGTTTTTGTCAGCACTTGAATCGGCAAATTGCACAATCGCCACACCCAGTGGAACCGTCACACGAATATCAAGTGCCTCTTTCGGAAAACTTTCGCCACGTCATGATGAATCAGAGATTGAGATTCGAGCATCGTGGACTCCAATAATTTCAGATCCTGCAGAGATTTTAAATCACATCTCCGGTTGGTGCACACTCATTGAAGAGGTCGCCGGATTAGAAGAGATTGCGCCGGGAGTTTCACCAATATCCCCTGCTCGAGCACGTTAGTTACTCACATGCAAGAGCCACAAGAACCTGTTCCCTTGCTTGTGCCTTCACAAGGCACTCCGCATGTAATCAACACAGTGCCGCTGCTGACAGATTCACTTGAGCAACTTGCAGGTGGAACTGGTCCATTTGCTGTCGACGCCGAGCGCGCATCAGGCTTTAGATATAGTGCCCGAGCATATTTAATTCAAATTAAACGAAAAGGAGGTGGTCTACATTTAATCGATCCACTTCCATTTGGTCCAGCTCATCCATTATTTGCGCGGCTTAATGATCTTCTCAATAGCGATGAGGTAATTTTGCATGCAAGCACGCAAGATCTTCCATGTCTTCGCGAAATTGGACTCAACCCGACTCAGATTTTTGATACTGAGTTAGGCGGAAGACTTGCCGGTCTTCCTCGCGTTGGACTTGGTCCACTATTAGAGTCATTGATGGGAGTAGTTCTTGCAAAAGAGCACAGCGCCGCAGATTGGTCTACTCGACCTCTTCCACAAGAGTGGCTGACATATGCAGCGTTAGATGTCGAACTGCTAATTGAACTTCGTGATGCAATGCATGCGATTTTGAACTCGGCCGGAAAATTAGAGTGGGCAGAGCAAGAGTTCGCCTCAATTCTCAAAGCTCCACCACCTCCGCCACGTGTGGATCCATGGCGACGTACCTCTGGAATGCATAAAATTAAACGCCGCGATCACTTAGCTATCATCCGTGAACTGTGGATGGCGCGCGATGCAATAGCTTCAGACCAAGATATAGCCAGCGGAAAACTTCTCAACGATTCAGCGATAATTGAGCTCGCTTTGGCTGCACCAACAACTAAAAAGGAGTTAGAGAAAGCGTTGCGCCCACTTGGTCATCGCCCACGGTGGTTAGAGAACTACTCTGCGTGGATCGAAGCCATCTCTCGTGCAGTTGCTCTGCCCGAAGAGCAGTGGCCCGCGATGCGAAGTAATGCAGATACCTTGCCACCTTTAAAACTATGGAGAGATAAGTTTCCTGAAAAATTCGCACCCCTCTCGCATGCACGGGCGATGATTGAGGAGTTGGCCATAGCTAACTCGATACCCGTTGAAAATCTCATCTCTCCCGAATTTGTGCGCCGAATCTGCTGGGCCCCTCCAGCTCAATCCACGACCGTCCGGGATGAGTCTGCTGTGGGCAAGGCGCTAGCCGAACTAGGGGCTCGTGCCTGGCAGATTGATTTAGTAGCCCCTCACTTGGCTAATGCCCTACTAGAGCACGAGCCGCGTGAAATAGTTGAAGCGGTAAGTGAAATCACAGTTGATGGAGGCGAATAACGCAACAAAACAGTTGCGTTATTCGCATCTTTGAATTAGATTTCTCCTGTGCTCAACTCATTCATTATCGCCCTCAGAGAGGGCCTAGAGGCCGCGCTAATCGTGGGAATTTTGATTTCTTACACGATTAAGGTCGGCAAGCAAACTCTTTTGAAGTACATCTGGGGAGGAGTCGTCGTAGCTGTCCTGTCCAGCATTGGCCTTGGAACAATTTTAAACTTCACCTCGGCCGAACTCTCTGACCGAGGTGAGGAGTTCTTTGCAGGGACCACCTCGTTATTGGCCGTAGCAGTGGTCACATGGATGGTTTTTTGGATGAAACGAACAGCGCGATCTCTGCGCAGCGACTTAGCCAAAAAGGTAGACAGGGCAGTCTTGGTTGGCCCTCTTGCACTGGCAACTGCAGCATTCCTAGCCGTAATTCGCGAAGGTCTTGAGACATCCCTCTTTGTCTATTCAAATTTTAAGAGCGTGGCCAGTCCGGTCAACTCCGCCATCGGACTAATCACGGGTTTTCTCTTAGCAATCGCCTTGGGATATCTGCTCTATCGCAGTTCAATCAGCTTAGATCTCTCGAAGTTTTTCACCTACACAGGCATTGCTCTCGTCATCGTTGCCGCTGGAGTTCTCTCTTATGGAGTTCATGAGTTCCAGGAACTTGGATTCTTACCTGGCGCTGATGCCTTTGCATGGGATGTTACCTCCCTCATCGCCAAAGAATCACTGCTTGGTGGAGTTTTAGCAGGTACGGTCGGCTTTGATACCACGACCTCATGGCTACAACTTGGAATCTATCTACTCTATCTCACCGCCGTTCTCACTCCTTTTCTATCTGGAGAGCGTAAAAAGGCGGTTATAAAAGCATAACCAAAACGGCTCACAAATCCCTTACTGATGGGTAACATATCCCCTAACCATTAGTAAGGGATTTCTTATGTCACGTTCAGTTGTTTTAGTTGATGCCGTACGCACACCATTTGGAAGAGCCGGCAGTTTATACGCCGGCACTCGTGCAGATGATCTTATGGTCCGCGCAATCCGTGGGTTGTTAGATCGCAACCCACTCGTCGATCGAACAGCAATCGATGATGTTGCCATCGCAGCTGCAACACAAAGCGGTGATCAAGGAATGAATATTGGACGAAGCGCAGCTTTATTATCGGGCTTACCTAATACTGTTCCGGGATACTCCATCGATCGATGGTGTGCTGGCGCATTAACTGCAGTAACAACGATTGCCGGTGCGATTGCAATGGGTGCAAATGAAATTGCAATTGCCGGTGGCGTCGAACATATGGGAAACCATCCAATAGGTGAAGGTTTAGATCCAAATCCACGCTTTTTAGCTGAACGAATCGTTGAACAAGATGCCTTGGCAATGGGTGCAACTGCCGAACGATTACATGATCGCTTCCCCAGCATTACGAAACTTCGCGCAGATACATATGCGCTTAACTCCCAAATTAAAACTGCTAAAGCATATGCGGCTGGTTTCATACAACGCGATTTAATTCCAACTGCTGCGCGCAACGCCGAACTTGGGTGGTCGATTGCAACAGTAGATGAACCTCCACGCCCAGCAACTACTATGGAAGCTCTGGTTGGATTGAAGACCCCATTTCGACCTGCCGGCAGAGTCACTGCCGGAAACTCATCGGGATTAAACGATGGTGCAACTGCTGCGCTACTTGCAAGTGAAGATAAAGCAGTTGAACTCGGATTAACAATTAAAGCTCGACTAGTTACATTTGCTTTCGCTGGAGTCGAGCCTGAAATTATGGGTTATGGGCCAGTGCCTGCAACTATCAAAGCGCTTAAGCAGGCTGGATTAACTATTGATGAGATTGGACTCATTGAAATTAACGAGGCCTTTGCAGTGCAAGTCTTAGCCTTTTTGGAACACTTCGGAATCGCAGATGATGATGTCCGAGTAAATCCATTTGGTGGTGCAATTGCGGTAGGCCATCCCCTTGCATCCTCAGGAGTGCGTTTGATGCTCAATTTAGCTCGAAGTTTCGAAGACCATCCAGAGACGCGCTATGGAATTACCACAATGTGCATCGGTCTCGGAATGGGCGGCACTGTCATTTGGGAAAACCCTCACTTCAAAGGAGATGTCAAGTAAATGCCTACCGAATTAAAAATGCCAAATGGCGCACCTGAAGAAGTGGTTACGCATGCTTTCGTGCGCGATGTTGATTTAACTGCATTTGGTGGTACCGGAATCATGGCTCTGATTACCCTTGATAATGGACAAGACCATAATCGTCCAAATACTTTCGGTCCCGCCTCTTTAATCTCTCTTAAGGAGGCAATTGACGATGCAATTTCACGTACTCCTGTAGCGATAGCGATCACGGGAAAGCCATTTATATTCGCCGCTGGCGCTGACTTATCCGCGCTATCTTTTATTGAAAACCATGGTCAATCTCTGGCGATAGGCAAGTTGGGCCACGATGTTTTTCGGAGACTCAATGAGTGTGCAATCCCCACATTTGCATTTATTAATGGCTTAGCTTTAGGCGGAGGCTTAGAAGTTGGACTTCACTGCACTTACCGCACAGTTGCAAGCACCGCATTCACCGCCCTGCCTGAAGTATTCCTAGGTCTCGTTCCAGGATGGGGCGGTGCAACAATTTTGCCAAAGCTCATCGGGCCAGAGCGCGCCGTACAAATAATTATTCTTAATGCACTTAATAACAACACCATGATGAAAGCCAAAGATGCCTTAAAACTTGGGGTTACGGATGCAGTTTTCGAACCAGCTGATTTTATTGAACGCTCCATTGAATTTGCTGTCTCAATTTTAAAGGGAGAAACCATTATTGAACGCAAGGATTACAGTAATGATCCTGCATGGGAATCCGCTCTTGAAAGCGGACGTGTTGCAGCACTCAAGAAATATGGTGGTGCTGAAATCGCCGCACCCAAAAAAGCGCTAGAACTTATTGCTGCTGCAAGAAGCAATACTCGGGGCGAGGGTTTTGACGCAGAAGACCAAACACTCGCTGATTTGACGATGAGCGATCCACTTCGTGCATCTCTGTATGCCTTTAACCTCATTCAAAAAAAGCGCAAGAAAGTTGAAGGCGCTCCTAAGCCCGTGCTAGCCCGTAAAATTAGTAAAGTCGGTGTTGTTGGTGCCGGGCTAATGGCTTCACAGTTAGCACTTTTACTTCTGCGCAATCTTAAGTGCCCAATTGTTATGAGCGATATAGATCAAGCGCGCGCTGATAAAGGTGTCGCTTGGGTTCACAACGAGTTAGCTAAAGCGGTGGAAAAGAGGCGCATGAGCCCTGAGTTGGCTGCTCGCCTTGTTCCCTTAATCACTGGCTCTGCAGACAACAATATTTTTGAAGGGTGCGACTTTATTATCGAGGCGATTTTTGAGGAGCTCGCGCTTAAACAAGAGCTCTTTAAAAAGTTGGAGCAGATTGTCTCGCCCGAATGCGTCCTGGCAACTAACACGTCATCGCTCTCAGTTGAAAAGATGAGCCAAGGTTTGAAAAATCCCGAACGTGTAGTTGGTTTCCATTTCTTCAATCCCGTAGCCGTTATGCCTTTATTAGAAATTGCCCGCACAAGCAGTACTGACGATGCAACAACGGCCACCGCGGTTGCCGTTGGTAAAGAGCTCAAAAAGACGATGATCATCTGTAAAGATGCCCCAGGATTTGTTGTCAATCGGTTATTAACTCGCTTTATGGGCGAAATTACCGATGCCGTTGATGAGGGGACTCCCCCGGAAATTGCCGATAGCGCAATGAGTTCTACAGGTTTTCCAATGTCACCTTTCCAACTCTTAGATCTTGTTGGTCCTGGTGTGGCCTTACATGTCTCGAAAACTTTGCATGAGAATTTAGGCGATCGCTATCGAATTTCTCCAACTATGCAGGCGATGGTCGACCAAGGTGTACGAAATTTCTACAGCAAAAACGAAGACGGAACAACCTCAACGAATCCTATTGCGCTTGCCTTAATACCAAAGGGTGAATCACCATCAACGGCCGAACAAGTTCGCATGCGTGCATTAACCGCCCTTGCAGTTGAGGCTCGGATGATGCTCGATGAAGGTGTTGTTGCCACGGCAGCTGAAATCGATTTATGCATGCTGATGGGTGCTGGATGGCCAATGCATTTAGGTGGAATTTTGCCGTACTTGGATCGCGAAGGTATTAGTGATTCTGTGTGCGGTTCGCGTTTTCATCCACGCGGGGTTGCATCTCTTCCTTAAAACTACTGCTCCACTCAACAACACTTCTTGAAATGTTTTGAGCGGTAATTCCAATATCGCCTAAAATTTCGCTGCGCTTTGAATGCTCTAAGAACTCAAGTGGAACTCCAATTGAGTGAAGCGGAACATGGACTCCAGCATCACGAAAAAGTTCAGATATCGAACTTGCTATTCCGCCATGTCGAATTCCATCTTCAAGTACAACAACACTCGTGTAACGTTGTGCCATCGCAACTAAGGATTGCGGTAATGGTTTAACCCATCGTGGATCAATGACAGTTACGCCCACACCCTCTCGATATGCCTGAGAGGCGGCCTCCACCGCCAATGCCGCCATCGCTCCAACGCTAATCATGAGGACATCGGCGCTCTCACCACGATACAAAACATCTATGCCATCTCGTCGTTCAAACGCTGGAATATCAACTTGAACCGCGCCCTTAGGAAAGCGCACCATGGATGGGGCATCACTGATATCTACCGCTTCGCGAAGAAGTTCGCGTAGCCGCGCTCCATCTCGCGGAGCGGCAACGTGCATGGTTGGCACAATCCCAGTCAGCGCTAAATCCCAGATTCCATGATGTGAAGGCCCATCATCGCCAGTGATACCGGCACGATCTAAGACAAAAGTTACCCCTGCCTTATGGAGGGCTACATCGAGTAGTAGTTGATCAAAGGCTCGATTGAGAAAAGTTGAATACACCGCAACAACTGGATGAATTCCAGTAAAGGCCATTCCCGCGGCGCTAGTGACAGCATGCTGTTCGGCAATTCCAACATCAACTGTGCGCTCTGGGAACAACTGGGAAAATTGATCAAGACCAGTTGGTCCCAGCATCGCAGCTGTGATCGCCACAATATCTTTTCGCTCTTTGCCTATCTCAACAAGCTCGGATGCAAAGATTTTTGTCCAAGTTAGAGAACTCTCAGAAAGTGGCTCACCGGTTTCAGGATCCACAATTCCTACCGCATGGAACTTTTCAGCCTCGTCGGCAACTGCCGGTTTATGGCCTCTTCCTTTTTCGGTAATTGCATGAACTAAAATCGGCGCACCATACTCCTTCGCTTGAAGCAATGCACGCTCCATCGCAAGGATGTCATGGCCATCAATTGGGCCCATATATTTAATACCTAAATCTTCAAACATACCTTGAGGTGCGATTATGTCTTTAATCCCCTTTTTCATACCATGCAACGTGTCATAAATTGGACCACCCACCACGGGTGTCTTGTGAAGAACGTCCTTGCCCCAATCTAAAAACTTTTCATAACCACTGGTAACGCGAAGTGTCGATAGATACGTTGCGACACCTCCAATCGTTGGTGAGTATGAACGTTCATTATCATTGATAACGATTATTAAATTTCGTTTTTTGGCCGTTGCAATGTTATTAAGAGCCTCCCACGACATTCCGCCAGTGAGTGCTCCATCGCCTACAACTACTACGACATGACGATCTTCAACGCCTTGTATTGAAAAACCACGAGAGATTCCATCGCCCCAAGAAAGCGCGGTCGAGGCATGTGAGTTCTCAATAACATCATGAACGCTCTCACCGCGATTTGGATAGCCAGAAATACCACCCCGTTGGCGTAGCTGATCAAAGCTATCTGCTCGGCCCGTTAGAATTTTATGAATATAGGATTGATGGCCAGTATCAAAGAGAATTACATCTTTAGGAGATTCAAAAGCTCGATGAATAGCAATCGTCAGCTCGACTACACCCAAATTAGGTCCTAGGTGGCCACCAGTTTTGGAGACTTTTTCAATCAGGAAGCTACGGATTTCATCACTGAGCTGCTTTAACTGCTCGGAGTTGAGTCCCACTAAATCTGCAGGAGATTTAATCGCTTCTAACATGGAGATATTTTAGATGCTTAAACTCATAAGAGCGAACGCAGGACATACTGCATGATTCCACCGTGTCGGTAGTAATCGGCCTCTCCCGGTGTATCAATACGTACTTTCGCGTTAAAGCTCTTATCCCCCGCCGTGACGACGAGCTCTTTCGGAACACCACCTGTATTTAGTGCAGTGATTCCACTAATAGAAAATACTTCAGTTCCATCTATTCCTAGGTTCTTAGCGCTCTCGCCTTCTCTAAACTGCAACGGTAGTACTCCCATGCCAATTAGATTTGAGCGATGAATACGCTCGTAACTCTCGGCGATTACAGCTCGCACTCCAAGGAGCGCAGTTCCCTTTGCCGCCCAGTCACGCGATGAGCCCGATCCATACTCTTTGCCTGCGAGAATTACTAATGGAATTCCAGCCTCTTGGTAGGCAGCAGAGGCATCGAAAATAGTTGCCTGCTCACCATTGTTCAAGAAGTTACGAGTGAATCCGCCTTCTACCCCATCGAGTAATAGATTCTTCAAGCGAATGTTTGCAAAAGTTCCACGGATCATTACTTCGTGATTTCCTCGACGTGAACCGTACGAGTTGAAATCTCCACGCAGGATTCCATGTTCAGCTAAATAAGCCCCGGCCGGTGAATCAACCTTAATATTTCCCGCAGGTGAGATGTGATCTGTAGTCACTGAATCGCCCAACACTGCCAAGACGCGAGCACCTGAAATATCATTCACTGGCGATGGAGTTTTAGGCATTCCCTCAAAGTACGGAGGCTTGCGAACATAAGTGGAGTTAGCATCCCATTCAAAAGTTTTACCACTGGGAGTAGAAAGTGAATTCCATCGGTGGTCTCCATCGAATACTGAGGCGTAATCTTTAGTAAACATCGACGATGAAATCGAACTCTCTATGACCGATTGAATCTCTTGAGGAGTTGGCCAAATATCTCTAAGGTAGACTGGATTTCCATTGAGATCGTTACCAAGAGAATCACTTTCAAAGTCGTGATCCATCGTTCCGGCGATTGCATAGGCAACAACTAAAGGTGGAGAGGCTAAGTAATTCATCTTTACATCAGGACTGATCCGACCTTCAAAATTACGATTTCCTGAAAGAACGGCAACAACGGCCAGGTCGCTTTCGTGAATAGCGTTGCTAATTGCCACAGGTAGTGGCCCAGTATTCCCAATACACGTCACGCACCCATAACCAACTAAGTAGAAACCTAACGCCTCCATGTATTTCGTTAAATCAGCCCGGTCATAGTAGTCAGTAACTACTTTAGATCCAGGAGCAAGTGTTGTTTTTACCCAAGGCTTAGATTTCAAACCTTTTTCCACTGCTTTTTTCGCAAGTAAGGCCGCGCCAATCATTACTGAGGG
>CAYGHJ010000017.1:0-16589 GCA_964349605.1 uncultured Candidatus Planktophila sp. | reverse complement strand
CCGCGGGTTTTTAATGTAAAGATTAAATACGCTCTCCAGTAACTGAGTTAAACAAGTGCACTGCCGATGGATTTGCGGTAACTGCAATTGTCTCACCCGCCTTTGGAGGATTTTTTGGATCCCAACGCACAATAATCTGCGCGCCTTCATCTGTGGCATTGGCAAACTTCACATTGGTATCGGCTGGCTTGCCATAAACGAAGGCATCAGAGCCAAGCTCTTCCACAACTTCAACTAATACATGGAAGCCATCACTTGCTGGAGTAAATCCCTCTGGGCGAACACCAACAGTGATTTCGCTACCAGCAGAGGCCGGAACTGCAATCCCGAGATTTCCAAGCATTGCTTTGCCATTAACGATTGGGGCATTCAACAAGTTCATTGCTGGTGAGCCGATGAATCCAGCAACGAAAGCGTTTGCTGGATTGTCGTAAAGATTGCGTGGTGTATCTACTTGCTGAAGCAAACCATCTTTAAGAACTGCAACGCGATCTCCCATAGTCATGGCTTCAACTTGATCATGGGTTACATAAACAGTTGTGATTCCAAGGCGACGCTGCAAAGCAGCGATCTGCGTACGAGTTGCTACACGAAGTTTTGCATCAAGGTTTGATAGAGGCTCATCCATAAGAAAGACCTGTGGCTCGCGAACAATTGCGCGACCCATTGCAACGCGCTGACGCTGTCCGCCAGATAACGCCTTTGGCTTGCGCTCTAAGTAAGGCTCAAGATCAAGCAGCTTTGCCGCTTCTAATACACGACGTTCACGCTCTTCTTTTGGAGTGCCCGCAATCTTTAGTGCGAAACCCATATTTTCTGCAACGGTCATATGTGGATACAGAGCATATGATTGAAAGACCATCGCAATATCGCGATCTTTTGGTGCAACATTTGTTACGTCGCGATCTCCGATCAAAATTCTTCCTGCATCGACCTCTTCTAAACCTGCCAACATACGAAGTGACGTTGATTTTCCGCAACCTGATGGGCCAACTAAAACCAAAAACTCACCATCATTGACGGTGAGATTTAATTTATCGACTGCAGGTGCTGTGGTGCCTGGATATATGCGTGATGCGGCTTCGAAAACTACTGATGCCATGAGATTTCTCTCCTTCTCCGGGCAGGTACGTGCCCGACGGTCCGAGGATGAAGGTGATGGCCGGTTGGCCAACGGTGGAAATAGTACGTGCAAAAATCGTTAAATGAAAGGTAATCCCGGCGTGACCTATACTTTCGACCATAATGGAACCTCACTCGTTAGGCTCTTTAATTGGCGACATTTCAATTGTTGCCGCTCTCATTCTCACGGCCTCCTTCTTTGTGGCAGCAGAAATCGCGCTAATCTCTCTTCGCGATAGCCAGGTCCGCCAGTTAGCTACCCGAGGCAAACGTGGCGCTCGCGTTGCAAAATTAACTGAAAATCCCAACCGCTTCTTAGCCGCTGTCCAAGTAGGAGTTACGCTCTGCGGATTCCTATCGGCCGCCATAGGTGCTGAAAAACTAGGTGGATATGTTATTCCTTGGTTAGAAGGCCAAGGTCTTTCCAGTGGCATGAGTACCACACTCTCAATTATTGGTGTCACATTGATTATCGCTTATTTCTCTCTCGTCTTTGGTGAGCTCGTTCCTAAGCGGCTCGCGCTTTTTCGTTCAGAGGAGTTTTCTCTCGCATCGGCCGGAATCATCGACGTTGTTGCGAAAATTTTCCGCCCAATAATCTGGTTACTTTCTCATTCGACCGATTTTATTGTGCGTATGTTTGGTGTTGATCCGAAAGAGCAACGCAGTGCGATGAGCGAAGAGGAGCTCTTGGATCTAGTTGCTGGCCATGCCGCACTAACTGCTGAAGAGCGCGACATTGTTGAAGAAGTCTTTAACGCATCTGAGCGACAGATTCATGAGGTCATGGTTCCGCGCACTGAAGTTGATTTTATGGATGCGTCGTTCTCTGTTGGTAAAGCGATTGAATTAGCCGTTGATAAAGCACACTCGCGGTATCCAGTCGTTCGTGGCTCATCCGACGAGGTCGTTGGATTTATCCATGTGCGAGATTTACTGGATACTTCGCTTGCCAGTAAATCCACTAAAATTTTAGAACTCGTTCGCTCGATTTTGTTCATGCCCGGCACCAAAGGAGTTTTACCTGCTTTGACTGAGATGCGTCTGCAAGGCCAGCACCTTGCAATCGTGTTGGATGAGTACGGTGGCACCGACGGCATAGTCACATTGGAAGATTTAGTTGAGTGTTTAATCGGTGATATTCGAGACGAATATGATGAAGTAGATGCCGATCTCTTTGTAGAACCACGGACAGGTGACTTTGAGGTCGATGGCTTGATTTCGATCGAGGATTTAATCGAGCAGGCCCAACTTGAAATCCCAGATGGCCCGTATGAAACTGCCAGTGGATTTGTGATGCATTATTTAGGGCGAATTCCAAAAGAGCATGATGTCCTAAACCTCGTTGGCCTGCGCATTACAGTGCTTTCTATGGAGGGCAAGCGCGCTGGCCAACTATTGATCTCCCGCACAACGTGAGGTGTGAAAGAATCACTCTATGATTATGAAGCGAGTTTTCTCAGGGATTCAACCCACAAGTGATTCCTTTCACATAGGTAATTACATAGGTGCACTTAAGCAATGGGTTGAACTTCAAAAAGAACACGATACTTTTTACTGCATCGTGGATTTACATGCTTTATCGGGTGAAATTGAGCCAACGCTTCTGAGAAAACGTACTTTGTCATCTGCGGCGCAATTAATTGCACTTGGAATCTCACCGGAAAAATCAACGTTATTTGTGCAGTCGCAAGTTCCGCACCACAATCAACTTGGCTGGTTGATGGAGTGCATGGCAGGTTTTGGTGAAGCAAGCCGTATGACGCAGTTCAAAGATAAGTCAGCTAAAAGCGGAGCAGATTCCGCCCGCGTAGGGTTATTTACCTATCCAATGTTGCAAGCTGCCGACATTTTGCTCTACCAAGCAAATCTGGTACCTGTTGGAGAAGATCAGCGCCAACACATTGAGTTAACTCGAGACTTAGCTGGGCGTTTCAATACTCGCTTTGGCCAGACATTTACAATTCCAGAGAACTTTATTTTGAAGAGCGCTGCCAAGATTCAAGATTTACAAGATCCCTCTGCAAAGATGAGTAAGTCATCGGACTCCCTCGCTGGAGTTCTTGAGATTATGGATACTCCTGAATCAAATGCCAAGAAGATTAAAAGCGCGACGACCGATACTGGCCGCGAGATTAAATTTGATGAAAAGGAGAAGCCGGGGATCAGTAATCTCTTAACGATTCACAGTGCCTTGTCGGGTCAAAGCATCACTGCCCTTGAAAGTGAGTTTGAAGGAAAAGGCTATGGTGATTTTAAAGTAGCCGTTGCCGACGTTGTTGTTGAATATCTTCGCCCAATTCGCGCAAAAGCCCTTGAACTTCTAGAGGATGAAAAACATTTGGTTGATCTTTTGCATGCGGGCGCGGCCAAGGCGCGCATCGTGGCGGCAGAGACCCTTGAAAAGGCCTATAAGAACCTTGGCACCCTCGCTTAATACTGTCAAGTCCAGGTTGAGGGTTCCAAATCGTTACCTTTGTGATGCAAATTCCACGTGATGCACCTTGAGTTTATTCATACGTAACTACTAGGCTCACTGGTACACATCAACCTTCTATGACACCTCCCGGGGCCGCATAGAAGACCCCTTGGAGGAAAATTGAAGAAGATATTTCGTCTTGTAGCAGTCGTAGCTGCAACAACTCTTGCAGTAACTGCATTTGTTGCACCATCGGCAACAGCAGCATCAAAGGTAAAAGTTGGCCTTGCTTATGACATCGGCGGACGTGGCGATAAGTCATTCAACGATTCAGCAGCAGCTGGTCTTGATGCAGCTAAGAAAAAGTTTGGCGTTGCCGCTAAAGAGGTAACAGTCACAACTGGTTCAGATTCAGAGCGCGAAGACAAACTCCGCTTGCTCGCTGCCGCTGGATACAACCCAATTATTGCAGTTGGATTCCTATATGCAGGTCCAATTAAAGCAGTTGC
This sequence comes from uncultured Candidatus Planktophila sp., assembly GCA_964349605.1. Classification (GTDB taxonomy): domain Bacteria; phylum Actinomycetota; class Actinomycetes; order Nanopelagicales; family Nanopelagicaceae; genus Planktophila. The sequence continues at coordinate 12,539 of CAYGHJ010000017.1, read as the reverse complement.
ATCAGATTATCCAGATGTTCAGTTCGGAATTGTTGATGATGGATCAGTAGATCTACTCAACGTTGCCTCACTTGTTTTTGCTGAAGAGCAGGGTTCATACCTTGCTGGCGTTGCAGCGGCTCTTGCATCAAAATCAGGAAAGATTGGTTACATCGGTGGAGTTCGTATTCCACTTCTTCAGAAGTTTGAAGCAGGCTTCGTTGCAGGTGTTAAGGCAACCAAGAAGAGCGCAAAGGTCGATGTTAAATATGTAACTGAGTTCCCTGATTTCTCTGGCTTCAATGACCCAGCTAAAGCAAAGGTTATTGCTAAGGGAATGATCGATAAGGGCACAGATGTTATTTATTCGGCCGCTGGTGGTTCTGGTGCAGGTAACTTTGCAGCTGCAGAAGAAGCTGGTAAGGCAGGCAGGAAGGTCTGGACTATTGGAGTTGACTCCGATCAGTATCTTTCAGCATCTGCTGCACAGAAGAAGAACATGCTTACATCTATGCTCAAGCGCGTTGACCGTGCTGTTTACGATGTAATTGCAACATCAGTTGCCGGTTCATCTGTCAACGACGTTCTAGATGCCAAGGCTGGTATCTATGGCCGTCAATACAACCTAGCGCTTGATGGTGTTGGCGTCTCATACTCCGGTGGCTACATCACCAAGTACAAGGCAGCAATCGAAAAAGCTGCAGCAGCAATCAAGTCAGGAAAGATTAAGGTTCCAACCAAGCCATAGATCTTCTAAAGATATAAGGCTTATATGTAATAGCATTTGGCCCAACAATGGAGTTCAATCTCCTAGTTGGGCCAAATGCTTTTTGCCCGCCGCACTACCTTTTGAAGGGAGAGTATAAAAGTGTCAGTAGCAGTTGAACTGCGACATATCTCTAAACGCTTTCCTGGTGTCATAGCTAATAAAGATGTCTCAATGAGCGTAGAAACTGGCACTGTGCATGCATTAGTCGGTGAAAATGGGGCCGGCAAATCGACAGTCATGAAGATTTTGTATGGAATGCAGCGCCCAGATAGCGGTGAAATATTAGTGAATGGAACTGCTGTTCATTTTAAAAATCCAAATGATGCAATAGAGGCAAGTATCGGCATGGTGCATCAACACTTTATGTTAGCCGATAACTTCACAGTTCTTGAAAATATAATCCTTGGCTCAGAACCAAAAAAGGGAATAACGATTGATTTTGCCGCGGCGCGCGCAAAAGTTGTGGCAATGTCCGAACAATATGGTCTCGAAATTGATCCAGATATTCTTGTTGAAGAGCTTGGTGTTGGTCAGCGCCAGCGTGTTGAGATTTTAAAAGTTCTATATCGCGGCGCAAGAATTTTAATTTTCGATGAGCCAACCGCTGTACTCGTACCGCAAGAGGTCGATGATTTATTCAACGCCCTCGAAGGTCTTCGCGCCGAAGGTATGGCGATTATCTTCATCTCTCATAAATTGGATGAGGTCCTGCGCGTTGCCGACGATGTCACAGTTGTTCGGCAAGGATCTACGGTTGCTGAAGTTAAGGCAAAAGATGTTACTGCTCGTCAACTTGCAGAGCTCATGGTTGGTAGCGAACTTCCGCAGCCAAGTACGCATGGTGTTACGCGTCGGGATCAAATCACTCTTGCCCTCAATGATGTAACAATTGCAACAACGACGGGAAGTCGGAATTTAATCTCTAATATCTCATTTGAGCTGCACGCCGGTGAAGTTGTAGGCATCGCCGGTGTTGAAGGCAACGGCCAAGCCGAACTAGTAGAGGCAATTCTGGGGTTGCGTGACTACACAGGCTCTATTTTATTTAATGGCCAATCAATTGATCACTTAAGTGTTGCTCATCGTCATGATTTAGGAATCGGGTTTATTCCTGAGGATCGGCAGCGTCAGGCCCTCATGATGAACTCACCTTTATGGGAAAATCGAATTCTTGGCCATCAACGCTCCGCACCAGTTATGCGTGGATTTCTCTTAGATAAGAAAGCGACTATCGCTGACACCGCAAGAATCATGCAAGAGTTTGATGTACGCGCACCTGGGCCACATACTCTGGCAACTGCGCTTTCTGGTGGTAACCAACAGAAATTTATTGTGGGTCGCGAGATGAGTAAAGCACCAGCTTTACTTGTTGCATCTCACCCAACGCGTGGAGTTGATGTTGGTGCCCAAGGCGCTATCTGGGAAGAGTTACGACAAGCTCGGGAAAAAGGCATGGCAATCGTTTTAATATCTGCCGATTTGGAGGAGCTCATTGGCATGTCTGATCGTCTGTTAGTTATGTTGCGGGGAGTTATAACGGCCGAACTTGATCCCGCTAAGACGATGCCAGAGCAACTCGGCTCAGCGATGACAGGTGCCGCATGAAAAAATTTAAGCTCTTAGCAGTTCTGCTTGCTTTAGCTGCGCCAGTTGCCGCAGCCGTTGTATCTATCATTATCTCTTCGTTAGCCGTCCTTGCAACTAAGAAATCACCTGTGGATGCTTACTCAACTATGTGGGAGTTTGGAACAACGCCTGGTTCACTCATGCAGATGCTCAATACTGCGACGCCTTATTACATAGCAGCAATAGCGATTGCAATTACATTTCGTGCTGGCCTATTTAATATTGGTGCTGAAGGTCAGCTTCGTTTAGGTGCGATGTTTGGTGCATATTTCGGTGCGATGTTCGCACTTCCTCCAGTGTTGCACCTTATTGCAATCATGTTAATTGCGATGAGTATTGGTGGTCTGTGGGCTGCAATTGCGGGCTATTTGAAAGTTAAACGCGGAGTCAGCGAAGTTATCTCAACAATTATGTTGAACTCTCTAGCTGGTGGTTTATCCTCATATTTGCTAGCCAACCACTTTGCAGACCGCACGACGGCTTCCAATAATCTGTCTACCAAAGAGATTCCAGCCTCTGGTCAAGTTCCGGATTTAATGCCTATATTGAATAAGTTAGGCGTTGAAGATCAACCAGGTGGAGGCGTTTACGGGATGCTTATTTTTGCAATAGCCCTTGGAATCGTTTTCTGGTTTGTCATTAATCGCACACGTTTCGGTTTCGAACTTCGAGCCTCAGGTGCGAACCCAATCGCCGCGCGAGTGAGCGGAGTCAACTCGAAGAGGATGACTTTTGTCGCGCTCGTTTTATCGGGAGCAATTGTTGGTCTTGCAGGTCTTCCGACCGTATTAGGTGATACACATGCATTTAATATGGGTTTTCGGACTGGAATAGGTTTTACTGCAATCGGTGTAGCTCTTCTTGGTCGCAATCACGCAGTGGGTATGGCTTTTAGCGCTCTCCTCTTTGGTTTTCTCGAAGTCAGTTCTAGGTCACTCGAACTTATAGATATTGCGCCAGAAACATATGTGATTATGCAAGGTTCGATTCTCTTATCGTCGGTTATTGCATATGAAGTTGTTCGTCGATACAAGATAACGCTGCAAAGCAATGAGCTTGCAAAGGCGGTTCAAGCATGAACGCTAAATTCTTAAAGATGCTTCGGTATGCATTACTTTTGGTCTTAACGCTTTCAATAATTCGCGTTATTACTGGCGCCTCAGATTTAACAAGCGTTGGCACGGCATCGGCGGCACTGCTTCTCGCAGTTCCAATCGCTTTGGCTGGACTTGGCGGACTTTTCTCTGAACGTTCAGGTGTCGTGAACATCGGCCTTGAGGGCATGATGATTATGGGCGCTTGGGCAGGAGGAATGATTGGCACCGATCATGGCCCTTGGGTTGGTCTCATTGCCGGTGTCTGTTTTGGAGTAGTAGGTGCACTCTTACATGCGATTGCTACGATCACATTTGGGGTTGATCACGTTGTATCTGGAGTTGCAATTAATATCATCGCCGCCGGCTTAGTTCGGTACATATCAACAATTTTTTATAAAAGTGGCGCGTGGCTAGGCCCATCACAATCTCCAGATTCGGCCTCAATAGGAACAAATGGCATCCCTGTCTTATCTGGCGGAAATTATTTTGGCTGGCAAAGCCCTGATTTATTGCGTAATCTTGCCGAAAAACAGTGGTTTTTCATCTCAGATGTGGCTGCGATTCTCCGTGGTTTAACAGGCGATCTTTCCTATGTGACTTTGATCGTTGTTGCACTTGTACCCCTCTCTTTTTTCGTCCTCTGGAAAACCGCTTTTGGTCTACGACTTCGCAGTGCAGGTGAGGCTCCAACTGCGGCGGAGTCGTTGGGCGTCAATGTATATGCGATGAAATATGCCGGTGTATTAATCTCTGGTGGTCTTGCAGGTTTAGGTGGTGCCTTTTTATCGCTTGTAGCTACTAATCACTATCAAGAAAATCAAGTGGCAGGTCGGGGATATATTGGACTTGCCGCACTCCTCTTTGGCAACTATCGTCCAGGTGGAATCTTAATGGGTGCTGGATTATTCGGTTTTGCTGATGCTCTTCAACTTCGAGACTCTGAATCGATTCATGCACTTATTTTATTAATTGTTCTAATTTTGTTGGTACTTGTAATTCGTGACGTGCGAAAAGGTAAGTTGCTTAAGGCAGCGATTACGCTTTCAATCGCCGCTCTTTCTCTGTGGTACTACTTAGCTGTTGATCAACTTCCAGGTCAGCTTGTAACGATGACACCATATATAACAACTTTGATGGTTATGGCCGTTGCCTCTCAGCGATTGCGAATGCCTGCCGCCGACGGTATTCCATATCGTCGTGGTGGAATGCGATGAGTGAGATTGATTGGGATCTTCTTCATAGTTCAGCGGTGGCTGCGATGAAAACTGCATATGCACCGTATTCAAAGTTTCCTGTTGGTGTCGCAGCCCTGGTTAATGATGGGCGAATTATCATTGGATGTAATGTTGAAAATGCTAGTTATGGCTTAGGGCTATGCGCTGAATGTGGTTTAGTCTCAAATTTAATCGCAACTGGCGGCGGGCGTTTAATTGCAATCTCTTGTGTCGACGGTCAAGGAAATTCATTGGCACCGTGCGGCCGCTGCCGGCAATTGTTATTTGAGCATGGTGGATCTAACGCGCTCTTAATGACCGATGAGGGCCCACAGACTATGGCCTCAATGTTGCCCTGGGCCTTTGGTCCCGATGATTTAGATCGTAATGAGCGATAAATGTCTCAAATAGAGGCTTTCTCTGCAGTTGAAATAATTACTGCCAAACGTAACCGTTCTGTGCTCAATGATCGACAAATTGACTGGATTATTGATGCCTACACTCGGGGTGAGGTAGCAGATGAACAGATGTCTGCCTTACTGATGGCAATACTTCTTAACGGCATGGAGCTCGGTGAAATTTCGCGCTGGACAGACGCGATGATTAAGAGTGGTGATCGAATGAACTGGTCTCCACTCTCACGCCCAACTGTAGATAAGCATTCAACTGGAGGCGTTGGCGACAAAATTACGTTGCCACTTGCACCACTTGTTGCATCATTTGGCGCAGCTGTTCCACAACTCTCGGGTCGCGGTCTTGGTCATACAGGGGGAACTTTAGATAAGTTGGAATCCATTCCTGGGTGGCGTGCAAATTTGTCGAATGCGCAGATGTTAAAGTCATTGCAAGAGTGTGGTGCATTCATCTGTGCTGCTGGAGACAATTTAGCACCGGCCGATAAAAAACTATATGCCTTGCGCGATGTCACAGGAACTGTTGAAGCAATTCCACTTATTGCCTCCTCCATTATGAGTAAGAAAATCGCTGAGGGAACAAGTGCGCTTATCTTGGATATTAAAACCGGCGGTGGTGCCTTCATAAAAGATCCACAACGAGCTAAAGAGTTGGCACATGTCATGATTGGACTTGGAAAACGGGCCGGAGTAAAAACTTTGGCTCTTGTTACCGCAATGGATGTTCCACTTGGGCTCACAGCTGGTAATGCTTTAGAAGTTCGTGAATCCCTTGAAGTCTTAGCAGGCGGAGGCCCAGCAGATGTTGTGGAGTTAACGCTTTTGCTTGCGCGCGAGATGCTAGAAATCGTTGGAATTTCTGGAGACGATGTGGAGAAAGCTTTAAAAAATGGGAAGGCTATGGACTCTTGGCGTCAAATGATAAAAGCGCAGGGTGGAGATCCAGATGCAAAGCTTCCAGTAGCCAAGGAAAATCTTGTAGTCTCCGCAGAATCCACTGGCACCATATTGGCAATGGATGCGATGAAGGTGGGTGTGTCGGTTTGGCGGTTAGGTGCAGGCAGAACGCGTCAGGGCGAGAGCGTACAGGCTGGCGCCGGTATCGAGATTCATGCAAAACCTGGTGATTTTATTAAGGAAGGAGCACCACTGTTTACATTACATACCGATACACCGATTGCTTTTTCCCGCGCACAGGAGTCGCTAGTTAATAGTGTTGTTATAGGTAATTTACCTTCGAACGGAAAGATAGATAGATTGCCACTTGTAGTCGAACGAATTACCGATTGAGGGACAATTAATTATGGCAATGAATAGCAAGCCTAATTCAGATCAGATCAAGCGCATTCCTAAGGTTTTATTACACGATCATTTAGATGGTGGGCTGCGTCCCCAGACAATAATTGATATTGCTGCAGAGATTGGCTACACATTGTTGCCTACCAACAATGCAGCCGAGTTAGCGACATGGTTTCGCGAATCCTGTGACTCAGGTTCGCTCGTAAGATATCTTGAAACTTTTTCTCACACCATTGCGGTTATGCAACGTCGTGAAGATATTATTCGTGTTGCGCGCGAATGCGCATTAGATCTTGCCCGAGACGGTGTCGTCTATGCCGAAGTTCGTGGAGCCCCAGAGTTATTTACTCAAAAAGGCCTCACTATGGCTGACGTTGTCGAAGCGACTCTTGAGGGTTACAAGCAAGGCATGGCGCAAGCAAAGGCCGAAGGTCACGAGATTGCTGTTTACTCAATTCTCTGCGGGATGCGACAGAACAAACATTCACAAGAGGTTGCAGAGTTAGTTGTTAAGTATAGAAACCTTGGCGTCGTCGGTTTTGATATTGCCGGCCCTGAAGATGGCTTTCCACCAAGTGATCAGAAGGAGACTTTTGATTATTTACGTAAAGAAGATGCGCACTTTACGATTCACGCCGGTGAGGCATATGGACTGCCTTCGATTTGGGAGGCGATTCAACTTTGTGGAGCTGAGCGTTTAGGACATGGCGTCCGCATTATTGATGACATCGATTTTTCAGGACCGGAGCCGATTTTAGGTCAACTCGCTTCTTATGTCAGAGACCGTCGTATTCCTTTAGAGCTCTGCCCAACATCGAATTTGCAAACTGGGGCGGCTAAAAGCTACGCCGAGCACCCAATTGGGGTTCTAGCCAAGCTCCGCTTTCGAATAACTTTAAATACCGATAACCGCTTAATGAGTCAGACTTCAATGTCCTTTGAGATGAGTGAGGCTGTGAAAGCATTTGGTTGGGATTTCACTGAACTGCAGCGCGTAACGATTAATGCAATGAAAAGCGCTTTCATCCCATACCCAGAGCGCCTAAAGATTATTGAGGGAACCATTAAACCTGGATACCAGAAAATAGCATCGGAGTAATGGTCGATTTTAATGATCCGGCATTTATTGCAGATCCATATGCTGGGTTAAAAGAGTTACGTAATTCCGGTAAACCAGTATGGCATGAAGGTCTGGGGATGTTTTTGGCGGCTTGCCATAGCGATGCCAATGATGTGTTTCGAAATAAATCATTAGGAAGAATATTCGTTGATAAAAAACCTGAGTTTGAATGGGAAACGTTTAACTGGCTTCACTCGGATTCGATCCTAGATAGTGAGCCACCTAAGCACACGCGACTTCGTGCATTAGTTGCAAAAGCTTTTAACCGCAACAAGATTGAGGGAATGCGTCCTGCAATCGAGCGAATCACGGCCGAACTCTTAGATGCAATTGAGATAAAAGTTCGTTCCGGCCAAAATTTTGATTTAATCGCTGACTATGCCGAACCTTTACCAGTTAAAATCATCGCCGACTTACTAGGTTTTCCAGAATCTGAAGAGCATTTACTGCGGCCATGGTCACAAGCAATTGTCAAAATGTATGAAGTTAATCCAACAATTGAGTATCAAAACGAAGCTAAAGTTGCAGCCGGTGAGTTTGCCGATTATGTGCGAACACTCGCGGAAGAGCGAAAAAGGAAACCTGGCAGCGATTTAATTACCGACTTAGCTATGGTCGAGGAAAATGGTGAGAAGTTAAACATGCACGAACTCGTCGCGACCGCTGTTTTGCTTCTTAACGCTGGACATGAAGCCAGCGTTAACGCTTTCGGCAATGGCATGGTTGAAGTTCTACGTCGGCCAGATCAATCCACACTCCTTCGTGAGGACCCTAGAGGAGTTACCGAGAGGGCATTGGAGGAGTTCATGCGCTTTGACGCACCTTTGCAGTTATTTGAGCGTACGGCGACGAAAGACACTGAACTTGGGGGAGTTGCAATTGAAGCGGGCCAAAAGATTGCCGCCCTTATCGGTTCTGCCAATAGAGATAGCCAAGTTTTTGAAAACGCTGATGAGATGGATGTAACGCGAGATCCAAATCCGCACATCGGCTTTGGTGCCGGAATTCATTTTTGCTTAGGGGCTCCACTTGCTCGTTTGGAAATGGGGGTTTCACTTCCTGCACTCTGGGAAAAATTCCCGAATATGGAGTTAGCGAGTGAACCAGTGCGTAGGCCAACTTTTGTTCTACGCGGTTATGAGAGCGTAGCGATAACTGCTTGAGTTGGGTAAGAAGATTGTGCACCTTTTTTAGTAACACTCACAGATGCAACTTTGATTCCAAGTGTCAAAGCATCAAGTGGACTCATAGAACTAGCTAAACCAAAAGCAAATGTTCCGACAAAGGCGTCTCCAGCACCAGTTGTATCTACCACATTAACGATTGGGGCCGAAGTTCGGATGATTGAACCATCTGCGTTGACTAAAGCAGCACCTAGAGAGCCAAGAGTGATTACGGAATTCTTACCAGGTCTAAAGGTTTTTAGAATCTCATCACTATTCGGAAGTTGCCCATGAAGCTCCCGAAACTCTGTCTCATTTGGAATTATCCAGTCACACAGTTCGAGTAATTCCTGCGAGAGCACTTGATATGGTGCCGGATTTAAAACTGTTATACATCCGCGAGATTTAGCAGCGCTAAATACCGCTAACGTAACCTCCTGTTTGATTTCACACTGGGCAATAACCACGGATAAATTCTCGATGCCATTGATTGCGGCAACTGCTTTTGCGCTCTCAATTTCATGATTAGCCCCAGGGATAATAATGATTCTATTCTCTCCGCCACCATCTACCCAGATATGCGCGACACCAGTTGGAGTATCTGTGCGCTCAACGTAATACGAGTTAATACCTAGGGCAGAAAAGTTTGCCGCAATTGAGTCGCCAAAAAGATCAGTACCTATTTTTCCAATGAAGTGAACTTCGGCGCCGCAATGCGCCGCAATAACGGCCTGATTGGCCCCTTTTCCCCCAAATCCAGTAGTAAAGAGATCGCCAACGAGTGTCTGTCCAGGCTCGGGTAAAACTGGTGCATAGGCTGTTAAATCCATCATGGCACTTCCAACTACCGCGATTACTGCTTTGCTCATGGCGCTAGGCTACCCCTTATGACTAAAACTTCATTGATTCTAGATGTCGATACTGGTGTGGACGACGCCTTTGCCGTGCTTTTTGCGGCACTTCACCCGGAGATTAATCTTTTGGGTATTACCTGCGTTGATGGCAATACACATGTTGACCAGGTTGTGGCTAATACACTGAAAGTTTTAGATGCGGCAGGAGCCGGCGATATTCCAGTTGCGCGAGGAGCGGTTCGGCCATTGCTTGGAGTTTCTCAGTATGCCGAGTATGTACATGGTGCTGACGGTATGGGTGATCTTGGAATTGCTCCATCGAATCGCCAGGTTGATTCTCGATCAGCCGTTGAGTTACTACGCGATTTAGTTGAAGCTTCAAAGGATCCAGTAACTTTAGTGCCAGTTGCACCCCTTACAAACATTGCACTTTTTTTACGTGCATTCCCAGAGAGCGCTAAAAAAATTCATCGAATTGTTTTGATGGGTGGATCGGCATCGGCAGGTAATGCAACGGCGGTATCCGAATTTAACATTTGGCATGACCCAGAAGCTGCAGCAATAGTTTTTCAAAGCGGAGTTCCAATCACAATGTATGGACTTGATGTTTTTATGCGTCCAGGAATTACCAGCGAAGAGGCAGTTCGTTTAAAAAACTCAACCACTCAAGCCGCGCAGTTTGCCGGTTCTCTCATCGAGGCTTTCATCGAGCGATTACAAATCTCCCCAGTTACTTTGGGAGATTTCGGTGCTGTCGCTTCGGTGATTCATCCTGAACTATTTACTACCCAGATGTTTGATGTAGTTGTAGATACATCATCTGGTCCTGCTCGGGGTCAGACAATTTGTGATCGTCGCGATGCCTTTCTGAAAGATCTTGAGCCTCTTGGCCTTGAAGATTCAGCTAAAGTTCGAGTTGTAATGGACCTGGATGTTGAGAGTGTGCGCCAATTGTGGCTAAAAACCATTGATAAAGGCTGGTCTTAGAGCCCTATCGGGTGCCAGATGGTTTTGTGTTCTAAGAAGGCCAGAATGCGACCAGGATTGGCGGATTTAAAACTGTAGATCCGCTTCAAGTTTTCAGTCCCAGCGATTCGAACTGCTCCATGTGATTTAGCTCCGAGACCTGAAATATCAAAGCCATCGATATCCATATGTGATGCCATCCACGGTGCAATCTCATCCTTCTTGCCCGTTAATATATTGATGACCCCAGCAGGAACATCGCTAGTAGCAACCACCTCTGCAAAACTCATCGCAGAGAGTGGGGCTTTAGTGCTAGCCAAAACAATTACTGTATTTCCACCAATAATTATCGGTGCGATCGCATCTATGAGTCCAAGTAAGGAGGGTGATTCAGGTGCGATTGCGGCAATAACACCCATACTCTCTGGCACTGTAAAGTTATAGTAGGGACCCGCAACCGGGTTAAGCGCACCTGAAAGAGTTGAAAGTTTATCGCTCCAACCCGCATACCAGACTAAACGATCTACAGAGTCTGTGACTTCCTTTTCGGCCTTAACTTTAGTCGTGCCAGTGACTGAAACAATCTCATCGACAAACTGCGAACGCCTACCCTCTAACATTTCTGCGATGCGATAGAGGATCTGCCCTTTGTTATATGCGGAGGCTTTATTCCAACCAGAATGAGCGGCACGCGCTGCTACTACTGCATCCTTTAAATCCTTCCGCGAAGCGAGGCATGGATTTGCAATAAATACGCCTTTCGCATTTTTAATTTCATATGTACGGCCAGATTCAGTGCGTGGAAATGCACCATTGATGAATAACTTATATGTCTTTTTAACATTGATACGATTACTCATGGTCGACCCCTTTCAAATATGCGCTTAATCCATGTCGTCCACCTTCGCGACCCCAGCCAGACTCTTTGTATCCACCAAAAGGAGATGTTGGATCAAATTTGTTAAAAGTATTTGCCCAGATAACACCTGCGCGAAGTTGTTGACTCGCCCACAAAACACGTGAGCCCTTCTCACTCCAGATTCCGGCAGAGAGGCCAAAAGGGGTGTTATTAGCCTTATCTATGGCCTCTTGGGGAGTTCTAAAGGTAAGAACCGAGAGCACTGGCCCGAAAATCTCTTCTCGGGCTATGCGGTGTGATTGCGTAACGCCGGTAAAAATCGTTGGCGCAAACCAAAAACCCTTCTTCGGCAAATCACATGGAGCACTCCAACGCTGCGCACCCTCAGCATCACCTGTTGCCGAGAGCTCACGTATTTTAAGGAGCTGTTCTTGGCTATTGATGGCACCTAAGTCAGTATTTTTATCCATTGGATCACCAACTCGAATCAGGGACATGCGCCTTTTAAGTTTTTCTATCACTTCGTCGGCGACGCTCTCTTGCAGAATTAATCTAGATCCTGCACAACAGACATGGCCCTGATTAAAGAAAACTCCATTGACGATACCCTCGATTGCCTCGTCGATTGCGGCATCTTCAAAAATTATGTTTGCGGCTTTGCCGCCCAGTTCGAGCGTTACACTCTTATGAGTTGGTGCTACTGCGCGGGCAATAATTTTGCCAACTTCAGTTGATCCCGTAAATGCAATTTTATCGATCCCTGGATGGTTAACAATTAATGCGCCAGTAGATCCATTTCCAGTAACGATATTTACCACACCTGCAGGAAGCTCTGCCTGCTGGCAGACTTCAGCAAATAGAAGTGCTGTGAGAGAGGTATTTTCAGCAGGCTTCAGAACGACTGTGTTGCCGGTGGCAAGTGCGGGTGCAACTTTCCATGCGAGCATTAATAATGGAAAGTTCCAAGGAATGATTTGCCCAGCAACACCATGTGGTTTTATTGAGGTTCCAAGACCTGCAAACTCTAATTTGTCTGCCCAACCGGCGTGGTAGAAAAAGTGTGCCGCAGCTAATGGAATGTCGACGTCACGCGATTCACGGATTGGCTTCCCATTATCTAAAGTCTCAAGGACTGCAAACTCACGTGAGCGCTCCTGCATAATCCGAGCAATGCGAAATA
>CAYGHJ010000016.1:0-17435 GCA_964349605.1 uncultured Candidatus Planktophila sp. | reverse complement strand
CGTTAACGATTTCCCCATCGAAGTGATGGGCAAGTGAAATCGCTAATTGGCTCTTGCCGGTCGCTGTTGCCCCGCAAACCACTAGTAATTTCATTTAGCCTGGAATTTCATTTAGCTAGCGTCGGCATTCCAAGCATTGTTGAGGTTTTGGAGACCTCCTTATTGCGCGCCTCGTGAGCATCTCCTCCGCGTGTCCGGCGCACCCCACCTGGAGTTCCGATCAAATAGTGAGCAGATGCATCGGTAACTCGCACTTCTACTTCATCGCCGGGACGTGCCACGGAGTTATTATCAAAGTGAACTAAGCGGAAATCTTCGCTGCGACCAGTAAGACGCTCCTGTGCAACATCTCTTCGCCCTTCATGGCTTCCGACTAAAACTTTATAATTTTTCCCGATGGCTTCTTGGTTAACTGATAGGGAGATTAATTGCTGATGATTGTGCAGTCGGGTGTAACGCTCCCCTACGACTTCACTGGAAATTTGGTTCGGCATTGTGGCAGCGGGCGTACCAGGACGAATTGAATACTGATATGTATACGCCGCCGCAAAACGCGCCTGCGTACATACATCTAATGTCGCCTGAAAATCACTTTCGGTCTCACCCGGAAAACCAACGATGATGTCAGTTGTTATCGATGCATGGGGCATGGCATTTCGGACGCGTTCCAAAATACCTAAATATCTATCGGTTCGATACGAGCGACGCATTGACGTTAAAATTGAGTTCGAGCCTGATTGCAGAGGCATATGCAAATGTGGCATTACATTTTCGGTCTCTGCCATTGCTTCAATGACATCGTCAGTAAAATCGCGTGGATGCGGGGACATAAATCGAACACGTTCTAAGCCATTGATGGTTCCGCACTCGCGAAGTAAGTTCGCAAAGGCATATCGGTCACCAAAATCAACCCCGTAGGCATTTACATTCTGCCCGAGCAGAGTTATTTCAATTACCCCTTGATCGACTAGCGCGCGGACTTCGTCGAGAATATCTTTAGCATTTCGATCCTTTTCGATCCCACGTAGAGTCGGGACAATGCAAAAAGTGCAGGTGTTATTGCAGCCAACAGAGACCGACACCCATGAAGAAAATGCCGATAGTCGACGAGCAGGCAAAGTTGATGGAAAGTGCTCCAAAGCCTCTAAGATTTCAATTTGAGACTCTTCTTCGATTCGCGCACGCTCGAGTAAAATTGGCAGAGATCCGACGTTATGGGTTCCAAAAACAACATCAACGTAAGGAGCTCTCTTTAAAATTGTGGCCTGGTCTTTTTGGGCCAAGCAACCGCCCACTGCAATCTGCATTGCTGGATTCAACTTTTTAATTGGGGCTAGAAAAGAGAGATTTCCATAGAGTTTATTATCGGCATTCTCTCGAACTGCGCAAGTATTGAAAACAACGAGATCGGCCGTCTTACCATCTAGAACTGGGATGTAACCGGCCTCATCTAAAATCCCTGCAATACGTTCGGAGTCGTGAACATTCATCTGACAGCCGTACGTTTCAACGATATAGGTACGGTTCATGCGCCTATCGTAGAGCCTGGATTAGAGGGGGATTACTTCAATCTCAAAGGTTGAACGGTTTACTACTGCCATGTGGTGATTTTCTAGCCTTTTCCAACCAGGTTGATCCCAGCCACTAGATGCAAATAACAGGCCCTGCGGACTGGCCAAGTAATTAAGCTCATAATAATCATCGACGGCCCAGTCAGGCTTTCGATCGCTGTTGTGTTCACTTACGACGACGAAAAACTCGCGATTCATGAGCATACAGTTCAAACTTGTCGTATCACCGTGGTCTTTGATAATTGAGAGTGCGCTTTTGACTCCATCAACGAGGCCAAGCTTTTCAACTTCGGTCATAACTAAATAGAAATACCTTTCACTATCGGTGTCTCCAACAATGAGTGAAAGAAATTTTTGATCGATGAAAGGAGCGATTGCATCGGGTGGAAAAATCGAGCCATTATGAATAAAAGAGTAGTCCGCATACATAAATGGGTGAGTATTGTTTTCGCTGATTGATAAGCCCTTTGTCGCCCAACGCAGATGCAAAAGCGCTCCATCGGCGGCATTATTGGCAACTGCTGAATCAAAGGAATCGCTATCAGCTGCCGCTTCTACCCTCTTTTCCACAACCGTATGGGCACCGGCTTGATCCACTGTTGAAAGACCCCAGCCATCGCAATGTCTCGATGAAAGGGCTACAAACTCTGAAAAACCATCTCCAACGATGGCAGGAAAAGAGGTTTTACTGTGCGACACGTAGCCCATTAATCGGCACATTTTTATGCAAACCCCTTTCGTTTAAGCCACACTAGGAGTAGAAATGCTATACCCCATAAGCTCAAGGAGGAGCATAACTTGGCAACTATAGATAATGATGAAAAAAGGTTAAATGAACTAGGTTATAAACAGGAGTTAAATCGCAGTTGGTCAGGCTTTTCAAACTTTGCTATCTCATTTTCGATCATCTCAATCCTTGCAGGGTGTTTTACCACCTTTGGCCAGGCATGGAATAACGGCGGACCGGTCGCAATCTCAATCGGATGGCCGCTTATCTCGCTATTTATTCTTATTATCGGTTTTTGTATGTCAGAACTCGCATCGGCATATCCAACATCCGGTGGAATCTACTGGTGGGCATCGGCATTAGGTGGGCCTAAAGCCGGATTCTTCACCGGTTGGTTGAACTTAATAGGTCTAGTCTCCGTAACAGCTTCGGTTGGATATGGCGCTGCAAGCTTCTTAAATGTTCTACTTGGATCTCAGTGGCCAAATTATGCCACTGACTTTCTCGGCGGCGACTATATCAAGCAGCAGTTCTTCCTCTTTGTAGCGATTATTCTCGTTGTCACATTGATAAATATCTATAGTGGACATCTACTTGCACTCTTTAACAATATCTCTGTCTGGTGGCACGTCTTTGGCGCTGCAATAGTTGTTGGAATTCTACTCATTGTCCCAAGTGATCATCAGACACTTTCCTGGATGTATACGACGAGAATTAACAGCTCTGGTTTTGGTGATAATTCATATTGGCTCTATGTTTTGCCACTTGGATTCTTACTGACACAGTACACAATTACCGGCTTTGACGCATCGGCTCACTTGTCTGAAGAGACTCACGGAGCAGATATCAATGCCGCCAAGGGAATTTGGAAATCCATCTTCTACTCTGCAATTGGTGGATATATCTTGTTGATGGCATTCCTTTTTGCCGCTACCAATGTCGACACGATTAGTTCATTCGATCCAGAAGTTAATCCTTTCGGTGGAGGATCGGTTATTTCTATACTCTACACATCGCTCGGTGGCGGTCTCGCATTTAAGACAGTCATGCTCATTACCACCGCTGGTCAGATTTTCTGTGTCACCGCCTGTTTAACATCATGTTCACGCATGATGTTTGCATTCTCACGCGACGGTGCAGTTCCGGGGGGTAAATTGTGGAAGAAAGTCAATAAACACCATGTACCGCTGAATGCTGTTTTAGCTTCAGCCTTCGGTGGAATCGTTATGACACTTCCAGCTCTTTGGAAAAGTCCAACTGGGGCACCAACTGCATTTTATGCAGTTGTCTCGGTTTGCGTGATCTCTCTCTATCTCGCATTTATTATTCCAATTTTCTTGCGCCTTAAGGCTGGAGACTCCTTCAAGCCTGGGCCGTGGACACTTGGATCAAGATATAAGTGGATGAATATAATTGCAGTTGCTGAGATTGCGATTATCTCAGTTTACTTTATTCTCCCATTCTCACCTGCAGGTACTCCTGGTAATAAAGACTTCACTTGGACTGCAGTTAACTACGCGCCAATTATTACTGGCGGCGCATTATTGATTCTGTTCATCTGGTGGAATATGTCGGCTAAGAAATGGTTTACCGGCCCACGAAGCAATATCAACACATAATAGAGATGTAGCACTAAAAACCCCTGTCGCTCAAGCGACAGGGGTTTCTCTTTGTAGATATACGGCTGGAAAATAGATAGCATCGCCTCATGAAATCAATGTCGATTGAAGCGTTAAAAGCAGGGGTGGCCGACGGAACGATTGATACCGTTGTTGTTGCAATGACCGATATGCAAGGCCGTTTAACTGGAAAAAGAATTCATGGTCAGTTCTTTTTAGATGAAGTCCTAAAGCATGGCACTGAGGGTTGTAACTATTTGCTAGCCGTCGATGTCGATATGAATACCGTAGAGGGCTATGAAATGTCCTCCTGGGAGCGCGGTTATAGCGATTTTGCATTGGTGCCAGATATGAGCACGCTGCGCTTAATCGATTGGCAACCAGGTGCGGCAATGGTGTTGGCCGATGTTCAATGGCTGGATCACACCGATGTAGTAGCCTCCCCTCGCCAAATTCTTCGCAAGCAAGTTAAAGCTTTGGCTGATGCCGGCATGGAGGCAATGTGCGGCACGGAGTTAGAGTTCGTAGTTTTTAAAGATACTTATGAGGAGGCATGGAATAAGTCTTATCGCAATTTAATTCCAGTCAATCAATACAACGTGGACTACTCAATTATGGGCGGCTCACGGATTGAGCCACTCTTGCGTCGTATTCGCCTTTCGATGGCTAAGGCTGGAATGACCGTTGAATCGGTAAAGGGAGAATGTAACTTTGGCCAGCATGAGATTGCCTTTAAATACTCTGATGCACTTTCAAACTGTGATAACCATGTAATTTACAAGAATGGTGCAAAAGAGATTGCAGCCCAAGACGGTTATGCATTGACCTTCATGGCAAAACCCAATGAGAAGGAGGGCAACTCCTCTCATATTCATCTCTCATTCCGCGGTCTCGATGGCTCGCTGGTCATGGCCGATGAGAATGATAAAGAGCAGGGCATGAGCGATGTGGGCCGGCAATTTGTCGCTGGCCAGATCGCGCATTTACGGGAAATGACCCTCCTATTTGCACCAAATATTAACTCGTATAAGCGCTTTGTTCCGGGCTCATTTGCACCTACTGCAATCCGCTGGGGCCGTGATAACCGCACCTGCGCACTTCGACTTGTTGGACATGGACCATCTCTGCGTTTAGAAAATAGAACTGCGGGAGGAGATGTGAACCCTTATCTAGCTGTATCTGGAATTATTGCCGCCGGTTTAGATGGAATTAAAAATAAATTAGTTCTCGAACCAGCATTTCAAGGAAATGCATATGCATCAGATTCAGCCCGCCTTCCATCATCAATGCCAGAGGCGCTAGAGCTCTGGGAAAATAGTGCGTGGATTAAGGAAGTATTTGGCGCAGAAGTTCAAGCACATTATGCAAATATGGCAAAGATTGAAATCTCCGCTTACGGTAAAGCAATTACCGATTGGGAACTATTCCGCAACTTCGAAAGGTTTTAGATCTAACGTGTCTACTTCATATGATGTAATCAACCCTGCGACCGAAGAGATTGTTAAGAATGTTCCTCATTTAGATTTAGAGGCAACCGATTATGTAATTGCAAAAGCGGCCAAGGCCTTTGAGACATGGCGCCACATCGCACCCGGTGAGCGCGCACGGTTACTCCGAAGTTTTTCCCAGGTCGTAACCGATCACCGTGAAGAGTTAGCGCAGATAGAGATTAATAACTCTGGCCACACTCGCGGTAATGCGCTGTGGGAGGCTGACAACGTCGCTAATACTTTGATGTACTACGCCGCTGCGCCAGAGCGTCTCTTCGGCCGCCAGATCCCAGTTGCCGGTGGCATCGATGTAACCTTTAAGGAGCCCCTCGGTGTAGTTGGCATAATCGTTCCTTGGAACTTTCCAATGCCGATTGCGGGCTGGGGTTTTGCGCCAGCCTTAGCTGCAGGTAACACCGTTGTTTTAAAGCCTGCTGAATACACACCGCTCTCTGCAATTCGCTTAGGAGAACTCGCTCTTATCGCAGGAATTCCTGAGGGTGTATTTAATGTTCTGCCAGGCAAGGGAAGTGTTGTTGGCAACCGCTTTGTTACGCATCCACTTGTACGCAAAGTTGTATTTACTGGCTCAACCACCGTTGGAAAACAGATTATGGTCGGCTGTGCCGAGCAGGTTAAACGAGTAACCCTCGAGCTTGGTGGTAAAAGCTCTAACATAATTTTCGCCGATGCCGATATTGAAAAGGCCGCTGCCGGTGCACCGGGTGCTGTATTTGATAACGCTGGGCAGGATTGTTGTGCTCGCTCGAGAATTTTAGTTCAGAAATCGGCCTTTGATACTTTTATGGAGCACTTTGAAGTTGCCGTTAAAAAATTCCGAGTTGAAGATCCAAATCTAACTTCCGCCGAAATGGGACCACTCATTTCAAAAAAGCAGTTCGATGTCGTTGAATCATTTTTAGATGAACCAATCGCATTCAGAGGTAGTGCACCACATGGTGCTGGCTATTGGATGGCACCCACAGTCTTGTTACCTAAAAATACACAGGCCCGCTCATGGCGCGAAGAGATTTTTGGTCCAGTGGTATCAGTTATGGTTTTTGAGGATGAGGCCGAAGCCATCTCTATGGCAAATGACAGCGAATATGGTTTGTCAGGCTCAATTTGGACTCGCGATATTGGCCGTGCTCTACGTGTATCACGTGGAGTTGAAACAGGTGCACTCTCTGTTAACTCCAACTCATCGGTGCGCTTTTGGACACCATTTGGAGGATTTAAGCAGTCAGGTCTGGGACGCGAACTTGGACCGGATGCACTTGATTCATTTACAGAAGTTAAGAACGTTTTTATTTCAAACGATTAGATACGTACTATCGGCGCGGTTGCGACTCGATCAAGAAATTGATCAACTAAGTCGTAGCCGCGCTGATTGCTTTCTGCCTCTAGGGATTTTGTCTGTTTACGCAACTCTTCAACATTTACACCTTCGGCCTCAACTTCGGCAACGCCGCCCTCCATTGCAAGCCACATGTCTAGGACCTGTAGATCGATCTCTGGGTGAAACTGCATTCCAAGCGTTCGACCAAAAACATAGGCCTGCGGACATAGTTCATTGCGGGCGATTTCTGTAGAACCCGGCGGAAACGTAAATCGATCCCAGTGATATTGAAACCAAGGTCCACGCGGAATAAGGCTTTCATCCACGCTTTCGATTTCAAACCAACCAAGTTCGCCGCGAGGAGAGCGCGAGACGGTTCCTCCCAGAACTCGAGACATCAGTTGTCCACCAAAACATATTCCCATTATTGGAATTCCGGCGTTATGAACCTCTCGCATCTTTACGACCTGAGGCAATAGCCAGTTACCAATTCGCTCGTCGTCGTAAGCTGCATATGGTGCTCCCATGACAACAACTACATCGAAACTCAACAAATCAGGCCACTCTGGAGTTACATTCGGGGTCTTAGCATTTTCCTCATCAACGATAATGAATCGCGTAATTTCATAGCCCCGTCGCTCGAACTGAGCCCAAATCGGACCCCCAGCACTGACATGGTCATGCTCTATGAAAATTACTCGCTTAGTTTCCTGACTCATCAATACATCACTAACCCGCCGGAAATATTTAAATCCTCGCCAGTTGTACCGCTTGATCGATCACTGGCAAGAAATAAGACTCCCTGTGCAATATTTTCTGGCGAAATAAATTTTCCTATAGGAACCATTTGCTGCCACTTTGCATTCATTTCTTGCGCTGAAACATTTTCTCGACTGGCAACTGTGGCGATTACTCCATCTAAGCGTGGCCCCTCAACAAAACCCGGTGAGATGAGATTTACTCGAATGTTATGACTGCCAAGCTCTAAGGCTAAAGTTCTCATCATTCCTACCATGCCAAGTTTTGACGCAGCGTAAACGCTGCGGTCAATGAGTGGTCGTTTTCCAGTTACCGAGCCGATGAAGATAATCGAACCAGATTTACGTTCCAGCATTGAAGGTATGACTGCTTTCGATACTAAGAAAGAGGATTTTAAATTTGTATCGATACATTCATCCCACTCACTCTCAGTGAGCTCCCACAATGGTGCAGATTTTCCAGTGATTCCACTGTTGTTAACGAGGATATCAATATGCCCATAGATCTCCAGCGCTAAGTCAACGCACTGCTTTATTTCTTGTGAGTCTAAAACATTCATGTGGTAAACAACTGACTTCGGCGCACCTTCTATCTCAGATATGAGTTTGGAAGTTTCATTTAAAGCCTCAAGATCTCTTCCAGTTAGAATGAGCGTTGCACCTTCTTGGGCTAAGGCTAAACTGATAGCTCGACCAATACCTCGGCCCGCACCAGTTACAAGCGCCACCTTACCTACAAGTTCATTCACAATCATCTTAACCCCTGCACGCTCACTTACTTAGTCTATGCGGCTCTTGTCCCCGTGCAACTAAGCGCTCAAAGTACACTTCGCGTTTGTCATTAAAGCGATTGGCCTCTTCTGTAGTTTTCTCCAGAAATGAAGCTAGCTCTTCACGGGCTTTAAGACCATCACCAGATAGATCAGTGCGCTCAAAAATCTTCCAAGCCCGCAATACGGGCGCAACAACTTCATCTAAATGTTGACTCATGTCATAGATTCCAGCCAGTGCAATCTGCACGGCCTTTCGACCAAAGCCTGGCATATTTGCACCGGGCATTCCAAAGTTCGTGACTACATCGGTGATCGCACGCATCGCAGCGTTTGGCTCCATATCAAGTGCGGCGCTCAGAGTATTGCGATAGAAGAGCATGTGTAGATTTTCATCTAAGGCCACACGTTGCATCATATTTTCTGCGATGGGGTCGTTTGAAATCTTGCCAGTATTTCTATGAGAAATGCGGGTTGCTAACTCTTGAAAAGAGACATATGCAATTGTGTGCAACATGTCGTTCTCATACGGAGTTTGATATCCCAAAGACATGTGCGCCAGGCGTAGGTCTTCTAGCTCATATGGATCGACTCCACGTGTTGCCATTAAGTAATCACGAATGACAATGCTGTGACGCGCCTCTTCAGCCGTCCAACGCTCAATCCATGTTCCCCACGCACCATCACGTCCCATTGAAAGTGCAATTTCAGTGTGATAACTCGGCAAGTTATCCTCAGTTAAAAGATTTAACACTAAGGAATCTTGAGCAACAGGTGTCAGCCGAGAATCCTTAGCCTCCCACGCATCTCCATTGAGGGGCCCAGCAAAGTTTCTTCCCTCTGACCATGGGACATACTCATGGGGATACCAGTTTTTTTGTACACTCAAATGCCGTTCAAGTTCGACTGCTACTACTGGTTCGAGATCGCGAATTAACCTTGCTTGTATCTCGCCCGCGTCACTACTCATGGACTAAAGGTATGGCAAAACCGCCATTACTAGCGAGTTAGAGATTATCTTGGGCGCGTTTGACTGCTTGAGCCGCACGCCACTTAGCAATTTCACCGTGGTTGCCACTTAATAGAATCTGCGGGACTGGTATATCTCGCCAAATCGCTGGTTTAGTAAAATTTGGATATTCAAGGTAGCCATCCTCATTGTGTGACTCCTCGTTCAAAGATAGTGGGTTTCCAAGCACACCAGGTAAAAGCCGTGTTATAGCTTCAATCATCACAAGAGATGCAACTTCTCCTCCACCTAAAACATAATCACCAATCGAGACTTCATGCACGCGAATATTGCGTGATGAATATTTCTCACTCGAATAATGTTGTCGCACTCGATCATCTATGCCTTCATATCGTCCACAGGCAAAGACGATGTGCGAAGCTGCAGATAGTGCTTCCGCCATAGGCTGATCAAATCGCTTTCCGGCTGGAGTGAGAATAATTAGCTCAGTGTCCTCAACCATCAATGGATCAAGGGCCAATCCCCAAACCTCTGGCAGCATCACCATTCCCGCTCCCCCACCATAAGGCGTGTCATCTACTGCATGGTGATTGTTATTGGCATAACTGCGCAGGTCGTGAATATGAAATTCAACTATCCCAACCTCACTTGCTTTGCCTAGCAGTGACAACTTTAATGGTGCAAAATAATCGGGGAAGATTGTTACTGCCTCTATCTTCATGATGTGGCCTCGCTCATAGTGGGAGGTACTACTACAACGCGTTTTGCCGTGATATCTACTATCGGCACTAATTGACGAACAAATGGAATCAACACTTCGTTCTCTAGGGTTTTAATCGCTAATAAATCTTGACTTGGGAGATTAATAACGTCCGTAACTTCACCGAAAAGTTCGCCGTCCTCAAGAAAAGCTTGACAGCCAATTAGTTGCAAGACGTGATAATCATCGGAATCTTCCCGCTCTTCATTGATATCAACATCGGCATATAAAAGCGTATTACGAAGCTTTTCAATCTGATTGCGGTCGGTATAGCCCGTAAAACCCAAGAGCAAAATTCCATTGTGCACGCGTCCTGAAGTTATCGTTAAAACTCCATGCGTGTCAGTTTCCAGCTTTTGTCCGACGGCAAATCGGGCATCAGGATCATCAGTACGAACTTCAATCGTGGCCTCACCGAGAATCCCATGGGCTCGACCAATACGCCCTACGAGTAAACGCATGGCCAATTAATCCGTTACTTAGTTTGGTTCGTCGGTCTCAACGAGGTCAACACGTACTGTGCGGCCTGCGAGCGCGCTAACAACAGTGCGCAACGCCTTCGCGGTGCGACCATTGCGCCCAATTACTTTGCCGATATCTTCAGGGTTCACACGAACCTCAAGAGTTGTTCCACGACGATGCGTCTTCTCAGTAACGACTACATCATCGGGATTGTCGACGATCCCTTTTACTAAGTGTTCGAGGGCCTCATCCATCATAATTATTCGGTAACCGCTTCTGTTTCAACCACAACTTCTGCCGCGGTTTCAACCACTGCGTCTGTAGTCGCAACTTCAGCTGGAACCTCGGACACAGCATCGACAGTTATCGGTTCGGACACCTCGGACACAGCTTCGTTCACGATTGGCTCGGACACAACCACAACGTCTGTAGTCGCTTCTACCACTGGAACCTGTGCCACCTCAAGATTCTCCGACACTTCGGACGCAGACACTGGGTTAGCCTTTGCAGCGAGTTTTTCTTGTGCTTTCTTCTTCAAAGTTGTTGCGCCCTCTTTAGGCTCATCCATCGCATTCTTGACTGCTGCCTCGTATGCAACATGCTTGCCTACGCGTGGTGCAGCTACGCGAAGAGTGCCCTCAGTTCCTGGAAGACCCTTATGCTTTTGCCAATCTCCAGTAATCTTCAGAAGCGCCTCTACTGCCTCTGATGGTTGAGCTCCAACACCGAGCCAGTACAGAGCGCGCTCTGAGTTGATCTCGATAAGGGATGGCTCTTGTCCTGGAACATAACGACCGATCTCTTCAATTGAAAGACCGTTCCGTGCTTTGCGTGAGTCAGAAACAACTACACGGAAAAACGGTGTGCGGATTTTGCCCATGCGCATTAAACGAATTTTTGTAGCCAAGAAAGGTATCTCCTGTTGTATGTACGTCATATCTCTTCGACCACAGCGGGGTGCGTGGAGAAATCGATGCAACTATCGGTCTTATGGATGTTGAGAGAGGGTAGAGGGCCCCTTCAACAGGGTGCTTATTCTGCCATCTAGAGCCTAAATACGCGAAATCGCTTATTGTGACTCTTCAAGGGCGCGCTTGGCTGGATTTCCAGATTTAGACTTCTTTTTAGGTGCAATAACTGGGGCTTTTACCGGTGGCATGCCCATTGCGCTCATTCCAGCAGGCATCGCACCGTTTCGAAGCTGCTTCATCATCTTCTGAGCCGCACTAAAGCGATCAACGAGATTATTTACATCTGAGACCTTACGCCCAGCTCCCAATGCGATGCGCGCCCTGCGCGAGCCATTGAGGATTTTAGGTTCTCGACGCTCTTTCGGAGTCATCGACTGAACAATTGCCCTAGTGCGGGATATTTCGCCCTCATCAAAGCCATCTATCTGCTTTTTAAGCGCTCCGGATCCCGGCAACATTCCCATTAATTTAGAGATGGATCCCATTTTTGACATAGCACTGAGCTGATCCAGGAAATCCTCCAGAGTGAAATCCTCACCACTTTCAAACTTTGCTTCGAGTTTGGCAGAGGTCTGGCTATCAAAGGCTTTCTTAGCAGACTCAGCCAGAGTTGCAACATCACCCATGCCTAATATTCGAGATGCCATTCGCTCTGGATAGAAAATATCAAAGTCAGTGAGTTTTTCACCTGTCGAAGCAAACATGATTGGACGTTTGGTCAATGATGCAATCGAAAGCGCTGCGCCTCCGCGCGCATCTCCATCGAGTTTAGTTAAAACAACTCCATCGAATCCAACTCCATTTAGAAATGCCTGCGATGTTCGGACGGCATCTTGACCAATCATTGCATCTACAACAAATAAAATCTCATCTGGCTTAATCGCATCGCGAATATCACATGCCTGTTTCATTAAATCTGCATCAACACCTAAACGTCCAGCGGTATCGACAATAACCATGTTGTACAACTTTGCTTTAGCAAAGGCGACTCCAGCAAGGGCAACTTTTACTGGATCGCCGACACCATTTCCAGCTTCGGGTGCAAAAACCGGTGTTCCAACGCTCTCACCTACGACCTGTAGTTGGGTCACTGCATTTGGACGTTGTAAATCTGAGGCGACAAGTAATGGAGTGTTGCCCTGATCAGAATAGAATTTCGCTAATTTTCCTGCCAAAGTAGTTTTGCCCGCACCTTGGAGACCTGCCAACATGATGACCGTTGGTGGATTTTTTGAAAACCGTACTCTGCGGGTTTGACCGCCAAGTATTTCAATGAGTGAGGCATTTACAATCTCGAAGACTGCGTTGGCTTGGCTAGTACCAGATTGAATTGTTTCAAGTGCAGCCGTTGCTTTAACCGAAATTTGAGCTATAAAAGATTCAACAACTTCTAGCGCCACATCAGATTCAAGTAGAGCCTCTCGAATTTCTGCACACGTCGATTCAATATCGCCCTTAGATATCTTCCCGCGAGTGCGCAGTGATGAGAACGTGGCGCTAAGGCGCGAAGTTAATGTGTCAAACATGGTCCACTAAGCCTACTTCAGAGCTAAGCGCAGTTTCGCCGTCACTTCTTCAGCTCTCGCGCTGCTCAAAGCTCCTCCACCTAGCTCAGTGACGTAGAGGGTATCGATCGCCTCAGCACCCAAAGTGGTGACAATTGCCGAATTGATATCAACCCTAGATTGAGTTATAGCCGAACCAATTCTAAAGAGTAGGCCGGGTCGATCATGACTTCTTACTTCAATAACCGTGGCATCGGTCGCGGCATTGTTGAAATACACAACCTCCGGTGGCGGAACAGGAATGCTCGGAATTGTTGCGTAGGCCTTAGCGCGAGCAATAAGTTTTTCCTCTACAAAAGTTGAGTCTTCAAATGCCTTTACAATCTCATTTCGCAGTTTCACTTGCGTCATCTCTGGCGCATGCGGCTCTGGAGTAACAATCCAGTACATTACGGCCGATAGCCCATGGCTCTTTGTACGCGCAGATTTAACATCTAAGCGCGCAGCATTAAGCACTCCAGCAACTAGAGAGAGTAAGCCTGGTTTATCGGGTGAGACGATTTCAATGGAGTATCCACTTGCATGGGGTGCAAGATTTACAGTTAAAACTCCAGTTTGCGCCATCACCAACTGTTCTTGGGTAAGTGCTGGCTGCTGGGCAATCATAGATCCTGACATTGTGTGCCTGACGCGAT
The DNA here is from genome assembly GCA_964349605.1 of uncultured Candidatus Planktophila sp. GTDB lineage: Bacteria > Actinomycetota > Actinomycetes > Nanopelagicales > Nanopelagicaceae > Planktophila. The sequence continues at coordinate 3,798 of CAYGHJ010000016.1, read as the reverse complement.
TTACTAAATCGCTCACTAGAGATGCCTTCCACTCACTCCACCCTGTGCTCCCGGTTGCCTCTCCATCGGCGATGCTCAATGCGTGTAAGAGCTCAAGGGTATTTAAATCTGGAATAACGTCAATAATTGAAGCAATAGTTGCTGAATCATCTAAATCACGACGTGTAGCAGTTGCAGAAAGCAATAGATGGTGCCTAACTAAAATTTGAAGCGTGGAAACATCGGCTGAAGTAAAACCTATTCGCGCAGCAAGCGGAGCGATTAATCCTTCACCGCGAAGAGAGTGATCTTCAATACCTCCCTTGCCGATGTCATGAAAGAGCGCTGCGAAAAGCAATAAATCAGGTCTATGCACTTTTCGCGTTAACTTTGCAGCCTGTACAGCGGTTTCAACCATATGTCGATCAACGGTGTGATGATGTAGCGCATTTCGCTGCGCCAATGATCTCAGTGGGCGCCATTCAGGAATCCACCAAAAAATGATCTCCTCCTGATCAAGAGTTTCAAAAATTCGAACCATCGATTCGCCAGCTCCAATAAGAGCAATAAGGTTCTCTCTCGCCTCACGCGGCCAAGGGGTCGGCAATGTGCCGGTTCCATTTATCAGAGATTCGGTAATTAGGGCGCAACTCTCCAGTGCAATAGGTAGACCTAACTGAGCAGCTGTTGCCGCTGCACGTAGCCCTATCACGGGATCTTTAGAAAAAGAGATCAATGGATCGATGACAATCTCATTGCTGCTAACACTAATATTTTTTGCCACCGAAACGGCATGAGGTTTTCGCAGATATCGACCCAAGCCATCTCGCCCCTTGTGATCGAATAAATGCCACGTGTATTCAAGAAGATAATCAACTAATCGTGCCGCTTTAGCGACTTCACTCATCATTGCATCGGCATCGCTATAGCCAAGTGCGGCGGCTACCTTGTCCTGCTCTTGAAATAGCAGACGATCTTTGTTGCGCCCCGTTACTGTGTGCAACGCTTCTCGCACGTTGTTGAGTGTTGATTCAGCCCAACTGATCCGTTCAAGTGGTACGGCAACGCTGCCAGATAATGCGACAGCACGCAGAGCACTGATATCGCGTAATCCCCCGCGTGCCTCTTTTAAATCTGGTTCAAGGAGATAGGCCAACTCCCCTGAGCGCTCGTGACGAATAGCCATGGAAGTTTTTAACTCTTGAATCCGTGCGCGCGAATTTCGCCGCCATGTTTTTAGGTTTTCATTTAAAACCCCAACGACCAAGTTGGCATCGCCGGCAATCAGTCGGATATCTAGTAAGCCAAGTGCAACTCTTAGATCACTAATAGATGCTTTGCTCGTCTGGCTTTGTGTCCGGACGGAGTGATCGACAGAGAACTTATCCCAGAGTGGGTAAAGGAGTGCATTAACAAATGCAGCGAGTTTTTCCTTCGAAAATTGGCCTTGGTGAAGTATTAGTATGTCTAGATCCGAGCCAGGTGCAAGCTCTCCACGACCATAACCACCGACTGCGGCTACCGCTACTCCTTTCTCGCCTTTAACTTTTAAGTATTCGTTGGAAGAACTGTAAAAAAGTGAGAGAAGAGAGCGATCGCTCTCGTTCGACCGCTCTCTTCTCTCACGCGTACCCATGTGCTTGATCTCAGATTGCCTCCGAGCCGCGCTCTCCCGTACGAACACGAACAACTTGATCTACCGGTGTAGTCCAAACCTTTCCATCACCAATTGATCCCGTTGAAGCCGCTTTGACGATTACATCAACAACCGCTTCTGCATCGGCATCATCGGCAAGAACTTCAAGGCGAATTTTGGGCACTAAGTCAACGGTGTATTCAGCACCTCGATAAACCTCTGTATGGCCTTTTTGACGCCCGAAGCCACTGGCCTCAGAGACGGTCATTCCAGTCACACCATGAGCCTGCAGTGCATTCTTGACATCCTCTAACTTAAATGGTTTTAAGATTGCAGTTATAAGTTTCATTAGAACGATCCTCCTCGTGATGAACTAGACATTTCATAGGCGGTTTCTGCATGTTCATTCAAATCGATGCCCTCAATTTCTTTATCGACATTGATACGGAAACCAATTGTCTTTTCAATCGCAAATCCGAGAATCAAAGTTACGACGAATGAATAAACTGCGACCATTCCAACTCCGAGAGCCTGCTTAGCAATGAGATTAGTACCTCCTCCGTAGAAGAGACCGTCTAGCCCAATGCTATTTACAACACTTGAGCCAAACAGACCTATAGCAAGAGAACCCCATACTCCACCGACTAAATGCACTCCAACAACATCGAGTGAATCATCAAAGCCGAACTTATATTTAACTCCTACTACAAGTGCGCAGAAAATACCGGCAAACAGACCGATTACAACTGCGGCCCATGGAGCCACAAATGCACAGGCAGGAGTAATTGCTACCAAACCGGCTATTGCACCAGAAGCTGCGCCGAGTGATGTCGCATGCCCATTACGCAGTTTTTCAACAATCAACCAGCCGATGAGTGCGCCAGCGGTTGCAACCTGAGTATTTATAAATGCAAGCCCTGCAATTCCATTGGCAGCCAAGGCAGATCCGGCATTAAAGCCAAACCACCCAAACCACAGTAGAGCAGCCCCCAAAAGAACAAGTGGAAGCGAATGAGGTCGCATTGACTCTTTGCGCCATCCAGCTCGCTTACCTAAAACTATTGCAAGTGCTAAAGCGGCCGCTCCTGCATTGACGTGCACCGCAGTTCCGCCAGCAAAATCTTCGAGTCCCTTGCCAGCAAGAAAGCCGGTTCCTGTAACTGTATCGCCGACTTTATTTCCAAAGGCAAAGACCCAGTGAGCTACAGGGAAGTAAACAATCGTCGACCAGATTGCAACAAAGACAGCCCACGAAACAAATTTTGCCCGATCAGCAATCGCTCCAGAGATTAGCGCAGGAGTAATAATTGCGAACATTAATTGAAAAGCTGCAAAAACTAGAACTGGGATTGGATAGATGCCTCCGTTGTTAGTGAAATCATTTACCATTCCACCCAGACCAGAAAAGGAAATATTTCCATACCACGGTGAATCTGCTTTATATCCAAAGGCTAATTCAAAACCATAGATAACCCACAAAATACTTACGATGCCGATTGTTATAAAGGACATCATCATCATATTTAGAACACTCTTCGTTCGAACCATTCCACCATAAAAAAATGCGAGTCCTGGTGTCATTAGTAATACGAGAGCCGTGCTTGCTAACATCCAAGCCGTGTCGCCAGAGTTCAAAACTGTTTCGGTCATATGAGCCATCTTTCGAGTAATAAATACAAGAGTTCTCGCCTTTGAGATGGGGTAAAGATGCCTTCAAAGAGTTACAAGACAGGCTCGATAACGTTTCAGGCGCGTTGCAAAAAGCTCTTTTGTGTTACATCTAGGTTACGCAAGTAGCCCCAATATGTAGGCCTCTGAATCGAAGGGAGCGAAATCGCTCTCACTCTCACCAGTTCCTAACCATTTAATAGGTATATCAAGCTCGCTCTCAATGGCCAGAGCAATTCCACCGCGTGCGCTTCCATCTAGTTTGGTGAGAATAATTCCAGTGACATTTACTGCCGCCGAGAAAATCTTTGCTTGCGCCATCCCATTTTGACCGGTGGTGGCATCGATTGTTAAGAGGACCTCACTCACTGGCGAAACTTTTTCAACAACTCTTTTTACCTTTTCTAACTCATCCATTAGGTCACTCTTGTTGTGCAGGCGTCCTGCGGTATCTATGACCAAATAATCAACTACCTCCTGCTTAGCTTTTTTTACCCCATCGAAGGCCACGGAGG
>CAYGHJ010000015.1:6572-17663 GCA_964349605.1 uncultured Candidatus Planktophila sp. | reverse complement strand
ATCCCATGTCAATGAGAGCGGTGCGAGGTGCCACGCAAATTACTGCAAATACTCCGGAGGCAATTGGTGATGGAGTCAAAGAGCTAATCTCGGCGATGATGCGCGCCAACTCACTTACCCCCAGTTCGGTGATATCAGTAATCTTCACTTCTACTCCAGATTTAACTGCCGCCTTTCCAGCGACTGCCTGTCGGGAGATTGGCTTTGAATCCGTGCCTCTTATCGGTGCTGTAGAGGTCGATGTTCCAGGGGCTCTCGAGCGCACGATCCGTGTCTTGATGCACGCTGAAAGAAACGTGGGGCCAGAGCAGATCAGCCATATATACCTTCATGGAGCGCAGGTTTTGCGCCGAGATATCGCGCAGTAATGCTGACTCAAGTACGCATAGTTGGTGCGGGTTTAATAGGCACATCGATAGCTTTAGCGCTCAACGCCCGGGGAGTACGTGTTGAGTTAGTTGATAGCAACCCGACAGCTGCCGCTCTTGCTAATGATCTAACTAAGGCAGAGACAGTTCAAGCACCAGAGATCGTAGTCTTAGCGATTCCGACAGAGGCGATTCCACTGGTCATAGAGAGAGAATTTCAATTAAACCCAAACTCGACCTTTATGGATGTGGGGAGTGTTAAAACTGAACCTATAGTTTATATTAAGAATTCTAGCCTTCCTTTGTCACGTTTTGTTCCAACCCACCCCATGGCCGGCCGCGAAGTTGGTGGGGCCCACTCGGCGCGTGCAGATCTCTTCACAACCAGGAGCTGGGTAATTACTCCGACGCCTGAATGCTCCGCGGAGTCAGAAGAGATCGTTCGCAAGCTCATAACTCTAGTTGGGGCGACCGCGGTTCTTCTGCCCGCCGAAGAACATGATCGAGCGGTTGCGGCGATCTCGCATCTGCCCCAAATCACTTCATCGCTTCTGGCTCACTCTCTTGAAAGCGCACCGACAGAATGGCTGGATTTAGCTGGCGCCGGGCTTAGGGATACGACTCGAATTGCAGCCTCTGATCCGAAATTGTGGAGTGAGATCATCTACTCAAATAGAGATCAGCTAGTCGATCTTGTACAACGTATGCATCGCGAACTTGGAGAGCTGCTCAATAATTTAGAGAGTAAAACTGCGATCGCGTCCTTTATTGAGAAGGGGCGTTTTGAGCGTTCGCGTATTCCAGGCAAGCATGGAGGCAAGGCTCGCGAATACACATATGTGCCCGTAGTTATCGATGATAAACCTGGGCAATTAGCGGCGATATTTAATGAGTGTGCAGCTATTGCAGTCAACGTCGAAGATTTAAATATAGAACACTCACCGGGCCAACAAAGTGCGCTAATTACTCTTGCACTTTCATCACGTGATGCGGATTCTCTCTCCACTCATCTAAGTGCGATCGGATGGAACGTTCATCCGATTCTAAAATAGAAGTAGGCTCGTCATATGGGCATAGTCGTTGCAATGGATGGCCCGAGTGGGGCAGGTAAGTCGAGTACCGCACGAGCGATTGCAGTTCGTGCCGGCTGGAATTATTTAGATACTGGCGCACTCTACCGAGCCGTAACCTGGTTAGCTCTGGAAAAGGGGTTGGATAACGCGCAAGAGATAATCCTCGCGTTAAAGCATGATCCAATTCGTTTTGTTTCAGATCCTCTGAATCCACAAGTATTTGCAGGTGATACTCAGATTACGCAGGCAATTCGCACAAGCTCAGTTACAGAAAACGTCAGCAGAATCAGTGCGATGCCACAGATTCGGCATGAGCTTTTCAATATTCAACGCACCATCATTGATCGTGCGGAAAAAGGAATCGTCGTCGAAGGTCGTGATATTGCAACCGTCATTGCACCAGATGCGGCGTTGAAAATTTATTTGACCGCCGATTTAGATGCACGGACGCAGCGACGAGAGATGGAAACGCAGGAGAAGGGTTTTGATGTTCGCAGCTCTTTAGATTCACGAGATACAGCTGACTCAACTCGTGAAGCCTCACCATTTATCATGGCAGCAGATAGCGTTCAGATTGACTCTACCCATCTGTCTATTGATGAAACTATTGAGCGAATCTGGGAGTTACTTCGCGAGCGCTCTTTACTGGGACTGCCTATCGTTGCGATCTTAGGTCGTCCAAATGTAGGTAAATCAACGTTAATTAACCGTTTTATTGGACGTCGCGAAGCCATTGTTGAAGATACACCGGGCGTAACACGCGATCGAGTTCAGTATGAGTGCGAGTGGGGCGGACGTCGATTCATTGTTATGGATACTGGCGGTTGGGAGGCCAAGCCCGATGGTATTTCGATTCAAGTTAGCGCCGGTGCTGAGATTGCAATGGATGAGGCCGACGTTTTAGCTTTCGTTGTAGATGCTCAGGTTGGGGCGCTGGATGAAGATGACATTTTGGTTCAACGTCTGCGCAAGGCTAAGAAGCCTTTAGTATTGATCGGAAATAAAGTCGATGGTGAACGCGAAGAGAGTGATGCTCACGGGCTGTGGAGTTTAGGTCTTGGCCAGCCGTACTTTGTATCTGCGCTGCATGGTCGAGGCAGCGGAGATTTACTCGATCGCATAGTTGCAGAGCTTCCAGAAGTTGGCGGAGCACAAACTCAAGATGGTTATCGCAAAGTTGCATTGGTTGGACGTCCCAACGTCGGCAAGTCTTCACTTCTAAATGCTTTGGCGGGGGAGAATCGGTCAATTGTCGATGATGTTGCAGGAACGACGCGAGATCCAGTCGATGAGTTAATTGAGTTTGGAGGGTCGACCTGGCGATTTATCGACACTGCAGGTTTGAAGAAACGGGCCAACCAGGCATCGGGTACCGATTATTACGCCTCACTTCGAACACAGAGCGCACTTGAACGGTGTGAAGTTGCAGTTGTCGTACTAGATGCGTCAGAGCCCATCACTGAACAGGATTTACGAGTCATCACGATGGTTGAAGAGGCCGGTAAGGCGATGGTGATTGTGATGAACAAATGGGATTTAGTAGATGAGGATCGCCGCGATCAGTTAGATCGAGAGATTGATAGGCATTTAGATCAAGTTGAGTGGGCTCAACGTGTCAATGTTGCAGCCAAAACTGGTTGGCATCGAGATCGTTTAGCTCCAGCTATTCGTACCGCTTTAGATAGTTGGGAGCGCCGTGTTCCAACGGCAAAGCTCAATTCATTCCTAGGTGCACTCATCGGTGCAACTCCACCACCGGTGCGAGGTGGCAAACAGCCGAAAATTTACTATGCCACCCAGGCAGGAATTGCCCCTCCTAAGTTCGTAATCTTCTCAAGCGGATGGATTGAGGCCTCATATCGTCGATTTATTGAGCGCCGTCTGCGCGAAGAGTTTGGTTTTCCTGGCACACCTGTCCAAGTGGCGATCCGAGTTAAAGAGCGCGACTAAGGAAATGAATACCTCATTATTGACGATTCCAAATGCTCTAACTTTCCTCCGCTTTCTTGGCATACCTCTCTTTATTTATCTGACTCTAGAGTTACACGCCGATGCATGGGCCATTGCGGTTCTAGCTATCGGAGGTGCAACGGATTATTTTGATGGAAAATTAGCAAGAGCGTGGGGGCAGACATCACGCTTTGGTGAGTTGGCCGATCCAGCTATAGACCGGTTATATATCCTTGCCATATTAATCACATTTCTGATTCGTGAGATCGTGCCATGGTGGATGTTTCTAGCCCTTATCTCACGGGATGTAGTTCTGGGAGTCTTAACTCTCATCTTAAAAAAATACGGTCATGGAACTTTACGCGTGACATATTTAGGAAAAGCGGCGACCTTTAATCTTATGTATGCATTCCCGTTCATTCTTTTGGCGCAGAGTGAAAATTATTTAGGAAATGTGGCCTACGTCCTAGGCTGGAGCTTTGCTATCTGGGGCATTGCCCTCTACATTTCTACAGGTATAAGTTATGCACGCGAAGCGATTTCACAGATAAGAGGCGGATATGTCATTAACTCCTGAAAACTTACAGTACACCAAAGAGCATGAATGGGTTTCTGTAGATGCAAGCACGTACACGGTAGGAATTACTGACTACGCTCAAGGAGCTCTCGGTGATATCGTCTATGTTCAACTTCCAAAAGTGGGGGAGATTGTAAACTCTGGAAAAGTTTGTGGCGAAGTCGAATCAACTAAATCAGTCTCCGAAATTTATGCGCCAGTATCGGGAACGGTTATTGAGATTAATGGGCTGTTAGCAAATTCTCCAGAATCAATCAACTCCGATCCTTACGGAAGTGGTTGGTTGGTAAAAATTGAAGTGAGCACCATCCCTTCAGATCTACTGAGCGCCAAGGATTACGCTGAACTAACGGCTTGACCAAAGCGCAATAGCCCTTTAATCTCAGCCTTAGGTTGAGAGTGGAAAATAGGGGAGGTTGAAAGTGGAGCAGTCACCAAATGAATTAACCACCACACTTCATCTTTCACCACGAGAGTTCAATATTTCACCGGCAGGAATTCTTGAAGAGTACGTAGCCTCTCTCGAAGAGGCTGATCGCAGCGTTATTGAAGAGATTCAATCATCTGATGGTGACAAAGCTATGGTTTTGATTCATCGGGGAGAGAACAAAGGCTCGCGTTATCTTGTAACTAAAGATGGCATCAGTATCGGGAGATCAGCAGAGAGTGGAATATTTCTAGATGATGTAACAGTATCTAGATTTCATGCGGTTATTGAAAAGAGCGCTTTGGGATATCTCTTGCGCGACTGCGGATCTTTGAATGGAACGTATGTAAACAACACGTCGATAAATGAAATAGAGATTCGCTCCGGAGACGAGATTCAAATTGGAAAGTTTCATCTTCTCTTTGTAACCGGCAGTACCAGTGCGAAGATTTAATATGATGATACAAAGAGAGTTAGGGGAGTACTAATGGCAGTTCCAGCGCGGGCCTACCTATCAATTGGCGAGGTTCTTAACCGCTTGAGGGGCGACTTTTCAGATATTTCAATATCGAAAATTCGTTTCCTGGAATCAGAGGGATTGATTGAGCCTCAGAGAACTCCCTCTGGCTATCGAAAATTCACAACAGCAGATCTAGAGCGGCTTCGATATGTGTTGCTTGCACAACGCGATCAATACCTTCCACTTAGAGTAATTAAAGAGAATCTCGACGCGATGGATCGCGGTTTACAGCCGGCAGCTATCGGGGGCGTAGCGCACCCTGCTATCTCTTTAGCTACCGTCGATGGGGCCATGACTCCCAGTGCTTTTGCACAAACGAGTGAGATGCGCTTATCCCGCGATGAACTTTTAAAGAATTCAGGAATTGGTGAGGAGCAACTCGTCGAACTTGAGGGTTATGGATTAATCGCCGCACGTGGTCGCCATTACGATGGAGATGCTTTGGCCATCGCCAAAGCCGTTACCGAAATGGCTAGCTTTGGAATAGAGGCTAGGCACTTGCGATCTTTTAAATCTGCCGCCGATCGTGAAATTGGTTTAATTGAACAGGTCATCACGCCATTGACTAGACAGAAATCCAGCGAAGCAAAGGCCCGCGCAGAAGAGGTGCAAAAAGAGATTGCCTCTCTCTCAATTCGGCTGCATGCCGCGTTAGTTCGCGGTGGTCTGCATCGACTTCGCTCATAACTTTCATGTTTATTGGAATGGAAGTTGTCGGTGTTCGCGTTGAGATGCCATCTAATCAGCCGATAGTGTTGTTGAAAGAGATCGATGGCTCGCGATTTTTACCTATTTGGGTCGGCGCTAATGAGGCAACTGCGATCGCCTTTGCTCAGCAAGGTCTAATTCCTCCACGACCATTGACCCATGATTTAATGCGCGAGATATTTGAGGTTTTGGATGCGACATTAACCGCCGTCCATATTACTGAGGTTAATTCCGGGGTCTTTTATGCCACCCTTCTTATTCGTGACAGCTCAGGTACGGCCTTAAATATTTCAGCTAGACCATCTGATGCAATTGCACTTGCCCTTCGCACCAATAGCAATATCTTGGCTAGCGCAGAACTACTAGAGGAGGCTGGGATTGAAATTCCAGTTGAATACGGGGGCGAGAATCAAGAGGTTGAGCGCTTTAGAGCCTTTTTAGATGAGATCAACCCTGAGGACTTTGCCGGATAGGGCCGAAAACTCTCAATCTCAAGTAGAGGTTTCGACCGTGTCGGTCATTGTAAGCGGTTCGAAACTGCTTTAGATTTATCAGCACTCCCCAAGAGAATCGAGCACAACGTGGTTTCCCAAGAGTTAGAGATCGGTTATCGAGGTGCAACTGCATGCTCGGCGGCAGGTATCACTTACCGACAATTGGATTACTGGGCACGTACATTTTTAGTCGAGCCGAGCGTCAGAACTGCCAGCGGTTCAGGTACTCAACGCCTTTATGGTTTCCGCGACATTCTGGTGTTGAAGATTGTAAAACGATTATTAGATGCTGGAGTCTCGCTTCAAAATATCCGTACGGCAGTCGATCATCTTCGCACTAGGGGAGTGACCGATTTAGAGGCGATTACTTTAATGAGTGATGGTGCCTCCATTTATGAGTGCACAAGTTCAGATGAGATTATCGATTTACTGGCCGGGGGCCAGGGAGTATTTGGGATTGCCGTTGGAAAAGTTTGGCACGAGGTTGAAGGCTCCCTTCTTATGCTGCAGGGCGAAATTGATGGCCGCATAATTAGTGGTCAAGATAACGATGAGCTCTCCCGTAGACGTAAGAGCAAAGGGGCTTAATTCACAATAGTCTGTGCTCATGACTGACTATGACTCTTTCTCCCGCCGCCATATAGGACCAACTTCAGACGATGAAACGGCGATGTTGCAGGCTCTTGGATATGCAGATCTTGTTTCCTTTATCCGGGATGTTGTTCCATCAAATATCGCGATAAATGGAGTTATCGAAAACGCTCTAGATAATGCAAAAAGTGAAGTTGAAGTAATTGCAGAACTACGCTCAATTGCATCGGAGAATAAGGTTTTCCGCTCATTAATTGGAACTGGATATTACGGAACTATTGTTCCTCCAGTTATCAAAAGAAATGTTTTAGAAAATCCAGCTTGGTACACCGCATATACGCCTTACCAACCTGAGATATCTCAAGGTCGGCTAGAGGCCCTCTTTGCTTTTCAAACAATGGTCTGTGAGTTAACAGCGTTAGATATTTCAAATGCATCAATGCTTGATGAGGGCACGGCCGCTGCGGAGGCAATGACTCTTGCTCGACGCGCATCAAAGCTAAGCGATAACGCTGTTTTTTTAATTGAAGAAAACGTTCACCCTCAAACAAAGGCCGTTGTTCTTACGCGCGCAAAGCCGCTAGGCATTACCGTAGTTGAGATTGGGTCCGCTCATGTGGTTCGAGATGGCTACGAGGGCGAATTCTTTGGTGCTTTGCTTCAATATCCAAACACAACAGGAACTGTCATAGATTATTCAAGCTTTGTTGATTACGCGCATTCGCGAAATGCATTAGTTATTGCGGCAACTGATCTTCTTGCATTGACACTGTTGAAAGCACCAGGGGAGTGGGGTGCTGATATCGCGGTCGGAACTTCGCAACGTTTTGGTGTTCCAATGGGATTCGGTGGACCTCATGCCGGCTTCTTGGCGGTACGTAACGGACTTGAACGATCAATGCCTGGACGTCTTGTGGGTCAAAGCATTGATGCAACTGGAAGACCAGCATTTCGTTTGGCACTTCAAACTCGCGAGCAGCATATTCGTCGTGATAAAGCGACCTCAAACATCTGCACAGCTCAAGTTCTCTTAGCAAACATGAGTGCTTTCTATGCAATGTGGCATGGACCCGTGGGTCTTCGACATATTGCAGAGAGAGTAAATGGTTTTGCATCCCGTCTATATGCTGCAACAAATAATGGAGATGATGTTGTCTTCGATACGGTGCACGTGGTTGTCAGTGATGCTAAAACTATTCATCAAAAAGCGATTGCTTCGGGCATTAACTTTGCAAGAGTTAGCGAGACTGAGATACGAGTCTCTTTTGATGAGGAGACAACTGAAGAGATTTTCGCGCAAGTTCTATCAATTTTAGGGCTGCAGGACTCTGCGGGGCAGAAGATCCCCGCAAAGTTCCTACGTACAAGCAAATACTTAACTCATCCCGTATTCAACACGAATCACAGCGAGACCGGCATGATGCGCTATCTGCGCAATTTGGCTGATAAGGATTTGGCTCTAGATCGAACAATGATTCCTTTAGGTTCGTGCACAATGAAACTCAACGCTGTTACCGAGATGGAAGCGGTGACGTGGCCAGAGTTTTCTTCACTGCATCCATTTGCCCCGGCTGATCAGAGCGCCGGATCACGTAAGTTGATTCAACAATTGTCGGACTGGCTCATAGCAATTACTGGTTATGACGCAGTCTCTCTGCAGCCTAACGCGGGAAGTCAAGGGGAGTTCGCTGGTTTACTTGCGATTAGAAATTTCCATGATTCACGTGGAGATCAAAACCGAAATATCTGCCTAATCCCGTCAAGTGCGCATGGAACAAATGCAGCTTCAGCCGTTATGGCTGGAATGAAGGTTGTTGTAATTGAGTGTGATGAAAATGGAAATGTTTCAGTCGAAGACCTTCAGTTAAAGATTGCGCAGTTTAGCCAGACTCTTGCTGCATTGATGATCACGTACCCATCTACCCATGGAGTATTTGAAACAGCTGTCACTGAAATCTGTGCATTAGTACATGGGGCTGGCGGTCAGGTTTATGTTGACGGCGCCAACTTGAATGCACTCGTTGGCCTTGCACAGCCTGGAAAGTTTGGTGCTGATGTATCTCACTTGAATCTACATAAAACCTTCTCAATTCCGCACGGTGGAGGAGGCCCTGGGGTAGGTCCAGTCATTTCGCGTGCCCACCTTGCCCCGTTTCTGCCAAATCATCCGATGGACCCATTGGCTGGACCATCGACTGGACCAGGACCAATCTCTTCTGCGCCATTTGGTTCGGCAGCTGTCTTACCAATTTCGTGGGCTTATATTCGCTTACTGGGGGGAGAGGGGTTAACACATTCGACTCAGATTGCGATTCTCTCTGCCAACTACATGGCAGCACGCCTTCAAGCTTCCTATCCAGTCCTATACACAGGTGCAAATGGTCGAGTTGCACACGAGTGCATCCTCGATGTTCGAGAGCTAACTAAGGATTCAGGTGTCACCGTTGAAGACATTGCCAAGAGGTTGATGGATTATGGTTTCCACGCTCCAACTATGTCCTTTCCTGTCGCCGGTACTTTGATGATTGAACCAACTGAGTCAGAGGATATTGCCGAAATTCATCGCTTTATCGATGCGATGATTTCAATTCGCGCTGAGATTCAAGAGATTATCGACGGGAAAGTGAGCGTTGAAGGCTCTGCATTGCGCCATGCGCCCCACACAGCCCTCTCTGTGGTTACGAGCGCGTGGGAGAGGGAGTACAGCCGTGAACGGGGCGGATATCCAGTTATTCCCGATGGGCTCGTTCCTGGTGAGTCGATTGGCTCCCGAATGAAGTTTTGGCCACCCGTCTCCCGTATCGATGGAGCTCATGGAGATCGCAATTTAATCTGTGCCTGCCTACCACTGGATGAGTATCGGTAAGAGGGGTTTGAGGAGCGGGGTCCTAGCTTCTCTACCTTACTTTACATAATGTAACTTATCGGCGATACTTATACATACGCGGAATTACCCGTGCACAAATAAGTAACCAGATTAAGCTGCCAATTAAGGCCCAATCTCCAGCCCTATCTCTCGGAGTTTGACCGTTGATTAGCGCTGGGTCAACAAATAAATGTGCCGCCTGATACGGCCTGGTTTGCTTGTCGACTTTTCCCTGGTGGTCAATAAAGGCAGATACTCCAGTTGTTGATACAGAGAGAATGTCTCTTCCGTACTCGATTGCTCTGATCCTAGTAATCGCTAATTGCTGTGCATTCTCGGCAGATTTTCCAAAGGTTGCGCTATTTGTTTGGACTACCAGTAATTGTGAATTGCGTGCTGCACTGGCTACAACTTCGTCATCCAAGAGTTCAAAACAGATAATTGGGGCGATTTTGGCACCATTTAAGTTAAATATCTTCGATGAATTCCCGGCGCTGAAATCTTCAACCGAATCGACATGCGGGGAGATTTTTGAGGCTAAAGCTCTCAAGGGTATGTACTCACCAAAAGGGGTCAGATGCTGCTTTACATAGACCTCTTGGCCAGTTCTCTTCCACATAATCGATGTATTGAGCAGTCTGCCCTCCTTTCTTATTACCGCACCGATTACAAGTGGCTGTGAAAAAGAGTCCAATGCATTACGAACTGTCGAGTTAGTGAATGGATCTACATCAACGGCATTTTCTGGCCAAAGGATAAAGTCGACTTTTTGATCAAGTGCCAATGCCTTACGGGTTTCGCGTACATGATTAAAGAAGACCTGTGTAGCTCTATCGTTAAAATCCAATCCAAGTCGCGGGACATTTCCCTGAACCATAACCGCGCGAATTGCACCAGCATTCTCTAAGTTCACGGGTATAAACAAAAGCAAAAGTGGCAGAAGTGGTAAAACTCTAATTCGAGAATGTGAAAGTGAAAAAAGTACTATGGCAATTGAAAGGACTAGCGCGCTAAGAGCGCTAGCTCCCCCGATAGCTGCAATCTGACTATACGGCGCATCGGCCTGTGAATATGCGATACGAAGCCAACCGAATCCCCCAAATGGAAACAGGGAACGCACTTCCTCCATGACAAGGAAAATAAATGGGTAAAACCCGACCCCATATTTTTTAGCGAAACCGAGGGGCATGAAAAGTACTGCCTGTCCACAAAAAAGAATTATCCACGGTATCGAGCCCACGAAAATGTTTGTCCACTGCAACGCGATTGCGTTAAAACCTGCTGCAAAGAGCAAAGAGTTAAGAAATGGCCTAGTTGACTTACTAAGACTAAACATATGAAGCGCCAGCGAGATCGGCGCTAACCACCACAATGCGATTGGAGCAAAAGCGCCAGTTAGTAAAATCCCGCTAAAAATCGGGAGGAGAAAATTTACCAACCTAGCGCACTGATCAAACGATCTACGCTGGCACCAAGACCATAACGCTCCTTAAATTGATAAATCTGAGACAAATCTC
>CAYGHJ010000015.1:0-6472 GCA_964349605.1 uncultured Candidatus Planktophila sp. | reverse complement strand
ACGATTCTAATGGGACCTTTCTCTGATTCGGCATAGGTCGCCATCACATCATCGGCCTCGTAATCATCTACACCGACTACGGGAATTCCAAATAGATCGAGAAGATCTAAGAGGATTGGTATCTGCGGTGTCAGAGTTTCGGGCTCTTCCTCCTCTTCGCCCTCTGCCTCAAGACGGTTAGTTTTGTACTCAGGGAAGAGCTCAACACGCCACGTTGGTCGCCAATCTCCATCTAAACAGGCAACCAAACGATTGGGTTTGTAGATGCTAATTAACCGCGCAGTCATATCAATATAGCCACGAATTGCATTCACGGGAGTTCCATCGGGTGCCACTAATGTATCGGGCATTCCGTAGTAGGCGCGATACCACAACGATGCGCTGTCTAAAAGCATTAACGTCATACATCACTCATTAAATAGGCAACAACACCGCGGTCAATTCGCTTGACTGCATCTTTACATACTGGACGAAGGGTCTGACTTGCACCTGCAATTTGATTGAGAAGGTCGATGAGTTGTTTTACAGATCGAACAAAATCTCCTACCGACATATCGCTACCTTTTAGCACGCTCTGTAATGAACCGCCGTTGGCCCATTTGTAGGAGATCCAACAAAAGCCAGCGTCTGGTTCGCGCTGCGTTTTAACACCATATGTACTTTCTATCTCTTCAAGTTGGGCCCAGATAGAAACAACTTCAGTTAATGCGTTCTCCACTTTGATACTCGGCATCTTAGGTGCTGCGTTTTCTGCCGACCTCGATTCATAAATCATGCAGGAGACGATTGAAAGTAGCTCGGTGGAGTTGAGTTCATTAAATAATCCACAGCGAATCGATTCTGTTAATAAGAGATCAGACTCTGCATATATTTTAGTTAGAATCTTTCCTTGGGAAGTTGGCTTTTCGCCTTCAATATAATTCAAATGTGTTAGCACTTGGCAAATTTGATCAAATGTTTTAGCAATAACATTAGTTCGACTATCAACTCTGGTACGTAGCCCGTCATTCTCGCGGTTTAAGCGTCCAGCACGCTCGGTGAATCGCGCGTGATCTTCGCGCTCATTGCAACTGTGGCAGCTATGGTTTCGAAGTGATTTTCTAAGATCACTTAAATCACTCTCTAATCGGGAGCGCTGTCGGTTATCAAAGCTCTTTTTCTGATCTCGATTGCTGAGCAATAGTTCAACTTCCTTTATCTCGCGACGAATACTTGCGTAGTCAATGAAATCTCCTAGGTGGCAGACTGCATTTGCAAGAATCTCTTCAATGGCACCTTCATTTTTACGAATCTGTCTAGACAATCCGACTACTGCACGATCGGCTTGAAATTGAGCAAATGATGATTCAAGCGACCTTCGCGCACGTTCTCGGCCAAACCGTGAAATTAGATTAATGGACATGTTGTAAGAAGGTACGAAAGATGAACGCAATGGATACGTTCGAGTAGATGCTAAGCCGGCCACAGAAGCTGAATCGAGCGTGGGCGACCACTGAACCACGGCATTTCCTTCAATATCGATTCCACGTCGGCCAGCACGGCCAGTTAGTTGGGTGTACTCCCCCGGAGTGATTGGAACGTGAGCTTCACCATTGAATTTGACGAGTTTTTCCAAAACAACTGTTCGGGCAGGCATATTAATCCCGAGCGCGAGCGTTTCAGTTGCAAATACCGCCTTAACCAGACCACGTTGAAATAGATCCTCGACCGCGCCCTTAAAGCTCGGCAATAGACCTGCATGGTGAGCTGCGATTCCTCGCTCTAAGGCGCTCAACCATTCGTTAAAACCTAAGACCTCGAGATCTTCAGCGGCAATATTTGCGATGTATTTGAGAGCAGTTGCTTTAATCTCGATTCGTTCCTCTGAAGAAGTTAAACGGATACCGGAGGCTAGACATTGCTTGACGGCGGCGTCGCATCCAACTCGTGAAAAAATAAAGGTAATAGCAGGCAGCATATTCTCCCGTTGAAGTCTTTCGATAACATCTGCACGAGATAATCTCGATTTGGGTTCATTAGAGCTGCCTCTACGGTGTCTGTCCATTGATGTCTTCCGAATGGCTTCACGCTCTCGCTGCAAAATCTCAGGATTTATCACACCAGGTCTTTGAAAGAGATCCAACATGCGATTTCCAATAAGCACGTGTTGATACAAAGGAATGGGTCTGACTTCACTGACTATTACTTGCGTATTTCCCCGAACTTCACCTAGCCATTCACCAAACTCTTCGGCATTTGAAACGGTTGCCGATAAGGAAACAACTTGAACGCTCTCCATGAGATGGATGAGTACTTCCTCCCATACCGCACCTCGAAACTTGTTTGCTAAGTAGTGAACTTCGTCCATAACAACATAACCCAGGCCAGTGAGCGTAGATGAACCTGCATACAACATATTTCGCAAGACTTCGGTTGTCATGACCAGGATATCGGCCTCACCGTTAATACTTGTGTCCCCGGTTAATAACCCAACCTTGTCTTCGCCAAATTTCTCCACAAACTCAAAATACTTTTGATTCGACAATGCCTTAATCGGGGTGGTGTAAAAACATTTCTTTCCAGTATTTAGTGCGCAGAATGCGGCAAATTCGCCCACAACTGTCTTGCCAGCTCCTGTAGGGGCAGCAACCAGTACGCCACTCCCCTCTTCCACGGCGTGACATGCGGCGATTTGGAAAGGATCGAACTCAAAACCAAAGGTAGCTAAGAAACTCTGCGTTACAGGATGTGCTCCCCGATTTTTTGCAGCCTCAAATGCTTGCGCTGGCGATGTCACGGAATCCACGTTTGCAATACACCAGGTATGCATTCTGCTGATATGGGAAGGCGACCTATCCTCTCGCCATCTGAATAAGCCACGGCATTGGCAACGATCGTTACTTTCTTACTACGTACGATTTCAACGGCTGGATGGTTTATATGGGTACCTTTAAATACTTTTGGAAAGACTTTCAGAAATTCAATTTTTGAGACTGGATGCAAAAGCATTACATCGAATAAGCCATCGTGAATATTTGCGTCAGGGCAAACTAACATGCCTCCACCATATGAACGTCCATTAGAGACTGCAATAAGCATCGCCTGGGTGGAAATGGAGCGATCATCAAGAGTAATTTCATAACTACGAGGCACAAAACGAGGAAGCTCTATTGCGATTGCAACGTTATATTTCATTGGGCCTTTTGGCCAAGTCATGGTATTTGCCTTTTCATTTACTATTGAGTCAAAGCCAGTTGATAAGATTGCTCCAAACCACTCGCCATCGACTAAACCTAAATCCATTGACCGTGGTCTATTTGAAATGATGCTTTCTAAATATGAATCTAGATGCTCAAGTGGCCACCCAAGAGTTCGAACAAAGTCATTGCCAGTACCAGCGGGAATCACAGCAATGGGAATTTGTGCCGGTGTTACTACTTGCAAAACATTATGGAGCAAACCATCGCCACCGACTGATATGACGCCTTGGCAATCAGGGTAGTTTTCGATAAATTTCTTCAAATGTGTAATCAATGAGATAGCAGAATCTCCCGAAACGATCTCGTGATCCTCTTTGCGCTGCGTTAGGAAACCAGCGACATAGCTGCCAATGGATGCGCCTTTTCCAGATCCAGCGGTTGGGTTGATTACTAAGGCCCACATGAGGCGACCTTATCGCCCTATTCGGTAATTGGCGTGGCGCTCTCGATTGGCGAGATGCCGGTTTGAAGAGTAGCGCTTCTCCTGTCCCGTTTTTTATCAACTAAAACAGCTATGCCCCCGGCCATGAAGTATAGCCCGCAGAGTGGAAGGGCCAAGAGCAGCATCGTAATAGGGTCAGCGGTAGGCGTAAACGCGGCGGTAAATAGAACAATTGAAAAAATCCATACTCTCCAGGGACGCAGGATTGTTTCTCCGCGTAAGAAGCCAATAAGATTAAAAGTGACCAAGAAAACTGGCAGCTCAAAAGCTAAACCAAAGATCAAGATAATTCGCAGAACAAAATCCAAATAATCGTCGAATTTGACTAAGTTTGCTAGTGCATTAGGGGTAAAACCAAAGAGTACTTTAATTGCAGTAGGAAGAATCAAATACCCAAGCGTCGCACCAGCGGCAAAGAATGGTGTCGCCGACACAACAAAAAGAATCGAATTACGTTTCTCTTTTCGGTGAAGACCGGGTGCGATGAAAGCCCAAAGCTGGTAAAGCCACAACGGTGCGGAAATAATGACACCGGTTAAGAGTGCGACTTTTATTTGCAGATTTAAAGGCCCTAAAACACCACTGATGTAGAGCGCGCCACAATTTGTAGCACCTGCCTCTTGTGCCGCTTTCAAATCGCATACTGGCTGAGCAAGTTGGGTAATAATTTGATTATAGAAAATCAACCCCAAAACTGATGCAATGACAATCGCAACGGCTGCGCGAAAGACTCTCTTTCGAAGTTCTCTTAGATGGTCTAACAGTGGCATCCGTGCGTCTGATCTCGACGCCATTGATAACTACTTCTCTGGAGTAGTTTCGTCCTCGGTCTTCACATCATCCGCATTCATTTCCTTCATCTCGCTCTTGAAGATACGCATTGAGCGACCAAGTGAGCGAGCAGAGTCTGGAAGACGCTTAGCACCGAATAGAACCATAAATGCAATTGCAATAACTAAAATAGTGCTTGGATTCCTCAGATTCATTCGCCAAACTCCCTCTGTGATGAGAACAAAATGTGATGGGTCAAGGTTACCCTAACGCCAGGCGCCATGGAAAGGTGATGCTAACCCTCTTTGTACTGATCTAGTATGGCCCGAGCGCTCCGAGCAATCTCGCTTCGAAGCTCTGAAAGCTCCAACACCTCAACGCTTCCGGATGAGGCCATAACAGAGCGCCGCACCCATTGGCTTGAAAAGGATAGAATCTTATTTTCCTTCAAAACCGAATCACGATCCAAAGAGAAGCGCTCCATTGCCGCTCTTGGTCGAGCATGAACACGTATTGCATAGGCCGCTTTCTCACTTTGATTTTCAATTGAATACAACGGTGTCTCTGGTGCCGAACTAAGCTCTAGTTTTTGAATGCGATCTACTCTGAAAACTCGAAGGCTATGTGCGCTATTACAGATTGCCCATAAATACTCATAACCTCCTTCACTTCGTAGTTCAAGGGGATGTACTAAGCGATTGGAAACGGTATCGGAGTATGAAGAGTGATATGTAATCTGCACCCAGCTATCTTTAGTGAGCGCGTTTTCAATTAATGCACGCACCGAACCAGCTGCCGAAGGAATCGCAGTTAGTTTGGCTTTGATTGAACTCCTTGTGGAAAGCTTTTCTACTAATGCCCTAGCTCGATCTCTTAAATCACCGCGTTCGGTAGGTAGAGATTCAATTACAACATCTAAACCAAGAAGCAGCGCTATCGTCTCCTCACTGTTGAGCGATCGAGGGTTAGAAAGGGTTTGAGCATTATGAATGGTGACAAAACCTGAATCAAAAGATAAGTCCATTAGCTCAAGGTGGGTATATCCCGGTAATCCGCACATCCATAGGGTTGTTAAATCGGAAATCATTTGAGCTTGAGTAACGTTGAAATTTTCAGCTAAGACGGCGATATCAATTCCTTGGTGCGAGGAGACATATGGCACTAAATCTAGAAGTCTAGCCGTACGGCTTAATGGGGATTGGGTTGGATTAGGCATGAATCCGGACAATCTCTTCAAGTGCTGCGATAACTTGACCTCTAAGTGAAGTTGGTTCAATCACTAAAACGTCGGTTCCATGCCAAAGAATTTGATCAACAAACTGCTGAAAGTCAAAGTACTTAACTGTAATTTGCTCCCACTCACCTTTATCAACGCAAGAGTCGGCAGTTATCCTCAGTAAATGTGCTTTACCTTTTCGTATATCGAGAGTAGCGATGTTTACAAGTTCATCACTTTCTAAAGAAGCAAAGACATCAAAGCCTGCCGGAATTTCAAAACCTTGACCATTAGCAGAACTTGAAATCTCGCCATCGATGCGGTCCAGCCTAAATGTTCGAGGTTCGCACTTTTCTAGATCCCTTCCGGCAAGGTACCAATGGGAGTTTCTGGTGGCGATGGCGTAAGGCTCAATGGTGCGAATCTGCGCAACCATTGCAGCGGAGAGATAGGAGAATGAAATAACCTCTCGTTTAGAAATCGCCAGAGCAATCACCTGAAAATCACTATGTGTTGGATTCAACCGTGGTGAAATAGTGGGAAGTGCATCTAAATCCGACTCAACACCCATTGAATGAAGTTTAGTTAGCGCACTATGCGCTGCATCATCTAGTGCAGCACCGCGCCATGCCTCAGCTGCAAGTGACAAAAGTGCAATTTCTACGCCAGAAATTTCACCGAGATTTAGAGAGTAACCCTCAGGCTTGATTCGATAGCCAACTTCATCTTGAAAGACTGGATCGAAACTTCCTACTTCAATGATGACACCGAGATTTCGTAAATCATCTTTATCTCGTTCAAACA
>CAYGHJ010000014.1:0-19862 GCA_964349605.1 uncultured Candidatus Planktophila sp. | reverse complement strand
CTCGTTGGATGCATAGGCTACCAGCGGGCCTGTGGATACGTGAAATCGAGGCTAATCCACCACTGAAACGCACGATTTCCACCAAATTGAGTGACCCATCCTTTGTTTTCGAAGACTCTATTTCGCCTCAACAACACGCAGGAGAACAGGATCCGGCTTTATGGGGCGAGTCTTCTGCGATTTTGGGGTGCGGACGTAGAAACTCCCCACTCTTTCCCGGTTTGCGTGCAACATATTCTGTCGGAACCTATCGCAAAAAAGTATTTTTCACGGGTAAGAAAGTCTGACAAGGATACATAGGTTTAGCGGGACACTAAATAGTGGGATACGTTTTTATTGCTTGAGCTAAGTAACGCTAATTCGTCATCTAGCAGCAACCCTTGGTCTGCGCTCGGGGTCGCGGATCGCTGCAAGGAGCAGTATGAGTGTCGTCACCCATTGCCGCCCATCAACGATTATGTAATGAATTGAATCTCAAAACTCCGATTCGTCAATGTCTATGATCTGGCTCAGAATCGCTCGAATCTCTCTGACTTTACTGTCAGATGTGTCATCAATGAATGCCGCGATCCTATTTTCACAGAAGTCAATGACGGGTTCTAAATCCTTTCGGATTCCAAGATAGTCCTCTAAGACTCCAGCTTTAAGAATAAAGAATCCCTCTTCGAAGTCAGCGTCAATTTTTTCCATGACATCAGGATGAGAGTCCAGGAAATCCACGACTGACTCCGGTGTGTTTAGTTTCGGATGACTTTGAGAATCAAAATATTTCCAAGCACAATCCAAATCGCCTGCTACGTACGTCTTCAAGCCGAAGGAATCAAAAAAAGTCCGCCATGTATCAAACTTTTTGCCTTCAACATTTAGGACTGTGATCTCCTGTGAAAGACCACGCTTTAACCTTCTCTCTATCTCTCCCAGAAGCGCTCGATAGAAATACCTATCCGTTTCACCTTCCACAATTAGAACCTTGCTACCGAAGAAAGCATGTGTTGATCTTCGATTATCGAGAATCTTTACCAACCATTTTTGGGTATGGGCGATGCTTGGTTGATTCACTTTGGTATACCCATCATCGTCCAATGACAGCCGTATTACGCTGCCAATCGTCGCAGAGTTCACGAGAGACTCTGAGTGAGTCACGAGTATGTACTGACAGGACTGTTCCTGAGTAAGTTTTTCGATCACTCTTAGGTATTCGTTTTGAAACTGGAGATGTAGGTGGATTTCGGGTTCATCAACGATAACCAAGCCACCCAGTAGTTCGCCCCGACCGTATGCTTCAAAGACTAGATGAATAATTGCTTTCTGTCCTGCGCTGAGGGCGCCTATGTCGGTCACGGGCCTGCCGCGTTTAGTATCGAAGAAGGAAAAAGCGAACTCCCAATTCCGTTTATCTGTCAATTTTATTTCAACTCTAAGCTTCACGATCTTAATTTTCTCGTTTATCGCTTGCACAAATGGAAGTTCGTTGGCTAACCGAACGCACTCGTCTTCGGTTTTATCGCTACTTATCAGTTCTATTATGGATTCGGCCATTTGTAAGCGAACTAAATTGAAAACGGTTGGCTCGGAGGATTCAGTAGTATTCATACTCTTGGAGTATTCACTGGAGCGAAAGGCCTGAATTTGTTGTGTGGCTGAACTAGTCCCGCTTAAGGAGACCGTAGGTGAGTATGTACTGTAATTTCGATAACTGCTTATTAAGCTGAAGGATTCCGCAAGTACATCAATGAGGTCGGTAGGATATATTTCATTGTGGATTCGAATGGCCTCTTTGTACAAATTATATTGAGTTAAATAAATGAATCCCGGATCGTTTGTAGATGCAATAGAGTATAAGTCTTGATTTCTATTTAGGGTGATATCGACTTCGTATACATCCTGGTACTCGCCATCCGCTAACAATTGAAATGAGGAATAATCGGTCACTATCGAACTCAATTTCTCTCGATTTACTCGAAGGTGCTCAATATTGCTTCGATCTATTTCGTCAATTCTTACAGTGATTCTTATTTTTTGCGAATTCGTTTCATAATCGTAATTCGGCTCCAATCGAAAAGTCTTGTAATTCTGCCAGTTATCAACCTTTCGAATCGTTGATTGCTTGTCACTCGCTGGCAGACTTTCTCTGCGTCTAAATAGGTCATCGAATCGATTATAAGGTGCAAAAAGAACCCGTCTAAATATAAAATTAATGACCTCAAGTACTGTAGATTTCCCAGCTCCGTTCTGTCCAATCAAGATATTGAGATTTTCGTCAAAGTCGATCTTCGGTGCATCTTCGATATTTTCATGGTATTTGAAACTCCATATATTGGAGATCTGCAAAGCCGCGATCTTCAAAGTTTGTGCCATGAATTCAGTTGATGATGGTTTAGGAGACTCATTACTTTCACTTTTCCATTCCTATTCGAATCGCGCATCGTGTAAGTCTAGGGAATTGTGTCATTTCACACGATCGGGGTGATAATTTGGAGATGCCCGATGTCGGATTTCTGGCATTTCCACGGAAAGTGATCCGAAAAGTATTGGGTTTGAGGTTAAAGGTAGGTCGCTCAAGTAAACCTCAATCTGATAGGTCGGTTGGGAAGAAGGACTATCTTTTGAGGCTCATCCTGATTATCTGAGAGTACTTAGAGAAGAACATGGAAGAATCCCGACATGATTCTCATAAGAAATTCAACTGAAAATGATCTCGTTAATGTGATTGGCCTCTGGGGTGAGTGCGGCTTAGTGGTTCCATGGAACAACCCTGAGACCGATTTTAATCTAGCCATGTCATCCACTTCCTCAACAATTCTTGTTTTGGAGCGCGATAAGCAAATAGTCGCAACCGTTATGGTCGGACTAGATGGGCACCGAGGCTGGTTCTACTTCCTTGCTGTCAAGCCCGAATTTCAAAAAATGGGCCTAGGCCGCCAGATAGTTGAAGCGGGAGAAGATTGGCTCAAGGAACGAGGCTGCCCCAAGGCAATGCTCATGGTTCACCATTCCAATAGTAGAGTTATGAATTTCTACAAACAGTTGGGTTACAAAATGGAGGAAGTTTCAGTCTTTGGCAAGAGATTTGATTGGAACTAGTCCCCTACTCTTTTTTTCATGATGGTTCATGGGGTCAGAGCCTCTTTGCCGATACTGCTCAAGAACTGCTCGTTCGAACTATCGGGTAGGGCACTTGGGTTTCGTGATTAATTGCAGAACTAGATGGATAGTGGTCGGCTCTAGGAGGCAGGATCAGTCCTTGGGGCGGTTCGCTTCTTATTCATTGACATTGATTTGATAAATGTCTCTACGATGGCCAATTTTAATGACGAGGATGGTTAAGTGTTTACTGTTGAAAGAGTAAATAATACGATATTCGCCAATTCGAATTCGATAACCCTCACGCCCTTTGAGTTTTAATGACTTTGGTGGTAGAGGATTCTCGCGGAGTAATTCTATTGCCCCAACGATTCGTAGTTTGTCTTTCTTCGGAATTGTATTGAGGTACTTTTGAGCTTTTCTCTTTACCTCGATTGAGTAATTAGTCAAAAAAGTCCTAGATCTTTCTTAACCTGCTCCCATGGAATAGTTGGATCCTTGTCGGACATTGCTTCATCAAATGCAGCAATATCTTCCAGCTCTTCAATTGACTCAACAAATTTTTCAAACAACGATGGATTAATTAGTACAGCAATAGGCTTTCCGTGCCTCAAGATGGTCACCGGACTTTTTTTGGCGCGGGTAACGGCCTTGGCAAGATCGGCGCGAGCATCTGAGATGGATAAATGTGGCATAACTAAATTGTACTAAAAGGTACACATTTTGTACAATTTATCCACAGTTCTGATTGTCGGTCAAAGACTTCAAGCCTTTATTCAAGTGAACATTGAAGATTCTCCGGTTTATAGGGCGATTCTTTTCTATTTCCAACTTGCCATGCATCAATATCAAACCTAACGCTTCAAAATTAGCGCATCACCCTGGCCACCACCGCCACAGAGGGCGGCAACCCCGTACCCGCTCCCCTTTTTCTTAAGTTCAAGCGCGATATGTAAAGCCAGTCTGGCCCCTGACATACCTAGAGGATGTCCGAGTGCAATGGCACCTCCGTGAATATTTACTTGTGAAGGGTTAAGCCCTAACGCATCGGATGAAACAATTCCAATGGCCGCAAAGGCCTCATTTATTTCAATAAAATCAAATTGCTCTACTCCTATTCCCTCCTTTCTCGCCGCCTGCCTAATCGCATTTGAAGGCTGCTCGTGAAGTGAGGCATCAGGGCCTGCCACCATCCCCTGCGCACCAATTTCGCAGAGCCAATCGATTCCTAGTTCGATGGCTTTTTCCTTCGACATGACAACAACTGCTGCTGCGCCATCTGAAATCTGCGAAGCCGACCCTGCAGTAATAGTTCCCGATGGAGAAAAAGCTGGCTTGAGTCTTGCGAGCGTTTCAAGTGAAACCTCTGAACGAACTCCCTCATCGGAAGAGAAAAGAGTGATATTTCCCTTTCGATCAATGATCTCTACTGGAACTATTTCATCATTAAAGATGCCCTCGGATTGAGCCTCTGCTGCGCGAAAATGAGATTGGTATGCGAATTCATCTTGCATCTCACGGGTCAATTTATATCGTGAATTATATTTCTCAGTGGCCTCACCCATGCCAATGTGATCGATACTGCAAAAAAGCCCATCAAAGAGCATTGAATCTTTCATAATGGCGTCGCCCGGTTTGAGGCCTCCACGGGAATTCATTAATAAATGAGGTGCATTGGTCATTGATTCCATGCCACCTGCAACTATCACGTCACATTCATTGGCACGGATGAGTTGATCTGCAAGTGCAATCGCATTTAACCCAGAGATGCACAGCTTATTAACTACTATTGAAGGAACATTCATGGATAAGCCAGCTTTAATTGCGGCTTGGCGTGCGGGACCCTGCCCAGCGCCTGCCTGCAGCGCCTGTCCCATTATGAGATATTGAACTTGGCCTGTTGCAATACCTGCGCGCTCTATCGCGGCTTTAATCACCAATCCACCCAAATCGGATGCGCTAAAACTCTTCAACGCACCATTAAATCGGCCAATCGGAGTCCGTGCACCGGCAACGATCACTGAACTCTTCACGGCAATATATTACTCAGGAAGTCAACTGCCGAACTTATTTGGAATGCTGACACTTGGAGAGTTTGTTTTATAGTTCAGTTAATTCACGGGCTCGAGCACAGTCTTTGGCCATCTGATCGAGCAAGGGTTGAAGACCATCAAAGGCCAACGTGTCTCTAAGGCGCCAACCGAACTCAATTGTCGCCGCTTTTGTGTAGAGATCTAATCCCACTTGATCCAGAGCATAAGCCTCTACTTGGCGGCCACGAATTCCAGCAAAAGTTGGATTAGTGCCAATCGAAATTGCTGCTGGCCAGCGATCTATCCCAACGGTTAACCAGCCTGCATACACTCCATCGGCTGGAATTGTTTGGTGCTCAAGATCGCCCAGATTTGCCGTCGGATATCCAATTTCTTGGCCGCGTTTTTCACCGTGGACAACGATTCCATCTAAGCGGTGCGGACGAGTCAATAACTCGCGAGCTTTTTCAACATTTCCTTCAAGGATAAGTTTTCTGATGCGAGTAGAAGAGACAACTTCCCCAGCAACCGGCGCTAAATCTAAAACGATAGTCTCAAACTCCGCATGGGCTTTCAAGCTCTCAACTGTTCCTTCGGCTCTATGTCCGTAAGTAAAGTTTTTGCCGACAACAACGGTAGTTGCATTTAACTGCTGAACAAGGATTCTATTAACAAAATCCTCTGGAGCCATGGCGGCGAACTCTGGAGTAAACTTCATTACCGCAACTTGATCGGCATTGTGAATCTTTAATAACTCAATTCGATCTGTAAGAATAGTTAACAGCGTAGGTGCCCGCTCTGGTGCGAAAACACTGGCTGGATGCGGATCAAAGGTAAGAGCGATTATTTTTTCATCCCCCGCAATTTCCTTGGCGCGATTGAGTACCTCTTGATGTCCCCTATGGACTCCGTCAAATACTCCGATTACGACAACGCTCATTGGATTATTATTACCTAGTTAATTCGCTGCCGCGAACACAGCAATTGGCTTAGCTAAACCATCTTTATTGGCCAGAAGTGCAATCAAATCATTAGTGCCGCTCATGGCTGCATAAATTTCATCCGTAGGATTAGCCGATAGTGGCCGGCCGAATGAGAGCTCTTGACGCTCATCTAAGGCTAACTCTCGAACTGCAAAAACCGTACGTGCAACATCGGCCAGTTCAAGTGTCGTGAACTCACCACGCTTTAACTGCTCCAATGAAACCGCGCCTTCAAAATCAAATCCAGCAACCCTGCTTCTGCGAAGTGAGGATAAATGTCCGCCAACATTAAGGGCATTACCGCAATCTCGAGCAATCGCACGGATGTAAGTTCCGGCCGAACAGGTCACTTCAATATCGATTTCAATTGTTGTGGCTAAATGACGGATAGCCAGAATATCTAACGCAGCGATGGTGACTTGGCGTGATGCAAGTTCGACAATTTCACCTGCTCGAACACGGTCGTATGCACGTTCACCATCGACTTTAACCGCTGAAACTGAACTGGGGCGCTGCATGATGACCCCGCGCATTTTTGCTAGTTCTACTTCAATCTGGAAATCAGTAATCTGCGAGATGTCACTGCGAGAAACAATCTCGCCATCAGCATCATCGCTCACCGTTGCAACGCCAAGAACAACCGTTGCTTGATATGTCTTATCGCCATCGGTGATGTACTGCAACAAACGAGTTCCATTGTTAAAACCAAGTACCAAAATGCCTGTCGCCATTGGATCTAAGGTGCCGGCGTGACCAACTTTTCTTGTTCCCAGCGCGCGCCGAGCGATAGCAACCACATCGTGACTTGTCATTCCTGGCTCTTTATCTACAACCAGAAAGCCGTGCTCGATGATTACTCCGACTCGATTATGCGTGGAGCTTTATATGGATCTTCTCCCCCTGCATACGTTGCATTTTTACGCAGGGCAGCAACTTCGGCATCTTGCTCATGAACTCGTGCAAGTAGGGAATCAAGGGCTTTTGCACTCTCGGGCAGGCCATCTTCAAAGAACTCAATCGATGGAGTAATCCGCAGACCAAGTTCGCGACCAAGGGCCGAACGAATCGCGCCCTTTGCACTCTCTAACGCTGCCGCAGTTGATGCTCGGGCATCATCATCGCCCAGCACAGTATAAAAAACCGAGGCCATTTGTAAATCACCAGTGACTCGCGCATCAGTGACAGTGACAAAGCCAAGACGCGGATCTTTAATCTTTGTCTCGAGCAGCTGTGCCACTACCACTTTGATGCGGTCTGCAACTTTTAAAGAACGGTGTGATGGATTCATTTTTTATACCCGCTTTTTCTCGCGCATCTCAAATACTTGAATCATGTCTCCCACAGCAATTTCCTTCATATTGCCAAGGCCAATTCCGCACTCGAAGCCCTCTTTGACTTCAGTCGCATCATCTTTGAATCGCTTGAGCGAATCGATAGTCAGATCATCAACAAGTACTTTGTCACCGCGCAGAATGCGCGCCTTGGCATTACGCCTGATGATTCCATCTTTAACGATCGATCCAGCAATGTTTCCGGCCTTAGAAGATTTGAAGATCTCTCGAACTTCAGCATTACCCACAACAAACTCTTCGTAGATCGGCTTGAGCAGACCCTTGAGTGAGAGTTCGACATCATCGATTGCTTGGTAAATAACTGAGTAGAAGCGAACTTCAACGCCCTCTTGATCGGCAAAAATTGCAGTCTGCGGTTCTGGCTTAACGTTAAAGCCGATCACAACTGCAGTCGATGCCGATGCCAATGTAATATCGCTCTTCGTAATCGCACCTACGCCGCGATGAATAACGCGAAGATCGACTTCGTCGCCAACATCTAGGGCCATGAGTGCCTCTTCGAGAGCTTCTACAGATCCGCTTACGTCACCTTTGAGAATTAAGTTAAGCGTTGAGACCTTGGACTGCTCCATGAAGTCCTCGAGAGATACCTTCTTACGCGCCTTTGCAAGTTGAGCATTTCGCTCTGCAGCTTGGCGCTTTTCAGCGATTTGTCGCGCAGTACGATCTTCATCGGCTACTAAGAATGTATCTCCAGCACTTGGCACTGATGTAAATCCAAGTACTTGAACTGGACGAGACGGTCCGGCAGTTAGAACGTTGTCGCCGTTCTCATCAAGCATTGCACGCACGCGTCCAAAGGCACCACCGGCAACGATTGCATCACCAATCTTTAATGTTCCGCGCTGAACCAGCACTGTCGTAACGGGGCCTCGACCACGATCTAAGTGAGCTTCAATGGCAACACCTCGCGCACTATCATCGGCAATTGCTCGAAGATCAATTGCTGCATCGGCTGTCAAGAGAATTGACTCGATGAGTGCATCTACACCAAGACCTGTTTTTGCAGAGACGTCTACGAAGATTGTCTCTCCGCCATACTCTTCAGCGATCAAGTTGTATTCCGTTAATTGCTGACGAACCTTGTCGGCGTTAGCGCCTTCTTTATCCATCTTGTTAACGGCCACAACGATGGGAACATCGGCAGCTTGTGCATGGTTTAACGCTTCAATTGTCTGCGGCATAATTCCATCATCTGCAGCAACTACGAGCACTGCGATGTCAGTTACCTTGGCACCACGTGCACGCATCGCAGTAAATGCCTCGTGACCCGGTGTATCGATAAATGTAATTGCGCGATTAGTACCGTTGTGATCATGGTGAATTTGATATGCGCCGATGTGTTGAGTGATTCCACCGGCTTCGGATTTCATAACTTCACTCTTTCGAATTGCATCCAGAAGCGAGGTTTTACCATGGTCAACGTGACCCATGACAGTGACAACTGGTGGACGCGCGACAAGCATCTCTGGATCAAGTTCTGCGAGCTCGTCGGCTAAGTCAATATCAAAGCCTTGTAGAAGTTCACGATCTTCATCTTCTGGGCTAACAATTTGGATTTCATATCCAAGTTGTACGCCGAGAATTTCAAATGTATCTGCATCAACGGATTGCGTCGCTGTAACCATTTCACCTAAGTGAAAGAGCGCTGAAACCAGCGCTGCTGGATCTGCACCAATCTTGTCGGCAAAGTCGGCCAATGAAGATCCACGTCGCATGCGAATCGGAGTTTTTCCATCGCCGTGAGGAATAACTGCGCCACCGAGTTGTGGCGCTTGCATGTTGTCGAACTCATCGCGCAACGCCTTACGTGACTTAGCTTTGCGACCTGATTTCTTGCTTGCATTTTTACCAAATGCTCCACCTGCGCCGCCTCGTTGAGGTGGACGACCGCCACCTGGGCGAGTTGGAGCGCCAGTTGTTGGAGCGCCGGCTGGGCCACTGCTCTTATAGGGAGTTCCAGAAGCCGGTGCACTACCTGTACGGGGTGGAAAACCAGCACCTGATGGTGGGCGTTGACCAGGTGGACGAGCGGCAAAACCGGGGCGTACTGAACCTGGGCGCGCACCTGTCATTCCTGGACGAGGTGCTCCCAGTGGACGTTGTGGTGGACGAGGAACTGCGCCCCCAGTTGAAAATGGATTGTTACCTGGACGAGGTGGACGCGGCACTGCAGAAACTCCAGATGAGAATGGATTGTTGCCTGGACGAGGTGGCGGTTTGGGTAGATCAACTGCCGGTACATCCTCTTGAGCACGCACTGCCTCTGCCTTTGCATGAAGTTCGGCCTTATGAAGTTCGGCACGCACTGCTTCAGCTTTTATCGCAACTAAATCGACTCCAAGTTCAGCGGCTAACTCAGCTGCCTGTTCAGCACTTACCTCATCCTTTTGTTTGCCTGCAGGTTTTTTCGCGGCAGCTTTCTTTACAGGCTTTTTTTCATCGAGAGGTTTTGCATCAGGAAACATTTCGACAAGTTTTCGCACAACTGGTGCTTCTACTGTCGATGATGCTGATTTTACAAACTCTCCCATATCTTGGAGCTTTGCAAGAACTTCCTTGCTCTCCATACCGAGTTGTTTTGCTAACTCGTGTACGCGGACCTTTGACACATTTTCCCCTGTCTTGGCCCGCATATTCTGCACATGCAAGCCCTAGTTGTTCGACCTCATAGTTCTAGCGAGCTCATGTGAGTTTCATATCTTTCATGTCCATTTCACTTGTAGTGCAGGGGGTTATCGTATCTAATGGATACCCTCTTTACATAATGGGATTATCGGGATGAATATCGATTCGCCAGCCTGTTAATCTGGCCGCTAAGCGTGCATTCTGTCCATCTTTTCCGATAGCCAGGGATAACTGGTAGTCCGGAACAACTACTTTGGCGCATCGCCCAGCCAAGTCGGTAATTTCAACTGAAACCACCTTTGCAGGGGCAAGGGCGTGAGCGACAAATACCGCTGGATCCTCAGACCAATCAACGATATCTATTTTTTCGCCATGAAGCTCATCCATCACGGCACGGGCACGAGATCCCATGGGTCCTATTAATGAGCCTTTTGGGCTTACTCCTGCGCGGTGAGATTTTACTGCAACCTTCGTGCGATGCCCTGCCTCACGTGCAACTGCCATAATTTCAACGATGCGATCGTTAATCTCAGGGACCTCAAATGCAAATAACTGCTTCACTAGCGCCGGGTGAGATCGAGACAACATAATCTCCGGGCCTTTCAACCCCTGTTTAACCTCAACTACAAAACACTTTATGCGATCACCATGGTTATAAACCTCTCCCGGAACTTGTTCTTGGGGAGGAATGCGACCTTCGGTGCGACCTAAATTAACGTTGATCATTTTGGGATCGCGGCCTTGCTGAACCACACCCGAGATTACATCGCCCACATTTCCTGTGAACTCACCAACAATAGATGCATCATTTGTTTCGCGCATCTTTAGTTTAATAATTTGACGGGCCGTCGAAGTTGCAACACGTGAAAAACCATCTGGCACATCTAGTTCCTCGCCAATTCTTTCACCGAGCTCATTGAACTGCGGAACTAATATTGAGATCTCTCCGCTCTCGCGATCTAAGTGGGCGCGTGCATGTCGCTTCGCCTCTTCGGTTTGGTTATAGGCTGTAAGCACGCCGATTTCAATAGCTTGAATTAACTGTTCTAGTGGAATCTCTTTTTCAGTTGTTAGCGCAACTAAAGCACTCATTTCGACATGCATTTAATTATCATCCTTACGGCTGAATTCAACTTCAACCTGAGCCTTCTTTATGTCGGCAAGTATTATCGTGTGGGTCTTCATGCGACCCTTGATGTTTTCAATAAAAACCGCATCAACTTCGCGAAGTTCAGTAAGACGTCCGGTCAACAAAGAACCATCATGCATCACCATCGATATAAGCCGGGATACGTTCTTTTCCCAATGGCGGCGCTGCGTTAATGGGCGATCAATGCCAGGAGAGGTTACTTCGAGAGTGAAGGCCCCTGTAATGAGCTCAGTTTCATCTAAAATATCAGAGATTACTCGAGAGACAACCGTTACCTCATCAAGATTGAGCGGATTCGATCCATCGATAACACACGTGAGGATTTGGTGGTTGCCAGGGTTTGAAATAAGTACTTGCTCAAGGAAGAATCCCGCGTTTTCTACAGCAGGTGTGAGTAATTCGGTAAGTGAATCCTGAAGCGACATAAGTAACTACTTTCTTATTAAGTTGTAACGATAATTCTATCTAGAAACTTTGAAAAGTATCAATTCCCACTTTTATAATCAGTGCAATAGTCACAAGAAGAAAGACCTTACGAACCAACGTCGAACCGCCCCGAATAGCCAAACGAGAACCGATAACAGCTCCCGTTACATTTGCAACTCCAAGGGCCAGCCCTATCTGCCAGATGATCGCACCATGTATGCCAAAAACAATAAGTGCGCCAAGGTTTGTCGAGACATTGACAACTTTAGCAATCGCCGATGCGGTGATGAATGCATAACCAAGAGATGCCACCAGGACAAGCATCAAAAATGAACCCGTTCCAGGCCCGAAAATTCCATCGTAGAAACCGATCACAATTCCGGAGAGGGCTGCAATCTGAACTCGCCGATCGCTGTGATGCTTTAAGCTTTCAATCATTCCCAACTCTGGTTTTAACCATGTATAGATTGCAACGATAATTAGTAAAGTTAAAACAATGGGTCGCATACTGGCGCTCGGAATTCGAGAGGCAAGTGATGCACCAGCTGCCGAACCAATAAATGCTGGCAGTGCCATTGCAAATAAAACACGGGGCTCGGGTTTTATTTGGCGACGATACAACCCTGCCGCTGTTGCAGTACCAAAAACCGAGGCCAACTTATTAGTACCTAGAACCGTAACTGTTTCAGTTTTAGGCAAACCGATTAAGAGCGCTGGAAGTTGAATTAAACCGCCGCCGCCTGCGATGGAATCAACAAAGCCTGCGAAGAAAGATGCAGTTACAAGAAATATCCCCGTTGTAACTGCAATATCACCCATCAATAAAACCTTAGGTAAGTAGTGATGATATTGCCGTTACCGCCTGTGACAGAGCGACTTCGCTCTTATCTCCACTTTTCCGAACGCGAACTTCAACGTTTCCATCTGCAAGGGCTCTGCCAACTACCACGATAAGAGGATTGCCAATGAGCTCAGCATCTTTGAACTTAACTCCTGGGCTTGCATCTCGGCGGTCATCGAGCATGACAGAAATCCCTACAGCTTCTAAATCGAATCCAAGTTGGAGGGCGGTATCAAATAGCAGATCATCTTTACCAGCGGCGACAATATGCACCTTTGCTGGGGCGATTTCAGCTGGCCAGTTAAGACCAATTGCATCACTTGTCTGCTCGGCGATAGCCGCTACGGCTCGTGATACCCCGATTCCATACGAGCCCATTGTTACTACTTGAGATTTACCATTCTGATCTAAAACCGTCAGGTTAAGCGCATCGGCATATTTTCGACCTAACTGAAAAATATGACCTATTTCTATCGCCCTATCAATGACAATCTCGGTCGCACAATCTGGACATGAATCCCCTGCACGAACTTCGGCCGCCTCAATATATGCATCAGGGATAAAGTCACGCCCGTTAACGACAAATCGCGCATGGAGATCTCTCTTATTAGCACCGCTAATCCACGATGTTCCAGGTGCTACACGCGGATCTGCATAAAGAGTTATTCCAAACTCCTTCACATCTTGCGGACCGATATAGCCTTTAACCAGTTGTGGATATTTAGCAAAATCTGCCTCTTCAAAGACGCGAAGCTCATGCACTCCACCTAAATTCTCTTGCATGCGCTTTAAATCAACCTCACGGTCTCCGGGAACAAGCACCGCAAGGGCGCGACCATCTGCGACTACCATAATATTTTTCAGAGTATCGGCCGCGGTGTATCCGCCACCGAATTTCTCATTCATGACGTTTACTAGTAAATCAATCGTGGGAGTATTAGGTGTATCTAACTCCTCTAGAGTTGGAACATTCGATGGATTCGCCTCAGCGACTTTAGTAACCATCGCTTCGACATTGGCAGCATAGCCACAGCTAGGGCATAAGACGTATGTGTCCTCTCCCGTCGAGCATGGGGCTAAAAACTCTTCAGACTTAGATCCACCCATCGCCCCTGATACGGCTTTGACAATGTTGTACCTTAATCCAAGACGGTCAAAACATTTAATGTAGGCATCACGGT
The DNA here is from genome assembly GCA_964349605.1 of uncultured Candidatus Planktophila sp. Lineage (GTDB taxonomy): Bacteria > Actinomycetota > Actinomycetes > Nanopelagicales > Nanopelagicaceae > Planktophila. The sequence goes on along the minus strand of CAYGHJ010000014.1, from coordinate 6,184 downwards.
GCTTTTGATATGAAATATCCAGACCGGCGTCATCAATATCAAATGAGTACGAATCCTTCATTACAAATTCGCGACCTCGAATAATTCCGCTGCGGGGACGGGCCTCATCACGATACTTAGTTTGAATTTGATAGATTGACAGTGGCAAATCTTTATATGATGAGTACTCACCTTTAACCATCAACGTAAACATCTCTTCGTGGGTTGGCCCTAGTAAGTAATCTCCACCTTTGCGATCTTGCAAGCGAAAAAGTGAAGGTCCGTACTCTTCCCAGCGATGAGTGACTTCATAAGCCTCCCGTGGCAAGAGTGCAGGGAAATGAACCTCTTGAAATCCTGCTTGATCCATCTCTTGGCGAACTACATTTTCAATGTTACGAAGCGTGATTACACCCAACGGCAGCCAGGAGTAAATTCCCGCAGCGATTCTGCGAATATATCCAGCACGCACAAGCAGACGATGGCTTGCGACCTCTGCATCTGCTGGGTCATCGCGCAAAGTACGCAAAAATAGCGTGGACATTTTCAACATGGGGTGAGCCTATCTAATATCAACAGTTGGCATGCCAGATGCAACGCCCGCTGCTTCCATTTCCTCGGCCAAGCGCATCGCTTCTTCGATTAAAGTTTCAACGATCATCGATTCAGGAACGGTCTTAATTACCACGCCCTTCACAAAAATCTGACCTTTACCATTTCCGGATGCGACGCCAAGATCTGCCTCTCTCGCCTCCCCTGGTCCATTAACAACACAACCCATTACCGCAACACGTAAAGGAACAGTCATTCCCTGTAACCCTGCTTGAACTTTTTCGGCCAACGTATAGACATCTACTTGAGCCCTGCCACATGATGGGCAGGAAACTATTTCCAGTTTGCGTTGACGAAGATTGAGTGATTCCAAAATCGAGATTCCAACTTTAACTTCCTCAACTGGCGGGGCCGATAATGAAACTCGAATAGTGTCGCCGATGCCTTCTGCCAATAAAATTCCAAATGCCGTTGCCGATTTAATTGTTCCTTGAAAAATCGGTCCTGCCTCTGTGACTCCAAGATGTAATGGATAATCACATTGTGCGGCCAGAAGTCTGTAGGCCTTAACCATCGTTACCGGATCATGATGCTTAACGGATATTTTGATATTTGAAAAGCCATGCTCTTCAAATAACGATGCCTCCCACAACGCCGATTCAGCCAAGGCTTCAGGGGTCGCTTTGCCATATTTAGCCAGCAAGCGAGGGTCAAGAGAACCGGCATTTACTCCAATACGAATCGGAATGCCCGCATCTCCTGCCGCCTTTGCAACCTCTTTTACTTTATCGTCGAACTGCTTAATATTTCCAGGGTTAACACGCACCGCCGCGCATCCCGCATCGATTGCAGCAAAAATGTACTTGGGTTGAAAGTGAATATCGGCAATCACTGGTATCTGAGATTTCCTAGCTATCTGAGCTAAAGCATCGGCATCATCCTGGCTTGGAACTGCCACTCTCACAATCTCACAGCCAGAGGCAGTTAGCTCTGCTATTTGTTGCAGCGTTGCATTCACATCAGATGTTAACGTCGTGCACATAGATTGAACACTCACTTGATATTCACTACCCACACCGACCTTACCGACCATCATCTGCTTAGTCTTTCGACGTGGCGAAAGAGTTGGTGGTGGAGCGCTCGGAATTCCTAAATCAACCATGGCGCTATTCTGCCGTAAGAATCGGCTATCCGCTAAAGATTGAGAATGACTGGATTAACAATATCTGCTACAAGGAGAAGTAGTGTTAATGCCGCCAAAATTACAAAAACTACCATCGTAATCGGCGTCAGAACAGTGACATCGATAGCAGCTGGTCTCGGGCGACGTCGAAGGCGGGCAAATAATGCACGAACTTCATCGGCGATAGCAACGGCCATATGTCCACCATCTAAAGGCAGAATTGGCAAGAGATTAAAGAGACCTACAAAAATATTCAAGCTCGCAATAATTAAGATAAAAGTTCCAAAACGCTCCATTGTATTCAGATCATCGCTACTTATCGCTTGGCCCGAAACACGAGCGACACCGACTACACCTACTAGACCATTTACATCACGTTCCTGTCCGCTGACGGTTTGCCCCCACAGCGCTGGAACTTGAGATGGCAGTTTTACTAAGGATTTAATACTCTCAACCAAGAAATGCTTTGTAACTATTCCCGCGTTTTTCAACGAGGTGAGCACCCCACTTCGCGCAAGACCTGTCTCATTAATAACTCCAAGTAAATATCGCTCTTTACCATCAATAGTTTCCAACTTTGGTGTGGCGGAGATAATTAAATCCTCACCATCGCGATTGATTCCAAGAGTTAATTCTTTGCCCTGTGATTCTCGAATAGCGTTAACATCTTCATACCAATTAGTTACAGGCTTTCCGTTAATTGAGGTTACTTCATCTCCGACCATAATTCCGGCAGATTGTGCGGCAGTTCCCTCCATGACCTCACCAATAATTGGAAGAACCTGTGTAGTTCCAATCCCAGCAAAGAGTGTAAATAGAAGTAGATAACCAATTACAAAGTGAAGAAAGGAGCCGGCACCTAAAACAATTAATTTCTTCCCAGAGCTGGCTCTATAAAATGCTCGATCCTCCTGACCAATCGGCATCTCATCGCCGGGGGTCATGCCTTCGATTTTGCAGTAGCCACCCGCAGGGATCGCCTTTACTCCAAACTCAGTTTCACCACGCTGCTGTGACCAGATGCGCCGTCCAAAGCCAATGAAAAACTCGGAGACTTTCATGCCATAGCGTTTAGCGGTTAAGTAATGCCCAAACTCGTGAATCATCACTGAGAGCAGTAGGGCTATAACAAAGGCGAGGATTCCGAGTATCTGCATTATGGGGCCAATCGTAATAGAAGTTCATGGGCTCTGGCTCGTGCATTCTCTTCTATGCCGCTGACATCGGCTAAATCCCGCAAAGTCGATGTTGCGTAGCTCTGAGACTCCTCAACTACTTCTTGAACAAGGGGAAGAATCGAAGTAAAACCAATCTTTTGCGAAATAAAAGCCTCTACAGCAACTTCATTAGCGGCATTAAAGACCGCTGGCATCCCACCAGCTAACTCTCCGCAAACTCTAGCAAGTGCAACGGCAGGAAATTTTACGGAATCAATCGGTTCAAAACTCCAACTGTGTTTAATGCTCCAGTCGATGGCACTTGTAGCCTGCTTTAAACGCCATGGAAAATTAAGGGCATAGGCAATTGCACCCTTCATATTCGGCGGGCTTGCCTGTGCAATGGTTGAACCATCTACATACTCAACCATTGAATGCACAACTGATTGACGGTGAATAACTGCATCTATCGAGTTATATGCCATTCCAAATAAATGATGCGCCTCAATAATTTCAAGACCTTTATTCACTAACGTCGCGGAGTTAATCGTTACAACGGCGCCCATATTCCACGTAGGGTGCTTAAGTGCATCAGCCACGCTCACTGACTCTAATTCGCTGCGATCAATAAAAGGACCACCACTTGCAGTTAAAATTAATCTTCGTACCTCGTCTTTTTTACCCGCTAGCGAGCACTGCCAAATCGCGGAGTGCTCCGAGTCAACTGGAATAATCTGATGCTCTCTTGCCTTTGACATCACTAGATCACCTGCGGCTACGAGTGATTCTTTATTGGCAAGAGCCAAAGTATTTCCCGCATCGAGTGCGGCTAGAGTCGGACCAAGTCCGATAGAGCCGGTAATCGCGTTGAGGACTACGTCGCATTCGATAGCTGCAATCTCGGTTGAAGCAAGCGGTCCACCTATTACTTTGACACCTGGAAGTGCTTGACGAATCTCCTCGGCATTTTTCACTACGGCAACAAACTCGACGTTAAATGCCTTCGCCTGCTCGATAACTAAAGCTGGATTATTGCCAGCCGCAGAAATTCCAAGAACTCGGAAGGAGTCTGAATTTGTTGCAACAATCTCCAAAGCCTGTCTGCCAATTGAACCCGTCGAACCAAGAATTACTACTTCACGCATTTAGCGATCCAGAAGATTTTGTGTAGGTGAATACTTCTCACCTGAGCGACGCTTAGCAATCGCACTCAACGCCTCTAAAACGACTCGGTTAGCTAATATCGCCGTAATATCTGCGCTATCAAAGGCAGGTGCTACTTCAACTACATCGATTCCGACAACTGGAAGCTCTAGGCAGATTCTGCGCACCGATTCGAGGAGTTCGCGGCTCGTCATTCCGCCAGGTTCAGGTGTTCCTGTGCCTGGCGCCATTCCTGGATCTACGACATCAATATCAACTGACAAAAACACTCCATCACAACCATCCATCAGTGTTGCAAATGACTCATCTAAAACCGTATTTAAACCACGGTTGTGAATCTCGGTCATCTCATACGAGCGCATTCCTTGGTCGCGCATCCAGTCCAACGTCTTTGGACTTGGCCAATAGCCACGCAGTCCCAACTGTAAAAATCGATCGCCCCGAACAACACCGCTTTCAATCAAGCGCCGCATAGGTGTTCCATGCCCAATTAGTGCACCCCACTGATCTTCGCCCGTGTCGGCATGGGCATCAAAGTGAATCATCGAAATTCTCCCAAGACCTCGGTGGCGCGCGATGCCCGCTACGTCGGCCGAAGCGATTGAATGATCTCCTCCAAGAATTACTGGAATTGCACCGGCCCGTGAGATTTTTTCAGTGGCTTTAGCTAAAACTTCAAGAGATGCAACCAGGTCGCCGCCTGGCATCATTAAATCTCCAGCATCGACGACTTTCATCGTTTTCAATGCATCGATTCGAAGCGCAAGATGTGGGCGTTCTCCATCGTGCGGAAGATAATCCCCACCACGAATTGCCTGCGGACCAAACTTTGCACCAGAGCGATGTGATGTTCCACTATCAACTGGAGCGCCAACAATTACGATATCAGCATCGGCAAATGTAGAAGGAATATCTAAATCGCAACGTTGGATACCAAGAAAGGTAAAGTCGGGGCCATACATATTGCCATGGTTGGTCATTGCTTAAGAATAGGCGTAAAACTTTAGGAATCGAAACCTAAGCCCAAAAAATCCAGAATTTTGAGCCATAGGTTGCGTTTGCCACCCTTTTCATCGGCTCGATTTATAGACCACTGAGTTAAGCGAATAAATATGAAGCGAAATGGCTCTGGGGGAAATGGCCAAGGTTTTTTTCGAACCATGGCAAGACGAGTTCGTTCATTATCAATTCCATCTAAGAGATCGAGCATTACCTGTGCACCAAAACGTGTCGAGGCAACCCCAAGACCCGTATATCCCATTACATAAGCGACGCGACCTCGATATGCCATGCCCCAAAAGGGTGAGAAGCGAGAGCAGGTATCTATTGCACCGCCCCAACCATGTGTGAATTTAACTCCTTTGAGCTGCGGGAAAGTCTCTAGAAAAGCCTTTGCAAGGTGGGCATATGTTTGCGCATCTGATTCATACTCTTGACGAACTTTCCCTCGAAAATTATAAATTGCATCATAACCGCCCCACAAAATCTCATTATCTTTCGTCATTCGATAATAGTGGAACTGATTACCAGCATCAGATAAACCCTCTCGCCCTTTCCAACCAATTGAATCTAGCTGCTCGCGCGTCAGGGGCTCTGTTACTAATTGAAAATCATAAACAGGCACAACATACTTATGGGCACGCCTGACAAGTGATTTAAATACATTTGTTGCAAGTGCAACTTTCTGGGCATACACACTTCCGTAAGGTGTGTGAACAATCATGCCGCTATTAGTTCGTTCTAGCCATTCAACATGAGTATTTTCAAAAATCTTTACGCCAAGTTTTATGCAAACTCGCTCTAAACCCCACACTAAACGTGCTGGATCAACGAGCGCGGTCCCATCTGGATCCCACAACGCTCCTTTATAGAGTGGAGATTTAACACGTGCTTGAATTTGGTTTTGATCCAAAAGTTCAACGTTATCGCCGAATGAGTTTCGCAGATCCGCCTCTTTTATCATCGACTCCATCTGCCACGCTTCAATTGCTACACGGAGTTCGCCATTGAACTCAAAATCGCACTCAATATCATATTTCTTAATTGTTGCTTCAATGCCATCTAAATTTTCACGGCCCATTCGTTCGATAATCGCCATCTCATCTTTAAAACGGTTATAACCATTCATAAATCCATGCGTAAGCGAGTA
>CAYGHJ010000013.1:0-21238 GCA_964349605.1 uncultured Candidatus Planktophila sp. | reverse complement strand
GCTGCAGAGATTGAACCGTATAAATCCTCGCCGGGAATACCAAGTTTTTTACCAAGTGAAGAGCCTGTGGCGATGATGACTGCGTCATACACCTCAGCTAACCGAGCAACGGTTATCTCTGTACCAATTTCAACATTAGCAAAAAGGCGGAAATTTGGATCTGCCGCAATTTTTTCAAAAACTTTAGAAACAGTTTTGATCTTTGGGTGATCGGGTGCAACTCCACTGCGAACCAAACCCCATGGTGTTGGGAGCCGCTCAATCATGTCGATTGAAAATGTACGCTCATCGTTTTGTAGATTCTGTAGAGCTTGCGCTGCAAAATAACCAGCAGGGCCGGCACCAACAATTGCTACCTTGTAATGCAGCATTCCGGCTCCTTACATCTATGTGAAGAGCGGAGACGAGGAGATTTGAACTCCTGAAGGCGATTAAACCTTACCTCGTTAGCAGTGAGGCGCACTCGACCGGGCTATGCGACGTCTCCAAGTGGTGGGGGAAGTTTACAACCTTGTCGGCAAAACCACTAAATTTAGCCAGTTTTAAGAGTTTTGACCGTTAATTGCTCAGTAAGTGGGTTCGAGAATTCTTTCCAATTAGAAAATTCTGCGCTATCTAGATGGCTCTGATGTGTAGACGCATCACTCCAAATCTCATAGAGATAAATAGTGCTTGGGTTTTTTGGTTCGATTAATACATCTAGTTTTTCACATCCTCTTTCACTACGAATATGCTCTGCGTATTTATTGAGAGCTGCCAAATACTCGTTGAATCTTGTTGATTTTATTGTTACTTCTACAAAGAAGTACAGCTTTCCTTCGTGTTTCTGGGCTGACGATCTTTGTACCTCGACATCTTTTTCACCACGGAATATGAGCCAGTGATAAAAAGAGACAAGGGCGGTAGTAAGCAGAATTCCTAATGGGAATCTCATGCGGCGTAGAGTTTCAATCCCAATTCCTTGCTGGAAAAGATCTTTGAAAATAAAATAAGCACCAAGTAACAGCATCACAACTGAGACAATGCCTAATACGCCAAAGAGAATTAACAAATAAACCCGCCGTATTAAAGAGGAGTGTTCACTCGTTGGACTCAATTCGGCCGTCTTTTGAATGGATCTCCAAACAAACCACCATATTGGTCCACCAACTGCAATTAATGTGATGGCAGCCAGAATTGAATTAATTGAACTGCCACCTAATATCTGAGTTGAGTTCGAAATTGATTCAACAAGTGAAACAATAATCATGGTGACGCCACCGGCTGCTGCTATTAGACCAATTCCAGCAATTCCATATTCATAAATCCGCCGAATGTCTGTGCGCTCTTGGGCGTTTTCGCGAGATAAAACTGCACGGTGATACCAAATAACCAAAAGTCCAACTGAAGCTGCCGCAAGCGACCCAGGTGAGTCTTGGAAGTGGGCAGAAGCACTTTGGGTAGCTGGGTCCCCCATAAGCCAAACAAGTGCCGAATATAAATTGAAGCTGAAGGCTGTGACTGCAACTATTAATCCCCCACCAACGCCAATGAGTAGGACATAGGCAAACCAGGTACCGTCTTTTTTGATGGTTAGCGCGGTACGAATCCAATACACATACCAAATAGGGGCACCCACAATGAATGTAATGAAACCCTGCATTAACAAATTGGTTTCCGAGAAAATAACTAGGTCCTTATTAAAGTGAAATAGTGAGGTTAATAGCGCTTCAATTATTGCTAGTAGACCGTAAACACTGAAACCTAAACCAATTAATGATCCGATTAGGTGATCTTTAATTGAACTGAATGAATTCCGAACTTGGCTCAGCAGTCTAAAGTGAATAAACCAGATAGCTCCCCAAATCACAAATTGCGATATCGAATTGCCTTGCAAAACACCGTCAGCAAATATGACCTTATGGATTTTTAATTGTGCAACTAAGTTCAATACAAGGGCAAGAATTGAAGTGGCGGTCAAATAGAGGTTCCAACCCATCGTCTCTTTCTCACTAGGGTCTTTAGCTATTGTTCTGCGCGTCCATGTCGCGACTAAAAATAGAAGGGGAATTCCAACAGCGGTAAATGACGATTCAAGGGCAAGTGCTGCACGGTCAGAAGTTACAGAAATTCCAATATGGAGTAGCCGGGCAAGGAGTCCAGATAACCCGATTGCAGAAATTACCACTAAAGCAAAAAGTAGCCCCAACTGGAAGAAACGTCGTACGCCTCCACCCTGGTTTGCTTGCTTTTGTCTCTGAAAAAAAACCCTATTTATGACAAATATAACCATCCCTAAAATAAGTAAGTTACCAAACAAACTTAAAATCATCATTTCTTAATACCACCACAATCATACAAAGGCCATGGAATCCCGGAGATTTTCCATTGGTTTGATTCTTTAATTAATCGATACATAAACTCTTCATCTGGTGAGGTCTCCATAATCTCGTTGGAATCTCGTTGAAGCGCTACTCGAACCACTGCTGTATCACCAGTCTTTTTGCTTTCTAACAGTGCAACCTGTGCTGATGGCCAACGCCACGCGCGATCGATATCTTGAATTGAGCAACTACTATCACTCGCTAGAAGTTTGACAGCCAAATCATTTCTGCCACCATTAACTGCCTGTAGAAACTCCTGTACTACTCGCTCCGGACTGCCAGCGCTAAGCGTTTTAGTGGAATTATTTGTTGCAACCGCGGCAATAAGTGCAATTATAAGAACTGCTGAAATAACTACTCCTAAATAGAAATTTGTGGATCTTCTAACTCTGTCCATAGTTTGAAAATACTCCTACATTTGTATCCATCCAATAGGGGGTATGGGGGGCATCACTCCCATAACCTTTTGGTAATCAAAAAGAGCGTCAATCTAGGCAGATTTCAACGTCAGCCCTTACCCTCGTGACCTCGATTAAATCAGCATTGTGTTGATCAGTGCCATGTGCCCAAGCGTGAGCCTCTTCAATACTCTTTCCGTATTTAACATGTCTAGCAACGAGCCGCGCCATTCGTCTGTCATTATCTGTATCGACAAACCAACGCTCTGTCAGTAATTGTGCAACTTCTGACCAGCCAGCCTCACGTAAAAGTAGGTAATTACCTTCGGTGATAACAAGTGAAGTGTGAGGATGGATTACCCCTTCGGCGGCGATCGATTCCTCTATTTCGCGGTGAAACATTGGGAAATAGATTTCCTGTGTGAAGTTCGTCTTTATTCGCTGAAGTAACTCTGCATATCCATGAGCATCGAACGTATCTGGCGCACCTTTACGGTCGCTGCGACCAAGCAAGGCAAGTTGAGCATTGCTTAAGTGAAATCCATCCATTGGAACCAAGGCAGTTGTCTCTTTTGGCAGTTTTTTAAGAAGGTAGCTGGACAAAGTAGATTTGCCTGCTCCAGGTTTGCCCACCAAACCAATTATTACGCGCGAATGTACGCCTTCACTTAGGGAGATGGCTCGCTCTAGCGCCGCTTCCAAGGAGTTTATTTTAATTGCCACTCTCACCCCCTTCTATTGGTCATCATAATCTCACTGTAAAGGAACATGGTTATGTAAGTGCCATCGGTCTGAGTAACGTGAATGCCGAAATGCTTTTACGTGCAATTTCAATTGGTGGAACACCAGAGCAAGGCGGCATTGTCTCCGTACAAAATGAGTTCAGTCCACGCTATCGACTGTGGGCCGATGTTATTGATATCTGTACCCAATATGGAATTGCATACTTGCCTTGGGCACCATTGGGTGGCGCTGGTAGTTTCTCAAAGATTGCAACGGGGGAAATGGGCGTATTTAACACAATTGCCGAACTCAACCGCAGTTGTCCGCCAGATGGTCCCCTTGAAGGTGAGTTACTGGATTTACCTAAGTTTCGAGCCTGACTAAAACCAGCGCTCTGCACAAGTAAATGACCTTCTTGTAGGCTAAAGCTATGGAAGAAAAAACTACCGAAAGCCGTCGTGTCTACGACGTGCCACCCTCAGATGCGTATGCCGATTTTATGACAACGGGTTGGGCGCCATCACCTCTACATGGAATTACCCAAGATGCAGCCATTCCATTCGCGTCTGCTCGTCGGGTTAAGCTCTCTGAAGCCTTTGTGGGTTTACGCATCCTTATTCCAAGCGGAAATTCTAAGGTCCGAAGCAATGACACTGATTACCGTTTTCGTCCTCATAGTGCTTTCGTTTATTACACGGGCGTTCAAGGCGAAGAAGTTACATCCGATGCCGTTTTAGTGATGGAGCCAAATGGCGCTGCGCATGATTCGATTTTGTATATTCAACCTCGCTCAACTCGAGATACAAGTGCGTTTTATAATGATCGAAAATATGGCGAGTTATGGGTAGGACGACGCTACACAACTGATGAAGCATCAGTGCGTTTCGGAATTGAAGTCCGTAAAGTTGACGAACTTAAAGCACTTTTAATGGATGGCACTCCAGCTGTTGCTCTGAGTGGTTTTGATGCCCTTGTCGATTCAGTGATAAAGAAAAATCCACGCGGAAGTGAACTAGAGAATTTTGTTTCTGTCGCGCGCTTAATTAAAGATGAGTATGAGATAAGTGAACTACAGAAATCTGTTGATGTAACACATCGTGGATTCAGTGATGTGATTCGAGCGCTACCAGCTGCAGTTATCACGCCTCGAGGCGAGCGCGTAGTTGAAGCTGCCTTTTTTGGTCGGGCGCGAGTAGAGGGAAATGAACTTGGATATGACACTATCTCAGCAGCCGGTTCGCATGCATGTATTTTGCATTGGACGCGCAACGATGGTGATGTTAGTAACGGTGATCTGTTATTGCTAGATGCCGGCGTTGAGTTAGATTCGTTTTACACCGCAGATATCACACGCACAATGCCGATTAGTGGAAAGTTTTCTCCCGCTCAACGCTCTTTATATATGTTGGTTTATGAAGCGCAGAAAGCAGGTTTTGCCGCAATTCGAGCTGGAGTGGATTTCCTTGAAATCAACAGAGCCTGTCATATGGTTTTGGCCCAAGGTCTAGTTGACATGGGCGTCTTAACTATTAGCGCCGAAGAGTCTATGCGGCCTGAACTTGGTCTACATAAGCGCTGGACTTTGCATGGAGTCAGCCACATGTTGGGGTTGGATGTTCATGACTGCGCACAGGCGCGTAAGGACCAATACACCGAGGCTAAGTTAGAGGCTGGAATGGTTCTAACTGTTGAGCCGGGCCTTTATATCCAACCCGACGATGAGCTTTTTGCCCCCGAGTATCGCGGGATTGGAATTCGCATTGAGGACGATGTTCTAGTGACCGAGACTGGTTACTTTAATTTGAGTGAGAACATACCTCGCCATCCAGATGAAATCGAGGCATGGATGGCCTCACTTCGCTAATTCAAGACCGCACCAAGCTGCAATAAGCCCAAAACCTAGAGAGAGAACTAAGTTTAAGCCTGCCTCTTTGTAACGGCGCAGTTCATACGCTAAGAAAATATCTAACATGAATGTTGACCATGTTGTGAAAGCTCCAGCAAAACCAATCACAAAGAAATCATAAACATGTTCGCTACTTCGGAATGTAACGCCAAGTAGGAATGAACCGAGAATATTCACGAGAAATATTCCATATGGCTGAGATGAAAATCTACGTATGTATTGATCGATTGCAAAACGTGCTGGTGCGCCAATTGCTGCGCCGAGAATTACGTAAAGAGTATTCATGTTCGCGTTGGAATTACTCTGCGAGCTAAAGGAAGAACAATTACAATAATCATCAGCGAGAATATTAGGTTGTGCGCTAGGAAAAGCATTCCTCCTTCGCGCGGTTCCAGGGATTGAGCCGTTACGGCAGAAAAAGTTGTAAGACCTGCGCAAAATCCAGGTAATAAAAGGTGGCGAAGCTCAGTTACGCCTCGTCGCTCCATTAAAACTAAGAGTGCACTTGCAACTGCAACCCCAATTAAATTTGCTGCCAAAGTGCCGTTACGCGAATCCGGTATTGCGATACCCAGCGCGTACCGTACTAACGTCCCCGCAATTCCACCTATTGAAACAAAAACCAGTGATTTCAGAGAGGTAGGGCTTTCTTTGTAACCCCTGAGATTAATCGTGTCATGATGCTGATTATGAAAGCGGCAAAGATTGCCGACCAGAAGTTATTGACATCTAACTTATCGCTCCATCGTGCAACAAGCATTAAAATCGCGGCGTTAACGACAACAAGGAATAGTCCCAGCGTCAAAATTACCGCTGGAAGTGTAAGAAGTTTAAGTAGTGAGCCAAGAGTTGCATTGAGTAGTCCAAACAGGAGTGCCACCCATAGATACGTTGTGAAACCACCTTTAACATCGATGCCTGGAATTAATGCAGTTGCCACCCAAAAAGCCGCGCTCAATGCGCCCCAACGGATTAATAATTTCATGTATTAAACGATACCGTCTCGCTTGCGAATTTTGGAGCCCAACCACCGAGCGGGATCATACTTAATATCTACAACGCGCTCCTTCATGGGAATAATGGCGTTGTCAGTAATACGAATGTGTTCAGGGCAGACTTCGGTGCAGCACTTGGTTATGTTGCACATCCCTAAACCATGTTCTTCCTGTGCGGTTTTCTTGCGATTTCGCAGTGTATCGAGTGGATGCATATCCAACTCAGCGATACGGATAAAGAATCGTGGACCTGCAAAGGATTTCTTGTTCTCTTCGTGGTCACGAATTACGTGGCATGTGTCTTGGCATAAAAAACACTCGATGCATTTGCGAAACTCTTGACTGCGCTCAACATCGATCTGCTCCATGCGCGCCTCACCCGGTGCTAATTCATCTGGGTGTGCGTATGCCGGAATTTCCATTGCCTTTTTGTAATTAAATGATACGTCCGTGACCAGATCTTTAATTACTGGGAATGCGCGAAGCGGTGTAACTGTGATTGTCTCTTCTTCGCCATATGCTGCAACTTGAGTCATACACGCTAGTCGAGGCTTTCCATTTATCTCCATGGAACATGAACCACATTTGCCGGCTTTACAGTTCCAACGTACAGCTAAGTCACCCATCTGTGTTGCTTGAACGCGGTGAATTACATCGAGGACAACTTCGCCTTCGTTTACTTCTACTTGAACATCTTGGAGTGCGCCGTCAGTTGAGTCGCCGCGCCAGATACGAAGCTTAAGCATGCGTGCCATTAGTTGGTACCACCTTTCGCAATTTCCTCTTGTGTCATGTACTTCTCCAACTCATGAACATCAAAGAGGTCGAAGAGTTCTTTAGGTAATGCAGGCAGTGCTTGTTCGCGAACATTTACTTGTACGCCATCAAATGATGAGATGTGATTGATTTGGCGCCACTTATTATTCATTCCAGGGAAATCCTCGCGTGTGTGTCCACCTCGTGACTCTTCACGCAGAATTGCCGACTTTGCAGTTGATTCAGCAACTAGCAGCATGTTGTCTAAATCAAAAGCTAAATGGAATCCTGGATTGAATTTACGTCCTCCACTTACCGAGACATTTGCGCTGCGCTTTCTAATATCTGCAATTTTTGCAATTGCATCTTCTAGCTCCTTGGCTGTTCGGATAATCCCAACTAAGTTATGGGCAACCTCCTGAAGTTCAGCATGCAGAGCATAAGAATTTTCACCACCATCGCGATCAAATGGTGCTTGAATCTTTGCCGCTGCGGCTTTAATCGCGTCTTCGCTCACGGGATTTTTACTATTGCTCTTAAAGTATTGCGCAGCACCCATTCCAGCGCGTCGACCAAATACCAAGAGGTCGGTAAGTGAGTTTCCACCTAAGCGATTTGAACCGTGCATTCCACCAGCAACTTCGCCGGCGGCAAATAATCCAGGTACTCCGATTGCTGCGGCGGTATCGGGTTCGACTTCTACTCCGCCCATCACATAGTGACACGTTGGGCCAACCTCCATTGGCTCTTTCGTAATATCAACTCCGGCTAACTCAAAGAATTGATGCCACATTGACGGCAGGCGCTTCTTAATTACTTCGGCTGATAAACGTTTTGAAACATCTAAAAACACTCCGCCATGTTCGGTGCCTCGACCGGCTTTAACTTCACTGTTAATCGCGCGTGCGACTTCATCGCGCGGCAGTAGTTCGGGTGGACGGCGATTGTTATTTTGATCTGTGTACCAACGGTCGGCCTCTGCCTCATTATCCGCGTACATATTCTTGAATACATCTGGAATGTAATTAAACATAAATCGCTCACCGGCAGTATTGGTAAGGACGCCACCTTCACCGCGAACAGATTCAGTAACTAAAATTCCCCGTACCGATGGTGGCCACACCATTCCTGTTGGATGGAACTGTAAGAACTCCATATCAACTAAGTTCGCACCGGCTTTGAGTGCTAACGCATGGCCATCTCCTGTGCCTTCCCAAGAGTTCGAAGTAATTTTAAACGTCTTTCCGACTCCGCCAGTTGCGATAATGACAGTTGGTGCTTCAAATAAAACTTCGGCACCGCTTTCGCGCCAATACCCATAAGCACCTGAAATCTTGCCTTTCTCCTTCAAAATATCGGTAATAGTTAATTCCGCGAAGACTTTAATATTGCTCTCCATCGAGGCGTACTGTTTGCCATCTTTTTGTTGAAGCGCAACTATTTTCTGTTGCATTGTGCGGATGAGCTCTAAACCTGTGCGATCCCCGACATGTGCAAGACGTGGATACTCATGTCCGCCGAAGTTGCGTTGCGAAATCTTTCCCTCTTTAGTGCGATCAAAGAGCGCACCCCATGTTTCCAACTCCCAGATGCGATCGGGTGCCTCTTTGGCATGTAGCTCGGCCATGCGGAAATGATTAAGGAATTTGCCCCCTCGCATAGTGTCGCGAAAATGAACCATCCAGTTGTCGTTGTCATTGACGTTACCCATTGATGCTGCAGCTCCACCTTCTGCCATTACCGTGTGGGCCTTGCCAAATAGGGATTTACAGATGATGGCAACGCGTAATCCCGCTTCACGTGCTTCAACTGCGGCACGTAAACCTGCACCGCCTGCACCGATGACAAGTACGTCGTACGAATGACGCTCTAATTCGCTCATGTTAATTTCCCTTAGAAGAAGTAGAAGTTAGTGATTGCACCAGATGCAACCGCGCGGACGTAAATATCGGCACTTGCTACTCCGAAGAGTGAGATCCATGCAAAAGTTGGATGTTTGTGGTTAAGCGCAGAAACAATAGTCCACGCCTTATAACGCACTGGATGTTTTGAGAAGTGCTTTAAACGACCGCCGAGTGTGTGGCGACATGTGTGGCATGAGAGTGAATAGAACCACAACATTGTTGTTGAAAATAGGAAGACGAGCGTTCCAACGCTCATGTGACCCCACTCTTTATCAGCATTTCTAAATGCCAAGATTGTGTCCCACGTTAAAATTACATTGAAAACCAAGCCTGCATAAAAAAACCAGCGGTGGCTGTTCTGCAAGATGAGTGGTGCTCGTGTTTCACCTGTGTACTTTGTATGTGGCTCAGCTACCGCACATGCAGGTGGTGACATCCAAAATGCTCGGTAATAAGCTTTACGGTAGTAGTAACACGTCATGCGGAAACCGAGTGGGAAGATCAAGATAAATAGCGCTGGTGAAATCCCAATACCAAAATACTGATTATTAAAAGGTTGACCAAAGATCGCTAGCGCGGTTCCAGGTTCACATGATGCAGATAAGCATGGTGAATAGAAAGGTGAGATTAATGGTTCGGCAAAATAATATTTATTTTCAAATGCGCGAAGAGTTGCATAGATAACAAATGAGAAAAGTACCCCGAACGTTATGGCCGGTTGTAACCACCATTTATCAGTACGCAGAGTGCGCTCTTTAATCTTCGCTCTATTCGGTGAAAACACACCTGACATTGCAAGCCCCCGGCCTCATTGATTTGGGAAAAACACTAGGGGCTAGTGTGCTCTTGTCGGGAAAAAACGGCTATAAAAATCCACGCTTAATGGCTATGAACTCAGCCACAGGGGTAAAAACTGGCGGAGGGCGTGGGATTTGAACCCACGAAACTTTCGTTTGCCGGTTTTCAAGACCGGTGCACTCGGCCGCTATGCGAGCCCTCCGTGGGAGAGGTTACCTGACTTAGCTCTTATCGAAAAATCGGCGCTACTTTAGGCAGGTAGTTTTAAGAGCTCTTCGATTACTATCGCCACACCATCATCCTGATGAGGACCGGCAACACCACTTGAATACTTAACTCCGTCAGGGTGGCCACCGGCCATTGCATACGAACGTCCACACCATTGAAGCATTGAAAAATCATTGGGGTTATCACCAAATGAGATGCAATCACTGGCATCAATATTTAGCCGCGCAGCAACTTTTGCAAGTGTCTGCCCTTTAGAAATACCTAAGGCTGAGATTTCAAGTAGAGACTCTTTGGCATTTGAGTGGGTTACTGTAACAAGACCCTCGAGTTTAGGAAGTGCAATTTCTAACATCTCATCAGATGTAAATTCGCCACCACTGCAACGGGCTAGCATTTTAAAGGCTGGACCTCTAATTGCATCTTCGATTCGCTCTACTCCAACATTATCTAAACCAACATCCCAGTGAGGAACATAAATTTTTTCGCGGTGAAAATAATCATGGGACTCGATTGCAAAGGATATTTGTGGAATCGCGATGCGAAGTCGTTGGGCAACTTCTGCCTGCACTTGACTTTGAATCATCCATTCTTCTGTGACGGTACTAGTTTTAAGGTCATACAACATCGCTCCGTTGCCACATATTGCGCCGCCAAATCCAAAGGCATCACGAATTTCATTCATCCACCGAGGTGGACGGCCCGTTACGAAGTAAATGTGAATTCCCATTGCATGGGCCTTTGAGAAGGCTTTGATTGTTCGCTCCGAAATTGTTCCATCATATTGCACAATGGTTCCATCTAAATCGGTAGCAATAAGTTTTGGGCGTCTACTCACACCAACTCAAATCGATCTTTATTAAGGAATGGACGCAATGCAGCCGGAATATTTACTGTTCCATCGTTATTTTGATGATTCTCTAAAATTGCAACAATCATACGTGGGATTGCAACTAAAGTGCCATTTAAAGTTGCGACCGCCCTTGTGCCATCAGTGTCCTTGTAACGAATATTCAATCGGCGAGCTTGAAACTCGGTGCAATTTGAAGTGCTTGTAACCTCTCGATATGCATTTTGAGTTGGAATCCATGCCTCAATATCGAATTTACGGTTGGCGCTTGATCCGAGATCCCCTGATGCAACATCTATGACACGATAAGGAATCTCCATTGCATTCAGAAAATCTTTCTCCCATTGTAATAAACGTTTGTGTTCTTCTATGGCTTGATCTGGGTGGCAGAATGAAAACATTTCAACTTTATCGAATTGGTGAACACGAATAATTCCACGAGTGTCTTTGCCATATGTACCAGCCTCGCGTCGAAAACACGATGAATAGCCAGCGTAACGAATTGGCAGTTTTTCAACTGGGAGAACTTCGTCCATGTGAAATGCAGCAAGAGGCACTTCGCTCGTGCCTACAAGGTAGACATCATCTTTTTCTAAGTGATAAACATTTTCTGCCGCTTGACCTAAAAATCCTGTTCCCTCCATAGCGGGTCGATTTACTAAAACGGGTGGGATTACTGGCGTAAAACCTGCCTTTAACGCTAATGCAATCGCATAATTAACAAGTGCAAATTCAAGCATTGCACCCGAGCCGGTTAAGTAATATGAGCGAGAACCGGCAACTTTTGCGCCGCGCTCAGTATCTATTGCACCTAGAAGTTTCCCGAGTTCAACATGATCTCTGGCGATGAAATCAAATATGCGTGGGGTACCAACATGTTCGATTACTACAAAATCCTCTTCTTTTCCTATTGGCGCAGCTGGATCTAAGACATTAGAAAGTTGCATTACGAGGTTTTTAGTTGCATCCTCAAGTTCAGCGCGTTTACTGTCGGCCTCTTTAACTTTCATGGCAAGCGCCTTTGAATTTTCAAGAAGTGCAGCTTTTTCATCACCTTTTGCTGAAGCAACCAATTTAGACAAAGTATTTTGCTCAGCACGAAGGGCTTCAAACTCATTTATTGCTACTCGGCGATTTTCATCACTGGCCAATGCTTTATCTACAATACTCTCATCTTCATATCGTCCTCGTTGAGATGCTCGTACAACTTCGGGATTCTCGCGTAAGAATTTGATGTCAATCATTTTCCAGCCTTTTCTCGTGGATAAGAGCCAAGGAAGCGGATGTCTTCGCACATCGCACGCAAAGCCTCAACCGTCTCTTTTATAGCAGTGTCTGCAATATGGCCCTCTGCATCGATAATGAAATGGTAATGGCCCAACTCTAAACCTGTAGGTCGGCTTTGAATAAAAGTTAGATTCACATCCCGTTTAGCAAACTCAGTCAAAATATCTAGAAGCGCTCCAGCGTGGTCTATTCCAATAAATACCGCCAGTGAAGTGCGATCTAAGCCAGTTGCCTTTGGCGTCACGCCTGGCTTTGAAACAAGAACGAAGCGAGTGACTGCCCCTGGATTGTCGCCGATATTGTCGGCGATTACGCGAAGTCCATAGTGCGCAGCGGCTACTGGAGCAGCAATTGCCGCATCAAACTCTCCACGTCCAATTGCTTCGGCTGCTGCTGCAGTTGAGGCCGTAACTATTAATTCAGCTTCTGGATAATTAGTTGCTATGTATGTTCGGCACTGAGCTTCTGCGTGTGGGTGGGTAGCAATTCTCCGTATGTCAATAACATCTTTCTTAACCATCAAAGCGAAGGAGACGGGCAAGGTAACTTCGCCAACAATTGTAAGTGGGGTGCCTGTTGCAAGTTCGTCAAGAGTCCTGGCGACCACACCTTCAACGGAGTTTTCAATAGGTACTAGTGCAAAATGAGCTTTACCAACTCGGACGGCATCTAGCGCTGCTGTGACATTTGCATAAGGAATGAGCGAGTCGTTAGAAGAGGTAATCTTTTTAAGCGCCGCTTCAGTGAAAGTTCCCTTTGGGCCAAGATATGCATATGTACTCACTTGCTAATGATACCCGAGCACCCTACGTGCATATGACGGATTATTTGTAATCAGAACTTCTACTCCATTATCTGAACAAAAACGCATGTCATCAGCGTCATCTACAGTCCAAACAAAGAGTTTTCGATGTTCTTGGGTTAACTCGGGCTTTAGTCGGAGATATTCCACGCTTGGTCCTAAGTATTGCGCCGAGGTATATCTACGCATAAGAGCGTTAAAACGATCTTCCAACAAGGCAACTGTTGGTTGTAGTGGATTTATCTTTCGAATATTTTCCAGGGCGAGCCAAGAAAAGGACATAATTGTTATCTCATTTAGTTGCACTTCTTGGCTGATGAGCTCCATCACTTTCTTTTCGACTGCACTTCCAGTTGGTACGGGGTGTTTTGTTTCAATTGCTAACTCTTTTTTATTATCTCTAGCTAGTTCAAGTAACTCCTCTAATAGAATTGCCTCTGGGTGGTGACGTTTAATCTCCATAAAATCCATCTCAGCAATTCGCCCGCTATAACTAGCCACCCGCTTCATATCAGCGTCATGCCAAAGAACGAGTTGATTATCTTGTGTCACCCGAACATCACATTCAAAGCCATCAGCCCCATCATCAAGAGCGCCTTGATACGCCCTCATTGTCATCTCCGGAAAATCAATCGATGCACCACGGTGGGCGTAAATCTTCATGATTGAAGATTAACAGGGGTTAGGCTTACCTCTTATGGGCGGCTTTTACTTCGATAGCGATGCGCGCTCAGCCCTGGGTTTAGTACGAAACGGCAATGAGGATTCGGCTTTTGTCTCTGGCCGTTTAATCGCAGTTGCTGATGGGATGGGTGGCCATGCCGGTGGAGAGGTAGCATCGAGAATCGCAATTAGAACTCTTCAATCAATGGCTCCGATGCTCACCGATGAAACTATTGATTCTGATTCGACGCACGATTCATTAATCAACTCGTTGCACACAATCGACACTGAAATTGGCGATTTTGCCCGTGAGGCAATCGAACTACGAGGAATGGGAACTACTTTAACTGCGCTCGTTATTCATGCTGATGAAATTGCATTATTGCATGTTGGTGATTCTCGATGTTATCGATTACGCGGAAATACCATCGAGCAGTTAAGTAATGACCATACTGTTATTCAAGAATTACTTTCTCAAGGAGCTATCACTCTCACCGAAGCCCTTGATCACCCTCAACGCTCTGTCTTAACCCAAGCGCTTATGGGTGAAGGAAATGTTGTTCCAGTTTTGCAACTATTTGATGCAAAAGAGGGTGATCGTTATCTCTTATGTAGCGATGGTTTATCGAGTATTTTAACTGAGAAAGAGATAAAGCTCCTCTTAAAGAAGCGCGATAGAAAAGTCGCCATTAAAGCTCTTGTTGATGCAACATATATTCAAGGTGCACCAGATAACATCACAGTTCTTATTGCAGATATCACTCGTGAAGAAGTTACCACGAATGAGTTTTTGGGGGCGGCTCTATGAGCGCATCACTTCTGGGTGGACGATACAAGCTTGGTGAAATGATTGGCACCGGAGGAATGGCCGATGTTTATGTCGCAGAAGATATAAGGCTTGCGCGCTCCGTTGCTATCAAAGTTTTGCGCAGTGATTTAGCTCGCGACCCATCCTTTGTTGCCCGTTTTAGAAAAGAAGCCTTAGCTGCCGCTGGCTTAAACCACCCGGGTATTGTTGCCGTTTATGATTCGGGTGAAAAACCCGCGCCGTACATTGTTATGGAACTTGTCTCTGGTCATACCCTGCGCGAACTCATACATAAAGGCGAGCGCATTCCGCTTAAGCGAGCACTTGAAATTGGTGAAGGAATTTTAGCTGCTCTCGAATACTCGCATGAGCGAGGCATTGTCCATCGTGATATCAAACCTGCAAACATCATGATTACTGATCAAGGTGATGTAAAAGTTATGGATTTTGGAATAGCGCGAGCGCTTGCAGATTTAGGTGCCACATTAACAAATACGTGGAACATTGTCGGGACCGCCCAATACTTATCCCCTGAGCAGGCTTTGGGTGAAGTTGCAGATCTTCGCAGTGATATTTACTCAACTGGTTGCTTACTCTACGAAGTTCTCACCGGAAAACCTCCCTTTACGGGTGATACGCCGGTTTCGATTGCATATCAGCATGTCTCAGGAAAATTAATTGCCCCAAGCGTGCTTCAACCCGATTTGCCACCGGGTGTTGATGTAATTTTATCTGTTGCTCTAGCTAAGAACGTTGAGGATCGATATCAATCTGCGGGCCTAATGCTCGATGATCTCTTTAAAATCTCGGCGGGGCAGGCTTTAACCACTAAGGCGCCAAGGATAAAGATTTCCAGGCGTAAAGTATTAATAAGTGCGCTCTCATCACTTCTCGCGATTTCTTTACTCGCTACCGGGTTGTTTCTGACCAAACCCTCGGAAGATGCAACAACTTTCCCGCAGATTCCAAATGTTGTTGGACTAAATGAGGCTGAAGCTAGAGCTCTGTTATTGAATTTTGTCGTCACGGTTACAAGAGCCCACGATGCTCAAATTCCTAAGGATCGTGTTGCTAGTCAGATTCCGCTTGCCACGGTGCGCGCTCCAAAAGGCTCTGGTGTTGTGCTCACACTCTCGGATGGCCCTGGGGATTCAATAGTTCCAGGGGATTTAGTTGGAATGTCTTTAGTAGATGCACGTGCTGCATTATCTGCGGTTGGCTTATTAATTGCACGGACCGAGGCAGTACCATCAAATGAGCCGCGGGGAACTGTTTTGAAAGTTACACCTGAAGGTGGTTCAACAATTACCGCTGGAAGTGGTGTAATTCTACAAATTGCAAATGGTGAGATTGAGGTCCCGGAACTTATTGGAGTTGATGCGATCCAAGCGAAAACACTTCTTGCTCAAGTTGGTTTCTTAGTGAATGAGATTCAAGACTACGACGCTAATCAGCCTCTTGATGTGGTTATTAGACAAGCCCCAGATGCAGGCACTACTCAAACAATTGGTAAATCTGTGACAATCACAATTAATACTGCGCCTTAAACTTTAATACCCACAATAGGTGAGAGACCTATCGCTTTTTCGCGCGCATGCAAGTCTCCACATTCATATAACCAATTAGCTAACGTTGCATGTCCATGCTCAGTCAGTACCGATTCAGGATGAAACTGCACTCCTTCGATCGGTAAAGTGCGGTGTCGCATCGACATTACGATTCCAGAATCGGTCTGACTTGTTATTTCAAGATCCTCCCCGACTGTAGCTGGCTCAACACACAACGAGTGATAGCGTGTTGCCGTAAATGGGGTAGGTAGACCTGCTAGAACTCCTTGGGATTTGTGGTACACCAGTGAGGTTTTTCCATGTAGCAACTCTGGCGCTCGAGAAACAGTTGCACCGAAAGCAACTCCGATTGCTTGATGCCCAAGGCAAACCCCAAATAAAGGAATCTTTTTTTCGGCGCAGTATTTAATCATTGCGATACTTACTCCAGCTTTTTCTGGAATCCCTGGCCCAGGAGAGATAAGTACGCCGTCAAAATCTTTGGCGGCATCTGCCTCAACCTCATCATTTCGAACAACTGTGCACTGTGCGCCTAACTGACCCAGATATTGGACCAGGTTAAAAACAAATGAGTCGTAATTATCGATAACGAGGATTTTTGTTGCCATAGGAGCATTCTTACCCATGGTGTATCTTTCGTGTATGCCTAAATCAAAGCTCCGTAAGAAAGTTATTGAAAAGCACACCCATGAGGCTCAAGTCGTCGTTGACGCTCCACACGCCCCGCTTGAGAGCCCAAAGTGGCTCGCTCCGACCATGGTGGCTGGCTTCTTAATTGGTTTATTGTGGATCGTCGTTTTTTATGTTACTCAAACTCGCTATCCAATCCCAGGAATTGGCGCCTGGAACATGATTGTTGGCTTCAGCTTCATTGGTGTTGGCTTCTCTCTAGCAACTAGGTGGAGATAGCGGTAGAGGTGAACCTCTAAATTACACGGATGTAACTCTCTCCACATTGTGGATAATTGCTGTGGATAACTTTTAGCGCTTATTTAATACGAGCTGCGCGCTAATCAAGCCGCCGATTAATCCTCCGAGATGGGCCTTCCAATCTACTCCTCCAAGGATAAACCCAACTACAAAATTAATTCCGATGATCACATAAATAGATCGAACCTCTGCACCGATTCTGTTTCCAACGATGACCATAGCTCCAAACAAACCAAAAATTGCACCTGATGCGCCGACTGAATAATTAGTTGCTGATGCAAAATAGGCTGATGTTAAAGAGCCCGTGAGAAGTGAAAAAAGGAAGACAAGCAAAAGTTTACGTGTGCCAAATGCCGCTTCTAAAGGATTTCCTAAAACCATTAACGCATACATATTAAAACCTAGGTGCAGTAAACCTGCATGTGTTAATGCCACAGTAATTAATCTGTACCACTCATTGGTTGCTTTTAAATATTCAATGTTTGGTAAAACTAAATGCACCTCAATTGTTGGAACAACCATTTGCAGCAGGTAAGCGCCACAAATAACTGCGATTAAAGAATATGTTGCCGAACGTTTAAGCAATGGTGATGCTGTTGATCGTGATGTCGGTTACTGGTTTATCTTGCGCACCAGTCTTGGTTTTTCCGATTGCATCTACTACTGCCCGGCTAGCCGAATCCTTAACCTCACCGAAGATTGAATGCTTTCGGTTTAACCATGTTGTTGGTGCGGTTGTAATGAAGAACTGTGAACCATTTGTTCCCGGTCCTGAGTTGGCCATTGCTAGGATGTATGGGCGATCAAAGACTAACTCTCCGTGGAATTCATCTGCGAAGCGGTAACCAGGACCGCCAGTTCCTTTACCAAGTGGATCTCCACCTTGAATCATGAAGCCTTCGATGACGCGGTGAAAAATTGTTCCGTCATACAAATTAGCCTTTGTTTTTTCGCCAGTGTTTGGATCTGTCCACTCCTTGGCACCGGTTGCTAGCTCAACAAAGTTGGCAACGGTCTTAGGTGCGTGGTTTGGAAAGAGCTCAATGGTTATGTCGCCGAGAGATGTGTGAAGGGTGGCTTGTGTTGTCATGTGGAGACCAGGGGAATCGAACCCCTAACCCCCGCCTTGCAAAGGCGGTGCTCTACCAATTGAGCTAGGTCCCCGTATTAGAACGGGTGGGCCTAGATGGACTCGAACCATCGACCTCTTCCTTATCAGGGAAGCGCTCTAACCAGGCTGAGCTATAGGCCCGCATAAAAGATCACTCTTTAATGCAGAAGCGCAAGGTTACCTTGAACTTCGCTAACTCCCAAAATGGCGAGTTAGGCCCTACAACTTCAGGTGCGAACCATACTAAGTTTTTGGGGAAATCTCATCTTCGCTATTTTTTGTCACTGAAACCAAGGCAACACCTTCATCAAGATTGACTAAACGGACTCCCATCGAATCTCGGCCAGTTTGGCGAACCTCTGCCGCTGGTGTTCGCATTACTGTTCCAGCCGATGTGATGGCTAAAACCTCATCTCCATCGCGCAACACAAGCGCGCTCACTAATGATCCACGTGAGTTTTCATCTATTTTGGCAGCTTTAATGCCAATCCCACCTCGGCCTTGTAGTCGATACTCCTCAATTGGAGTCTTTTTACCAAAACCACCATCGGTTGCAATAAAGACAAATGAGTGTGCTGCTAATTCACTATCTATTCGAGCCATAGTTAACAATGAGTCCCCGCTTCGAAACTTCATTCCAATAACACCACTAGTTGATCTGCCCATTGGACGCAATGAACCATCGTCGGCGGTAAATCGAAGAGACATTCCTTTTGTTGATACTAAGAGGAGTTCATCATCTGTATTAATGAGTGATGCGCTAACAACTTCGTCATTTGATTTTAACGAGATTGCTATTAAGCCACCTGTGCGAGGAGAGTCAAATTCAACAAGTGGTGTTTTCTTAATAAGTCCACCCTTTGTTGCAAGCACTAAGAATGGTGAAATTGTGTAATCTTTAAGCGCTAAGACTTGCGCAATTTTTTCTTCGGGTTTAAAGGCCATCAAATTCGCAACATGCTGACCCCGTGCATCGCGTCCTGCATCTGGAAGTTCATGAACCTTTGCGCGATAGACCCGGCCTTGGTTAGTAAAAAACAACAACCAATCATGAGTCGATGCGACAAAGAAATGATCTACAACATCATCTTCTTTTAATGCTGCTCCTTTTACGCCACGGCCACCACGTCGTTGAGATCGGTAGAGATCTGCCATGGTGCGCTTGGAATAACCCCCGCGAGTAATCGTTACGACAACATCTTGATCTGGAATTAAATCTTCAGCACTAAAGTCACCTTCGCTGGCAACAATCTGAGTACGGCGCTCATCGCCATACTTAGTAACGAGCTCTATTAGCTCATTTTTGACGATCCCACGCTGTTTATCGGTACTTGCCAAGATTGCATTTAATTCAACAATGTCGGACATTAACCCGTCATACTCATCATTAATTTTTTGCCGTTCAAGAGCTGCAATGCGGCGAAGTTGCATATCCAAAATCGCGTTAGCTTGAATCTCGTCAACATCTAGTAACTTCATTAAACCTATTCGCGCCTCTTCAGGAGTTGTAGAGGCCCGGATTAAAGCGATTACAGCATCGAGGGCATCGAGAGCTTTTAAATAGCCCTGCAAGATATGTGCTCGACGCTCTTTTTCAGCTAAACGGAACTTAGTGCGGCGAACAATTACTTCGACCTGGTGTTCAATGTAATAACGAATAAATTCGTCAAGGCGCAATGTACGTGGAACGCCATCAACGAGGGCCAACATGTTGGCACCGAAAGTGTCTTGTAGTTGCGTGTGTTTATATAAGTTGTTAAGAATCACTTTAGGAATCGCACTATTTTGCAAAACGACAACTAGGCGTTGACCTAAACGCTCATTTCCTTCATCGCGCACATCGGCAATCCCCTTAATTTTTCCATCTTTGACCAGCTCAGCAATTTTAAGTGCAAGGTTGTCGGGGTTAACTTGATAGGGTAATTCGCTGATAACCAAACATGTTCGTTTATTAATCTCTTCAACTTGCACGACTGCGCGCATGGTGATCGAACCTCGACCGGTGCGATAAGCATCTTCTATTCCGCCGCGGCCAACTATGAGTGCTTTTGTTGGAAAATCTGGCCCTTTAACAATCTTTAGAAGTTCATTAAGAAGCTCTTCTTGTTTTAACTCTGGGTGTTCAAGTGTGTAAACAACCGCTTCACCGATTTCGCGTAAGTTGTGTGGGGGGATATTAGTAGCCATTCCTACGGCGATTCCAGCACTTCCATTAACTAAGAGGTTTGGAAAGCGGGAAGGTAAAACCGTTGGCTCCTGTGATCGACCATCATAGTTAGGTACAAAATTGACGGTATCTTCATCGATATCGCGCATCATCTCCATGGCAATGTGAGATAAGCGGGCCTCGGTATAACGCATTGCCGCTGCTGGGTCATTACCAGGCGAGCCAAAGTTTCCATTGCCATCAATCAACAAGTATCGAAGCGACCAGTGTTGGGCGAGGCGGACCACTGAGTCATAAATAGCAGTGTCTCCGTGTGGGTGGTAATTACCCATAACATCACCGACGATACGTGAGGATTTGTAGTAACCCTTATCTGGGCGATAACCCGCGTCATACATCGCGTACAAGACGCGGCGATGAACAGGTTTTAAACCATCGCGCACATCAGGAAGTGCCCGACCAACAATGACCGACATCGCATAGTCCAGATATGAACGGGCCATCTCCACTTGTAGGTCGACAGTCTCAATCTTGTCGAAGGATTGTAAATTCTTTGGGTTTAAATCATCCATTAGATATCCAAGAATCTAACATCTTTGGCATTTCGTTGAATAAATGCCCGACGTTTTTCTACATCTTCACCCATAAGAACTGAAAAAAGATCATCGGCTGCTGCAGCATCTTCAAGCATTACTTTGATGAGAACGCGGTGCTCGGGATCCATTGTTGTATCCCACAACTCTTTAGCTGGCATTTCACCTAAACCTTTAAAACGTTGAATTCCATCTTCTTTAGGAAGGCGCTTTCCATTTTCTAAACCTATTTGAATCATTCCGTCGCGTTCGCGATCGCTGAATGCGTATTCGACAGGGTCTTTCCCTCCCCATTTTAATTTATATAAAGGAGGTTGGGCAAAATAAACAAAACCGTTTTCAATAAGTGGACGCATAAAACGAAATAGTAAAGTCAATAACAACGTACGAA
>CAYGHJ010000012.1:0-21613 GCA_964349605.1 uncultured Candidatus Planktophila sp. | reverse complement strand
GTACTTCTTTTTCAAGGTATCCCCCATTTCGTTTCTGGTATCTGCAAGTTCTTGCGGACTAAACCAGTTGGGCAGATACTAGACCTGGGAATACTATTTCGTATAGTATTTGCAAAATATATTTTAGGCGGTTTGCCGAGGATCAGGCAGGCTCAGAGGTAGCGTTATAAAGAAGTTACCAACGAGAGAGGGTGAGGCTGGGATGAGAATTACTAATGTGGAGGTACTCCTAGTTGAAAACCCTGGCTTCAGCCCCGCCTTTGTCTGGCGAAAAAATCTGCCAGGCTCAGACTCCCTAACAACTGGTGCCTGGCTAGTCATTGAAACCGATGCGGGAATAACCGGCTTTGCCTCAGCCCCCCGAGGGGTCATTCTAAAAGATTATGTCGATCGCAGATTTAGGGCCGAGCTCATTGGACAGGACCCATTGCAGCGCGAGTATTTGTGGGAGCGCGTCTGGGAGCTGGATCGAATCGAACGTTTTGCTCCAAATATGGCTCACGTGGTCGATGTCGCCCTATGGGATATCGCTGGAAAGCAGGCCGGGCTACCAATCTACAAATTATTAGGCGGTTTTCGCGAGTCAATTCAAGCATATGCATCCACGGTCACTTACTCGAGCATTGATGAGTTTTTAGATATTGCCGACCAATGCTTAGCTCTCGGATATCCAGCAATAAAGTTACATGCATTTGGAGACGCCAAAAAAGATGCACTTCTGGCACAAAAATTACGTGCACATGTTGGAGATGACATTCCATTAATGTACGACGGCTCTGCCGGTTTTGATTTAATGGATGCAGTATTTCTGGGTCATGCATTAGATGACGCTGGCTTTGCTTGGTATGAAGAGCCTATGCGCGAATTTAGCATTACAGCCTATAAATGGCTGGGTGAGCGAGTACGCATTCCTCTTCTACTCGGCGAAGTCACTGATGGTTCCCACATGAGTGCAGGAGATTTTGCTGCAACCGGTGTTGCATCAGCATTACGTGTAAGTACGTTCTTACGTGGCGGTTTCACCGGTGCAATGAGAATTGCTCATTTGGCCGATGCCTACCATCTTCGTGCCGAAGTCCATGGCATGGGTCTAGAGAGTATTCATTTATGCATGGCAATTAAAAACAACACCTATTACGAATCTCTAGTATGGGGAAATCCCACCACACGTGAGCGTTTCGTCGACAATCAAGGCCTGGTACACGCTCCAACCGATCCAGGGGTTGGTTATGAGGCCCTTTGGAAAGCTAATGGCGTGCCCCCTGGCCTTGAAAGATATATGGATTGAAATAATGACCAGGATAATCTCATTCGAAACCTTTGATGTTCGCTTCCCTACATCAACCATGCTCGATGGTTCTGATGCAATGAATGCCGACCCAGATTATTCAGCGGCTTACCTTAGATTAAAGACCGACGCCTTAATTACTGGTGACTCACTTGTATTTACTATTGGACGTGGAAATGAAATTCAGATCGCCACTATCAACATATTGGCAGAAAAAATCATTGGGCTAGATCTTGATGATGCCTTCACAAACATCGGAGCTATTGCAAAGGAGCTCTCATCCGATAGTCAGCTTCGTTGGCTCGGAGCCGACAAGGGAGTCTTTCACATGGCCGCCGGCGCAGTTCTAAATGCGCTATGGGATCTATTTGCCAAAGACAAGGAAGTTCCGCTTTGGAAGTTTTTAACTCAAATGAAATCTGCAGAGATTGTAAACGCAATTGATTTTCGCTATATAAGTGATGCTCTGACACCAGGGCAGGCGCTAGAAATCTTAAATAAAGGCGAAGCAAATAAAGCCAAAAACGAGGAAATGCTTCGCGCTCATGGCGTACCTGCGTACACAACAACTCCAGGTTGGCTCGGATATAGCGATGAAAAAATGCTCAAACTAACTCAAGCGGCCGTTAGTGAGGGTTTCGCGCTAATTAAATACAAATGTGGAAAATCCCTTGCAGATGATAAGCGCCGACTTGGGAAAATTCGTGAATTGCTAGGCTCTGAGTTTCCAATTGCAATTGATGCTAACCAAGTCTGGGATGTCGATGCCGCAATTACGTGGGTTAACTCCTTACGGGAATTCAACCTTCGCTGGATTGAAGAACCCACACATCCTGATGATGTAATTGGGCACGCCCGAATTGCTCGCGAAGTTGCGCCGACTCCTGTGGCGACAGGTGAAATGGCAAGTTCGAGAATTATTTTTAAACAGTTACTTCAGAGCAATGCAATATCTGTCATGCAAATTGACGCCTCACGTGTGGCTGGAGTCAATGAAAATCTCGCCAACATATTGATGGCATCTAAATTTAATATTCCAGTCTGCCCGCATGCTGGCGGGGTTGGATTATGCGAAATGGTCCAGCATATGGCGATGTGGGACAGTGTTGCTGTGAGCGGACATCACTCGAGTCGAGTTGTTGAATATGTTGACCATTTGCACGAACATTTTCTTGAGCCAACTAATATTTCTAGAGGTCGTTATATGCCGCCCCAGCGGGCAGGTGCCGGAGCAGAGATGCACCAATCAAGTATTGATAGATATATCTTCCCAACAGGGGGTTACTGGATGAATGGAGCACACGCATGAGCGCAGAGTTCGAGGGACTCACAGCCGTAGTCACTGGAGCAGGATCAGGAATTGGCTTGGCAGTGGCTCGTGCGTTACATCACCAAGGAGCGCGCGTATTTGGTTTAGATCTTGAGTGCGGCGAAATGGCCGATTATGCAACTTGGATTCAATGCGATGTTGGTGATTCGCAAAAAGTAAAGTACGCCTTTGAGCAAATATCCAAAGAGATCGATGTTATTGATATTTTGGCAAATAATGCCGGAGTTGGAGCGATCGGAAGTATTGAAGATTCAACCGAGGAAGAGTGGCATCGAGTTCTAAATATTAATGTGGTTGGAATTAGTCGAGTCTCAACGGCCGCTATGCCACTTCTTCGAAAGAGTCCATCTGCTTCAATTGTGAACACATGTTCCATAGCGGCTACAGCCGGGCTTCCCAAGCGCGCCGTCTATTCAGCCAGTAAAGGGGCGGTAATGTCGTTGACGCTTGCAATGGCCGCCGATGCAGTTAAAGAGAAAATTCGCGTCAACTGCGTTAACCCAGGCACCGCCGATACCCCATGGGTCGAGCGTTTACTTTCGCAGGCAAAAGATCCCGCTCTAGAAAGGGCCTATCTTGAGGGCAGACAGCCACTGGGTCGTTTAGTATCAGCCGATGAAGTTGCAAATGCAATTCTCTATTTATCTAGCCCAAAACAAGGTTCAACGACTGGAACGATTCTCGCAGTTGATGGCGGAATGCAAGGTCTAAGACTTCCAAAATAGCTCGTTGAAATATGTGAAGGAGAAGTGATGGCAAAAAAGAAAGCCGCTGTGCAAACTCCTAAACGCTCGCCCCGTCGATCCGTTCTCTCCGATGAGATTTACGAAATGATTAAGGCTATGATTTTCGAGCATGAAATTGCACCTGGCTCTAGAGTAAATATCGATGCTCTAGCTGCCCAACTAGATGTTTCGCAAACACCCGTGCGAGAGGCGTTAGCCCGACTTGAATCCGATGATTTGATTGCTAAAGAGCCGCTCAAGGGATATACGGCGACGAATTTATTGTCAATGGAAGAGTTCAATGATTTATTTCAATTCAGGTTATTAATCGAACCTTGGGCGGCAGAGCAGGCGGCTAAAAAAATCGATTCGACTGGAAGGGCTGCATTGAAAGGTGAAATGCAAAGTGCAAAAGCGGTATTGAAATTTGAAGTAGACTACCAGTTTCAAGCGTTGGCCGAACATGACACCCGTTTTCACACTTTAATTGCACATATATCTGGAAGCAATTCTGTGGCTACCGCTTTTGAGCGAACACATTGCCACTTACATCTATTTCGTCTTTACATGGCAAATAAACTTCAATTAATCGAGCATGAGTCTCGAACTCAATTTGTCCAGGAGCTTTTTGAACAGTATTACCATTCAGGTTCCGGGCAACTCGCCATAAAAGAACATGAGGCGATAGCTAAGGCAATTCTCGATCAAAATCCAAAAGCTGCTCGCGTTGCAATGCACTCCCACATTGAATCCTCGTTAAAACGTTTTGCACCATCGGCGAAAGAAGTAAATAAGTAAAACACTTAGCTGCAACCTTGACCTGCGGGCATTAGAGGATTAAGTTTTCCTATAGGATTTTAGAGAAGAGGAAAAGATGCAAACATCTACAATAAAAGAGATTGAAATCCGTGCCTGTCGTGGAGCCGATCAACTGAAATCGCTAGATGCCGTTGATGCAGTGCGCCTGCCCGGAGGTGCCCGCCCGGATTTTACTGTTGTCACAATTACAACTGAGGACGGTGTAAAGGGAACTTCATTTGGTTTCGGTGCACTTGACGCAAAGGCTGCTGCCGCTGCCATGTCACAAGTCAAGCCTTTTTTTATTGGCAAGAGTGCTCATAGCTCAGCCAAGAATATGAAGGATTTCGAGCTCTTTGATCGTCGATGGAACCATGTTCCAATTTATGCTTACGCACCATTTGATAATGCATGTTGGGACATCGTTGGGAAGATGGCGCACCAACCTGTTTACAAATTACTCGGTGCCGCCCGTGAAAAAGTCCCACTATACGTTTCATCAATGTTTTTACCTGGACCTGAAGATTACGCCAAGCAGGCTTTAGAGGTTAAAGCAAAGGGATATAAAGGCTACAAACTTCACCCACCTGGTGGTTTGGATTTAGATATTGCTTGCTATCGCGCCGTGCGCGAGGCTGTTGGCGATGATTTCATTTTGATGGCCGATCCCGTGATTATGGCATCATATGAAGAGGCGTTAAAGGCAGGTCGCGAACTTGAACGGTTAGGTTATAAATGGTTCGAAGAACCTTTGCTAGATGTAAATCTCAATGGACTTAAGAAACTTCGCGAAAAACTTGATATCCCAATCTGTGGGACTGAAGTAATCGCTGGTAATCAATACAGCGTTGCTCACTGCATTAAGGAGGGTATCGTAGATATCGTCCGTACCGATGTCTCTTGGCGGGCAGGTATCACGGCAGTTATGAAGACTGCACACTTAGCAGAGGCTCATGGCGTTCAGTGTGAGCTCCACACCACGATCTATCACGGACTTGAGCAGGTTCAACTGCACCCATCACTTGCAATCAGTAACTGTGAGTTTTTCGAAACGCTCTATCCATTTGATGACTTTGAATTTGGCACCAAGAGCAAGCTCAATATTGTTGATGGATATGTGATGGCGCCTACGGGTGAAGGCTTATGTATTGAATACGACTGGGATTTCATCGACAAGCACACCGTAGCGGTTCTTTAACGAAGTGGGCCAGCCACAATATTTATAAGTGGTTGGCCAGATGCAAAACGCTCTAACTGACCTTCTATAAGTGCGCGTACCCGTGGATTGAAAGCGCTGGAGTCTCCCCCAACATGTGGCGTGATAATTACATTCGGCGCACTCCATAAAGGATGGCCCTGTGGAAGTGGCTCTGGATCAGTCACATCCAGACCTGCCGTTATTCGCCCGCTATTCAGGGCGTTGACTAACACATCAGTATCAACCACAGCGCCACGGGCAACGTTGATTAAAGTGGCTCCGAATTTCATCGATTCAATTCTTGAACGGTTCATTAAATGATACGACTCTTTATTCAATGGAAGAATTAAAATAACAACGTCTAAAGTTGGTAACAGCTCATCAAATTGCGCCATCGATTTATTCGCACCACCTCCTTGTCGAGTAAAACCAATTACCTCAACGTTGAAAGCTTCGAGTTGCTGTGCGATAAGTGAACCAATGCTTCCCATTCCTACTATACCGACACGAGAATCAGCCAATGCGCTCTGCCTGCTATGGAGCCACACCCCACGGTTTTGGTTAGCCATGAACGTAGCAAAACCCCTTCGTGCACTAATTGTCAGACCAATTGCTAACTCCGCCGTTGAGGCATCGTGAACGCCTTGTGCATTACAGAGTGTCACTCCAGGTGGAAGAAGCGCTAATACATCATCAACGCCAGCATTTGGACTTTGAATTACCTGAAGTGATGACATCCTTGAAATTGGCTCAAGCGCGCGAGGGCCGGCCATGTACGGCGGAATATAGAAAGTGATCTGCGAAAGAATCTCGCCTTCTGGAATATCACCGTGAACGACTGAGGCTTTAATTGAAGGTGGGATCTGTAGATCGGTAAACTCGCTCCAGAACATTGCGCTACCGCGTGAAGTTTTCTGCCGGACGACCTTTGATCAATGGATCCCAATCTTCCATCGCAGAAAACGGAGTTTCATAACTTGGAGCATTGACATAACGTTCAACTTCAAATTTCAAGGTTGCTCCAGATTGGGCAGCTAAATCCACCTGAAACCATTTAGAGCCAATTTCGTAGCGCTCAGAGGCTCCTGAATCCAAAGTTACCTCTACAGATATGAATTTATGTTCACCAAATGCACCAGCTTGTATTACCAATGTATGCAGTTCGCTCGTACTGATATTTGCAATCTTCATTCCAATGCTCGTTGCCATTAACGTATCCACGACTGCACCAACATCTGCAGGTAATCCTGGCCGCTTTAAATCTCCATCAAAGAATCGAACTTTTCCATATTGCAAACCTCCATGAGAGATATGCATTGGGGCACCCATAGTCATTTGAGCCAGACCTTCAAAATAAACTGGGCTGAACTCTTGCCAGGCATGTATCTGGTAGCCATCGATGCGCAGATCCAATCCGACGACCTCATCGGCAGTCTTCGGGTCGTAAGTATCCCAACCCCGTGGATCTCCAGTTTTTGAGCGCATTTTGCGTAACTGCGTATTAATTAATTCGATATTGGCTTTGAGAATC
This sequence comes from uncultured Candidatus Planktophila sp., assembly GCA_964349605.1. Taxonomy (GTDB): domain Bacteria; phylum Actinomycetota; class Actinomycetes; order Nanopelagicales; family Nanopelagicaceae; genus Planktophila. Next base: position 14,743 of record CAYGHJ010000012.1, on the reverse strand, counting down.
TCGACGGGATAGTTAGGTAATTTCCCTTGAATAAATTGGAACCACGGGAGCGTATTTGCAATGTAATGTTTTGTGTCACGACCAGTTAATGAATCTCGGCCCGAGACTCCGGGAATTGCAATTGCGTTCCAATCATTATCACGGGGTAATTGGTCAATTCGCGCCAAATCTTCTTCGGCCATCGAGATAGTCCAGATGTAAATCATGTGGCGAGGTGAGGGTATTCGATAATCTCCCCACCCAGAATCAAAGTGACGATTAGGCGTTTTGATTACCCCATCCTCTTCTTTTCGAAGCGACCAGATAAGATCAAACTGGGACCGCGCTAAATCAAGATGATTGTAATCTCCAGTGAGCAGTACGGCATTCATAACTGAATTGGTAAGCGGCTCCATGATTGTCATAAAGCCATGCGGCCAACGCCAACCGTAGTATCCACCCCACCATTTACCCTCGTTGTATTCACCAATTGCACCGGAAAGCCCAATATTGTCGGGCATAACTCCATTATTTTGCGCGGTACGTTCTTTCCATGCGCCTAAATATGTGAGTACCCATTCTTTCAATCGGTGCTCATGGGAGTACATAAAGGCATGGGTCATCAGCGATGTTGCATTTAAATTAAGTGGAACATCTCCGCGATTCATTCGCTCATTCATTTTCTTGATGAGATCCTCATAAACTTCTGGATCTGACCAATTGCAGCGCATAGTTGAGAAATCGGTTTTAACAATGTCTTCATATGGTGCAAGATAATCATCGAGAACAGTACGATGAGTAAACCAATCTTCATGTGTAACTACTTGCCTTGGACCACGGCTACCAGTAAGTGGTGAGAGAATCATTTTCTTCTCTTCATCCCAGTTTTTAGCTTCAGCATCAAGACCCGTATACATATCTGAAAAGCGTTTGGCGCGCTGGCGATCGATCAATGACTCCGGTTTAGTAAGGCCGAAGAAATAGTGATAGAGGTAGCCTTCTCCATGGTGCATCCAGTCGTAATACCCATCAAACTCTCGATAAATCTGTCCATATTCGGTCCATTGCACGGTAATCGCGTCCCACATAACGCGTGCGAGCCGATAGACCTCTTCGCTTCCACCCATCGTGTAGAGAAGTGCTAAGTACATAAATGCTTCATATGGATCGTCGGAGCCATCCATACTGCCCCATGTGTCTCGCCAGATTAATGAGCCATCGGATCGTGTGTATCTAGCCACGAATTCAGGGGCTGCCGCATTGAGTTTGTCGATTATTTCGCGCTCAAGAATGGCCCACTCGGGCGGGGCAATCACATGATCAATTTTTATCGATGGTAGCGGAAGCTTCATGTTCAAAATCCTATAGGAAGCTTGCTAGCTTTACACCGGCTTCGATCAAGTATTTCTCTGGATTCTCCATTGCTAGCGCAGAACTTCCCGCAATCTCGGATAGCGAAACTCCCCCGGCCGCAGAAGAAGGAAACTCCCCCTCAATAGATCCAACACAGTATGCAATCGGAACACTTGCTTGACCAGCGAGATGGCTCAAATAACCAACAACTTTTCCTTGAAAACTCTGTTCATCCAATCGGCCTTCACCAGTAATTACTAAATCTGCTTGCTCCAAAGCTGCTTGCAAACCAGATAACTGCGCAATCACTTCTGCGCCGCTCTGAAGGTTTGCATCCCAGAGTGCGCACAAACCAAAAGCAGTGCCACCTGCTGCACCAAGTCCAGGCGCATCAGGGTATGCAGTGAGATTTGCAAAACTCTTCAACGCATCTTCAAGTTCGAGAATTTGCGCTGCTGTTGCACCTTTTTGAGGAGAGTACGTCGCCGCAGCACCTCTTCCTCCGAGAAGTGGCGAATCGACATCAACTAAAAGTGTGACGCCATCATGCGGCGGTGTGATCATTGCATTTTTATCTATGCTTCTTATTCTTGATAGTTCGCCACCACCTAAATTAATTGACTCTCCATCTGAATCTAAAAACTGTACGCCTAATGCTATGAGCGCTCCGACGCCTGCATCGGTACTAGCTGATCCACCGAGTGCACAGTAAATACGTTGTACTCGGGAATCCTGCGCTGCCGCTGCCAATACTTGACCAAATGCAAAAGTATGCGCACCTAATGGATCAAATACTGGCAAAAGAGTTAATCCTGATGTTTGCGCCAATTCAACTACGGCAGTTGAACCATTTATTAATAGCCAATATGCACCAGGTGTGATTTCTGGACAATAAATCCGAAGCGCATCCGGACGGGCCGTTTCAATTGCAGACAAGCTGCCTTCACCGCCATCGGCAAATGGAATCTGAATCAATTCATCGAGAGGACGAACTGATTTCCAACCTTGCGCAATAGCCCTTGTTACCTCAACACTCGATGCACTGCCCTTAAAAGAATCTGGTGCAATCAGGACGCGGCTCATTACAACGACAATAAGTCCATGAATTCATCAACGGGGGTAGCTGAAAGTTTCGCATAATCCATTGACAGGGCAAGGATTTTCTCCTGCTTCGAATGATCAAAGATACGCGCAAGATTAGTTTTGTACTTTTCAATTAAGAGTGGGATGCCGGTTGCACGGCGTCGGGCATGCCCAATCGGGTACTCCACTACTTCTTCGCCCAGAATGCTTCCATCTTTAAACTCGATTGTTAATGCGTTAGCAATCGACCGCTTTTTTGGGTCATGATAATCGGCGGTAAAAGTGGGGTCCTCAACACAGATTATTTTCTCGCGAAGCGCGTCAATCCGTGGATCGGCGGCGATATTATCTTCGTAATCGCGCGCAGTAAGTCGACCAAAAATAAGTGGGACTGCAACCATGTATTGAATGCAGTGATCTCGATCGGCAGGGTTATTAAGAGGTCCCCTCTTATCGATTATGCGAATACATCCCTCATGGGTTCGAATCGTAACTTTTGCAATATCGGATTCACTCTTTCCAGAAGTGACCATTGCGCCATAGAGTGTCATCGCCGCCTCAACTGCAGTTTGTGAGTGAAATTCGGCAGGGAAAGAGATTTTAAATAAAATATTTTCCATAACGTAACTGCCATAGGGGCGCTGGAACGTGAAGGCTTTACCTTTAAATGAGACGTCATAGAAGCCCCACGTTTTAGCGGTGAGCGCCGTTGGATATCCCATTTCGCCCGTCTTTGCTATGAGGGCTAATCGCACTGCACGTGAGGTTGCATCCCCTGCCGCCCATGATTTGCGCGAACCGGCGTTTGGAAAATGACGATAGGTGCGCAGAGATTGGCCATCTACCCAAGCAAGTGAGACTGCTGCCAAAATTTGTTCGCGCGGCAGACCCAACATGTAAGCTACTACTGCAGTAGATGCAACTTTTACTAATATCACATGGTCTAAACCAACTTTATTAAATGAGTTTTCAAGTGCGATGCAACCCTGAATTTCATGGGCTTTTATCATCGCCGTTAATACATCTTTAATTGTAAGTTTCTTATCGGTACTCCGCGATAACCAATCGGCCGTGGCAAGAATTGCGCCTAAATTATCGGATGGGTGACCCCATTCTGCGGCCAACCAGGTATCGTTGAAATCCAACCATCGAATCATGGCGCCAATATTGAACGCTGCTTGAACTGGGTCTAAAACATAAGTAGTTCCGGGCACTTTAACGCCGTTGGTCACAGTTACACCTTCGACGAGTGGGCCCATGAGCTTGGTGCAGGCCTCATATTCCAGGGCTTCAAAACCACACCCCAAAGTGTCCAATAGACAACTCCAGGCGGTTTCATAGGCAAGTGGTGACGTGATTTCGTAATTTTCTACGTAATCGACAATGTCAATAATCTCTTGATCATACGGTTGCATAGATTTTGAGATGTGGTTAGACATTAAGAATGCACCTACCGCTTTTCTATTTGCTGGAAAGTTAAATCCCCAGGGCCTGTGTAGTTAGCACTTGGACGGATAATCTTGTTATCAATACGTTGTTCAATGATGTGAGCGGCCCATCCAGTAGTGCGCGCAATTACAAATATTGGTGTGAAAAAAGCCGTCGGAATTTTCATCTGATTATAGGCAACGGCTGAGAACCAATCCAAGTTAGGGAACATTTTTTTAGCATCCCACATCACAGATTCAATTCGCTCAGCAACTTCATAGAGCTGTGTCGTTCCATTGTCTTTGGAAAGATCTAAAGATATAGATTTAATAATCTCGTTGCGTGGATCTGAGACGGTATAGACAGGGTGACCAAAACCAATCACTACTTCCTTTAATGCCACTCGTGCTCGAATATCGGCTTCGGCCTCATCGGCAGTTGTATAACGCTCCTGAATTTCAAGTGCTACCTCATTTGCTCCACCATGTTTAGGTCCACGCAACGCTCCTATCGCACCAGTTTTGGCTGAATAAATATCGGAGCCAGTTCCTGCGATAACCCGGGCAGTAAATGTTGAGGCATTGAATTCGTGTTCGGCATATAAAATCAGTGAAGCATGCATGGATTTGATCCACAGATCGCTCTGCGGTGCACCATGCAATAAATGCAAGAAATGTCCACCGACTGAATTGTCATCGGTTTCGACTTCTATTCGTACACGACGGTTGGCATAGTGGTACCAATATAAAAGAATCGAGTTTAAGCAGGCGATTAACTTGTTGGCAATCTCTTGAGCCCCGGCTTGGCTGTGTGTACTTGCCTCCGGTGCCATTGCGCCAAGGGCTGAGACGCCAGTACGCATGACATCCATCGGGTGGGCGCTGGCTGGAATCTGTTCGAGAATTATCTTGAGTTCAGTCGGTATTCCGCGAAGGCCTTTAAGTTTAGTTTTATAGGTATCGAGTTGAATTTGCGTAGGTAGAGCACCATAAATCAAGAGATAAGCAACCTCTTCGAACTCACAATTGGCAGCTAAATCAGCAATGTCGTAGCCGCGATAGTGAAGATCATTTCCACTTTTTCCGACACTGCACAGGGCAGTATTTCCAGCCGGTACACCCGAGAGCGCTACGGATTTCTTGGGTTTAAACTCAACCACTTAATCCCTCCCTAAAGTTTTATCTAAGGCTTTTTCATATTCATAATAATTAATCCGCTCATAGAGCTCTTCACGTGTTTGCATTGTTTCAATCACTTTAGTTTGAGTCCCATCGCGACGTATGGCTTCATAGATATTTTCAGCCGCTTTATTCATCGCTCGAAAAGCTGAAAGCGGATAGAGAATCATCGAGACTCCATGAGAGGCGAGTTCATCTCGTGTAAATAACGGCGTCAAGCCAAACTCAGTAATGTTAGCCAAAATCGGCTTTGAAACTGCGGAACTAAACTTCTTGTAATCATCGAGGGTACGAATAGCTTCGGGGAATAGTAAATCGGCGCCAGCTTCGATATATGCATGTGCTCGCTCGATTGCGGCATCGATGCCTTCGATTGCAATTGCATCGGTTCGCGCCATGATTGAGAACCCATCATCGGTTCGCGCATCGACTGCCGCTTTAATGCGATCGACCATTTCGCCGGTACTTACAACCTCTTTGTTCGGGCGGTGACCACATCGTTTTGCACCGACTTGATCTTCAATATGCATCGCTGCTGCGCCGGCTTTAATTAAATCCTTTACGGTGCGAGCGATATTAAAAGCTGAAACACCAAACCCAGTATCGGCATCGACTAATAATGGGGTATCGCAGATATTGGTAATACGACGTACGTCGGTGAGTACATCCTCAAGGGTGGTGATCCCAAGATCAGGGACTCCAAGGGAGCCTGCCGCGACTCCCCCACCAGATAAATAAATGGCTCGGTAGCCTGCGCGCTTGGCTAAAAGGGCGTGATTGGCGTTGATTGTTCCAATGATTTGAAGCGGGGTTTCATCGAGCAATGCCGCCTTAAAGCGAGTCCCTGCTGTTTGTGTACTCACGTATGCAGTCTAACCAGCCTGTTTACTTCGGCAATGTGTATTCCACTAAATAGTTGAACTTTCAATTACTTTTTGTTACACTCAACCGATGTCAAAAATGCCAGCGCTCTATATTGGACATGGTGCGCCCTTGCTCCTGGATGATGAACTATGGACTTCTCAGTTGCGAGCAGTCTCTGCGGCGATTGATCGACCAAAGGCGATTCTAATTGTTAGCGCACATTGGGAGTCGCAGCCCGTCACGTTGAGCAATCCAGCAGCTAATGCCCCACTCGTCTATGACTTTAGTGGCTTTGATCGCAAATTTTATGAGATGCAATACGACAGCCCAGATGCGAGCCAACTTTCAACTTTAGTAGCATTGATGATGCCCGATACCGAGCCAGTCCATCAATCCAATCGCGGTTTAGATCACGGTGCGTGGGTGCCTTTGCGCATCATGTTTCCCGATGCAGATATCCCAGTTCTCCAAATGTCTATGCCAACGAGTGATCCAGCAAAACTCCTTGAGCTTGGTAAACGCTTGCAGCCGCTTCGCGATCAAGGAGTTCTCATTATCGGATCTGGTTTTATGACCCATGGGCTGCAGTATCTACGCAACTGGTCGAGTGATGCAGTTGCACCAAGTTGGTCAAGTGAATTCGATGCATGGGCAGCTGGTGCTTTGGCCAATGGAGATATTGATGCGCTCACTAAATTTCGCGAACTAGCCCCTGGCATGCCATATGCCCATCCAACGGTTGAGCATTTCACACCAATATTTATAACTTTAGGCGCAGCAACTGTCAGCGATGATGCACCGCAAACCCTTATAGATGGCTACTTTATGGGGCTTAGCAAGCGAAGCATCCTCGTCGCTTAAATATTGGTCATTCTTAGTTATTTGGGAAACCGCTGATTTTATGAACAACCAGATGTGTTGCCGCATCCTTCGCATACATAACAGGCACCTGACATACGCATCTTGACACCGCACGTCATACATAACGGAGCATCGGCTTTAACCCCAGAAAGTGCTTCCATTAACTCTGTTGATGAACCGAACTGTTGCTTGCTATCGATAGTGACAGGGACTGGCTTTGGTACAACAACCACTGGTGCAACGGGTGCTACTACTTCTAGATTTTCATAGTCTTCAACAATATCTTTGGTGTACTCGCCAGTCTCTAATGCACGTGCACGCTCGGATGCTGTATAAAGTCCCATCGCACTGCGTGTTTCAAAGGGTAGGTAATCAAGTGCTAAGCGACGGAAGATGTAATCCATCATGGACTGTGCCATGCGGATATCGGCATCATCGGTCATGCCAGCTGGCTCAAAGCGCAGGTTCGTGAATTTTTCAACGAAGGTCTCTAGTGGAACCCCATATTGCAATCCAATTGATACTGCGATTGAGAATGCGTCCATCACGCCGGCCAGAGTGGATCCCTGCTTGCCGAGCTTAAGGAAAACCTCTCCCAAGGCACCATCGGCATATGCACCCGATGTCATGTAACCCTCTGCTCCGCCAACGGAAAACGACGTAGTCGTTGAGGGGCGAGACTTTGGTAGACGTTTGCGAAGTGGTGTTGCAGGATGTAGTGCAACCGCTGGTGCATCACTCTTTGCCGCTTTGCCATCAGATAATGGCTGACCGACTTTGCAGTTATCGCGATAGACCGCCAAGGCTTTGAGCCCCAACTTCCATCCCTGGTAATACACCTCTTCAACATCTTCCACTGTTGCATCCGATGGCAAGTTAACTGTCTTAGAAATAGCACCCGATAAGAATGGTTGGCATGCAGCCATCATTCGAACATGGCCCATTGGTGCAATCGATCGTGCACCCAGTGCACAGTCAAAGACGTCATAATGCTCTGGTTTTAATCCAGGAGCATCGATGACATGACCGTTGGCAGAGATGTATTCCACAATCGCTTCAATCGTCTCTTCGGTATAGCCGAGCTTGCGAAGTGCGGCAGGTACTGTCTGATTAACGATTTGCATAGAGCCGCCGCCGACGAGCTTCTTAAATTTAACAAGTGAGAAGTCTGGTTCGATTCCAGTTGTATCGCAGTCCATCATCAAACCGATTGTGCCGGTAGGAGCTAGAACTGAAATCTGAGCATTACGCCAGCCATTTTTTTCGCCCGTTGAAAGACATGCATCCCAGGCCTGGTTAGCCTGCGTCCAGACATCGCGATCAAGTGTCGTCTCTGACTTCGCCGAAGATGAAGCTGCAGCGTGCTTGCGCATCACGCGGGCATGGGCTTTAGCGTTTTGTGCAAAACCGGCATATGGCCCGACGATTCCGGCAAGCTCAGCTGAGCGCTTATAGGTAATTCCAGTCATGAGTGACGTGATTGCACCAGCGAGTGCGCGACCACCATCAGAGTCATACGCAAGACCCGATGCCATCAAGAGTGCACCGAGGTTTGCATAACCGATACCTAATTGACGATATGCCTTTGTTGTGTCTGCGATCGCCTCTGTTGGGAAATCTGCAAAACAGATCGAAATATCCATTGCAGTGATAATCATTTCAGCAGCGCGTCCAAATGTTTTAGCATCAAATGAGCCATCTGATTTTAGAAACTTCATTAAGTTAAGTGAGGCCAAGTTACAAGATGAGTTATCGAGCGACATGTATTCAGAGCATGGGTTCGATGCATTGATGCGACCTGTTTCAGGATTGGTGTGCCAATCATTGATTGTGTCGTCATATTGAATTCCGGGATCGGCACATGCCCATGCAGCTTGTGCCATCTTTGTAAATAAAGTTTTAGCATCAACGGTATCGATGACTTCGCCTGTTGCGCGAGCAGTAAGACCAAACTGCTCGCCCTTTTCAACTGCACGCATGAACTCATCCGAAACTCGAACCGAGTTGTTAGCATTTTGATACTGGACAGAGATGATGTCTTTTCCACCAAGATCCATATCAAAACCTGCATCGCGAAGTGCGCGAATCTTGTTCTCCTCATTAACTTTAGTTTCGATAAACTCCTCGATATCTGGGTGATTAACATCTAGAACAACCATCTTCGCAGCACGTCGTGTAGCACCACCTGATTTGATAGTTCCAGCCGAAGCATCGGCGCCACGCATGAAAGAGACTGGCCCGGATGCTGTTCCACCTGATTTTAGAAGCTCTTTAGAAGAACGGATGCGCGATAAGTTAAGGCCAGCGCCCGAACCGCCTTTGAAAATCATTCCCTCTTCGCGATACCAGTTGAGAATACTTTCCATCGTGTCATCGACTGAGAGGATAAAGCAGGCACTTACTTGCTGTGGTTCATTTGTGCCAACGTTAAACCAGACAGGTGAGTTGAAAGAGAAGATCTGATGCATAAGCATGTGAGTGAGCTCGTGCTCAAAGATTTCAGCATCAGCATCGGTTGCAAAGTAGCCATGCTCTTTGCCGGCCTTTGTATACGTAAGTACAACGCGATCGATAACCTGCTTAAGTGACCACTCGCGGTTTTCGGCACCGACTGCGCCACGGAAATACTTTGTCGTCACAATCGTTGATGCGTTCACAGACCAAAAATCTGGATACTCAACACCATGTTGCTCGAATACGGTCTCTCCCGTTCTCCAGTTTTGCTGCACTACATCGCGGCGTTCCCATTTAACTTCATCGTATGGGTGAATACCCTCGTTGGTGTAGATGCGTTCAATCGTTAAGCCCTTGCCCTTAATTGTGTTGTGAGCTTTGATCTTGGCTGGTCGGTTGATAACCGTCTCTGACATATATCTTTCCCCGTATTTCTTTAGTAGGCCGTAAATTATTCGTTCGAGGGTGCTGCGTTGGTACTTACTTTTTCTTTACTTACATCTGCACGGGGCTTATCTGCAGTTTTTAAGTTCGAAGGCTTAGCGCGCAAAAGTGCGATCTCGCCTTCGAAATCTTCAAGGGATGCAAAGTTACGGTACACCGAGGCATAACGTAAGTAAGCCACTTCATCGAGCTCTCGAAGCGGTGCCAAAATCGCCATGCCAACTTCTTGGGCCTCGATTTCAGCTTGACCGGTGCTTCTTAAACTCTCTTCAACGCGCTGGGCCAGTAACACCAAATCATCTTCATTAACTGGACGTCCTTGGCAGGCTTTGCGTACGCCAACCAGGACTTTTTCACGGCTAAATGGCTCAGTCGCTCCGCTGCGTTTGATAATGCTAAGCACGGCGACCTCCTGAGTTGAGAATCGCTGGCCACACTCCGGGCACTCTCGGCGGCGGCGAATCTGTGTCCCCTCTTCTGCAGGTCTGGAGTCAATGACTCGAGAGTCATCATGTCTGCAAAATGGGCAAATCATCTCGGCGTGTCTCCCTTCATCCTGCTTGCTTTTTCCCTATTTAACGCTAAAGAGGGGATTTCCAAAACTACCTTAAAAACACTACTTATGGAAGTTTTATCGGTTCCGACCCCTATATCTAGTAGGAAGTATAAAGCATTGAACGAGGGTTTGCCCCTTGAGTTTGCATTGAAATCTTTGTAGGGCGTGTCGGGGCTGGTTCGCACCACACTCAGAGGACGAGGTGAGCCCCTCTGTGGGCCTTGGCCAAGGCGGCATCGCATGTCCAGAGCGTTGCCTTGATGGTGCTGGCTGTGGCACTGATGATCGCATCTGGAGTTCGAAGGCCCGTGCTAACCCTGATATGAGCGGCTGCTACAGCAATCTCTTGGCTTACATCGACAACCTGATGCAGATTGGCTACGAGGGTGGCCTGCGCCTCCTCGGCGACGCCTCTTGCCACAGCATGGGGCAAAACCTCGGTCAATGTGAGCGCCGAAATTGCATACAAACTTGAGGCTTCAAAATTTTCCATGATGCGAACATGGTGTTTGTCATCTGGGTTGATTAAACCTATGAGAACCGATGAATCCAGAAGAACTAATCCCACGCTGCTCGCTCTCTCTCTTGATCAAATTCATCAAAGATTCCAGGAAATGCTCCCACTAAATTTAAAACTGGATTTGCTTGTCCCTCCACCTGTATCTGGATAAAACCAGCGTCATTTACTACGAATTCCACTTCATCGCCTGCCTCTAGACCTACTCTTCGCAGAATATCTACGGGCACTGTCAATTGATTCTTAGAGCTCAACCTGGATGTGGATGTTCGACCGGCACGTTGCACCGGAACTTTACGTTTTAAGGCTGGCTTCTTAGCCTTTTTCTTAGCCTTTACCTTAGGTGCCATAAGTAAAGGCTAACACAACTGAACAGGTTCGCTCTATATTACGTAGTTGGGATTCGAAGGCGAGCGCCGGCGGCAATGTCATATCCGGTGAGGTTATTTGCCTCGCGGATAGCTTCGACCATCGCAGAGATATCGCCATTGCTATAAGCGGCAGCGACCGACCACAGCGTGGCGCCCCCAGGAACGACGACATTTACATACGAGGCGGTGTTGCTGACTTGATCTCCAGCGCCAGAGCGTGCGGCAAAGCCGGCGGCCATGACAACGGTCAGCGAGAGAACGACCAGAGTGCGTGCAAGTCGACCACGGCGCGACAATGTAACTAAGGATTGAGCACCGGACGGATTGGCCAACCATTCATCTCTTAAAAAGCCTTGATTTACACTGCTTTTCGGGGCTCTTGAATTAAATGTCACTGCGCTCATGTCGTTCTCCTCGTGCCTTTTGAACTGTTACTACCTTGGGGAAGGTACCCGAACACGTGTTCGAATAACCCAATTAAACACCACCCCACTGACAAAGGCAAGAAAATTTCGAACAGGTGTTTGAATTTTAGCTCTATCTCTGTCACCATCTACCTATGAGCAGAGAACACACTCCCAGCCAGGCAGGCTTGAGCCCACGCCAATCAGAAATCCTCTCGGTTATTCAGGCCTCAATGAACGATCGCGGCTACGCCCCATCGATGCGCGAGATTGGAGCAGCCGTTGGCTTAACGAGCACCGCTTCAGTTAAATACCAGCTCGAAATCCTTGAAGCTAAAGGCTTTATCCGGCGCGATGAGAGCAAGGGCCGAGCCCTTGAGTTGACGCCTGATGATCATGGCGCACCCGTAGATAAAACTCGGTTAATTCCCTTAGTCGGGCGCATTGCAGCGGGCGGGCCAATCACTGCCGAGCAAGAGATTCAAGAGTCCTTTCCACTTCCCGAATCAATTGTCGGTAGCGGTGATTTATTTATGCTCAAAGTCGTTGGTGAATCAATGATCGATGCCGCAATTTGCGATGGTGACTTTGTTGTCATTCGTTCCCAAAAGGATTGCAATAACGGTGAAATAGTTGCAGCGATGATAGATGGGGAAGCCACCGTTAAAGTTTTTTCTCGGAAAAACGGACACATCTGGTTGCTTCCAGCAAATGAAAACTTCGCACCCATCGACGGCGATTCCTGCGAAATATTAGGCAAAGTAACTGCAGTTCTTCGCTCACTTCGTTAAATCTATGTAGCCTTCACGTATGGCTATGGAGTTTGCAATGACAACGATTGTTGTCGATGATTACGATCGTGCAATTGAGTACTACACCAATGTTCTCGGTTTCACTTTAACCGAAGATACGGCCCTGTCCCCCGAAAAACGTTGGGTAACCGTTCGCCCCGGTGATCTTGGCGGATCGATTCTTCTTGCACAAGCTGCAACCGAGGAGCAGAGATCTCACATTGGAAATCAAACTGGCGGACGCGTTGGCTTTTTCTTACACACCGACGATTTCGATGCCGACTACGAACACATGAAGGCAGCAGGCGTGGTTTTTATTGATGCTCCCCGTACCGAGGAGTACGGAAAAGTAGTTGTTTTCCTTGATTTATATGGCAATAAATGGGACTTTATCGGGTACGTGAGCAATAGCACTACGGCTCCAGGCTCGCCTTAATACCGCCGTATAGTTACCATTGAGCCCATTCTTCTCACGTTTTTCGCCACGTCATGCAATGTTGGATGGAGTGTTTTCAATGAGCGTTACAAGTCCAGGCTATGGAATAACTATTCGAGTCGAAGCCACAACCGAATCATCACCAACATCCTTGATTCCGGCAGCAATCGTGGCAGCTGGCGGAACGCTCACGGCACTCGACGTCGTTGAATCACACCATGATCGCGTCGTAGTCGATGTCACCTGCGATACTCGAGATTCCGAGCACGCCGATGAAATTGCCGCAGCGATTAGCGCCGCCTCTCCAAATTTCAATGTGAAAAAAGTTAGCGACCGAACTTTCCTCATGCATTTAGGTGGAAAATTAGAGGTCGCATCCAAAGTTCCGCTTAAAACACGCGATGATTTATCACGGGCATATACCCCCGGAGTTGCACGTATCTGTTTAGCAATCGCCGCCGATAAATCCGATGCTCGCCGATTAACTATTAAGCGAAATACCGTCGCCGTTGTATCTGATGGTTCAGCTATTTTAGGTCTTGGAAATCTAGGTCCCGAGGCGGCAATGCCAGTAATGGAGGGCAAGGCGGTTTTATTTAAGCGCTTTGCCAATGTCGATGCTTGGCCAATCTGTTTAGATTCACAGGATACTGAAGAGATTATCCGCGCCGTTCAATTAATAGCTCCAGGCTTTGGTGGAATCAACCTTGAGGATATCTCTGCTCCGCGCTGCTTTGAAATCGAAGCCCGATTGAAAGAGACTCTTGATATTCCCGTTTTCCACGATGATCAACATGGCACTGCAATTGTTGTCTTAGCGGGTCTGCTCAATGCCCTGCGTATAGTTAATAAAGAGATGAGCGAAGTCCGCATCGTAATGATGGGTGCTGGAGCCGCTGGAAGTGCAATCCTGCGTCTGCTTTTTCTTTCAGGTCTAAAACATGCATCAGTCTTTGATTCAAAAGGTATCTTGCACAATGACAGCAAGGCCGACAATGAGATGCGAAAGTGGCTCATTAGTAACACAAATATAGAGAATAAAACCCATTCACTGACTGAAGAGATGAAGGGGGCAGATGTTTTTATCGGCGTGAGCGCTCCAAACCTTATAACCGAGGCTCATGTTGAATCCATGGCCCACGATGCCATCGTCTTTGCCATGTCCAATCCCGATCCAGAGATCGATCCAGCCCTTGCCCAAAAGCATGCCAGCATAGTTGCGACGGGAAGGAGTGATTACCCAAATCAAATTAACAATGTTTTGGCTTTCCCTGGATTATTTCGCGGGCTCCTGGATGCTGGAGTATCAAAGATTACCGATGAGATGTTAGTTGCAGCCGCCCGCGCGATTTCAGAGTGCGTAAAGCCCGAGCAACTCAATGAAAACTTCATCGTTCCAAGCGTCTTTGATCCAGCGGTCTCCCCTGCAGTTTCGAATGCTGTCTATAAAATCGCAATGCAGAAATAGAAAACCTTAAATTACTTTCTCCTTCGAGTAACAATTACACGTGCTTGATCACCATAATGCACGCTGCCAGGTTCGTATACATCAATGCGCAGAATTTCTGGGCTCTGAATTAATCCGCGGTCCACTAAGGATGTTAGCTCCTGTTCGAATCCTTTACTTTCATAATGCTCATTATTTACTCCAACTACCAACCATCCATTGTGCTCTAGCAGGGGCAGCAAATTAGTTAGGCACTCTGGACCTAAATGCCCATGTGTGAAAGTTCCCGAGCTAAAGAGCGCCTCATACGGTGGATTCTCGTTTGGCACCGCTCTCGTTAAATCCCTTTCGTATAGTGCGCGATAAACCGCTTCGCCATCTTCGCGCATCTTGAGCCCGGCTTGCGCCAACATCTCAGGTGAAATATCCATGCCATCTATAACTAATTCTGGGCGCAATCGCTGCAGATACATACCGGTTAAACCAGTGCCAGTGCCTATATCTAACACTCGAGTAACTGGGCCAACTACATCGTTAAAAACTTCAGCGATTGCTTTGGGATAGCGATACTGCTTAG
>CAYGHJ010000011.1:0-22135 GCA_964349605.1 uncultured Candidatus Planktophila sp. | reverse complement strand
ACGAAGTTCGACGATTTGCACAAGAGGATGCTGAGATTTTGCTTATTGGTCACAAGGGCCACGAGGAAGTTGAGGGCACAGCCGGTGAAGCTTTGGGTCAAGTCCGAGTTATAGATGGACTAGATGGCGCACGAAACGTAGCTCCAACACCGGGAAAGAAATTAGTCTGGCTTTCGCAGACCACCTTGAGCGTTGATGAGACCTTATCGGTCGTTGCAATTCTAAAAGAGCGCTTCCCAGATATCCAAGATCCACCTAGTGATGATATTTGTTATGCGACCCAAAACCGCCAAGAGGCGATTAAAGCAATTTCTGCAAAAGCCGATTTAGTAATCGTGGTGGGCTCACAAAACTCATCCAACTCGGTGCGCTTGGCCGAAGTTGCACTCGAGTATGGGGCTAAGGCGTCGCACTTAATTGACTACGCCGAAGAGATTCAAGAGCACTGGTTAAAAGATGTTGAGACAATCGGTTTAACAAGTGGTGCATCGGTGCCAGAGATTTTGGTTGATGATGTTTTAACTTGGTTGGCCGAGCGAGGCTACGGGGATGTTGAAACTGTGACCGTGACGCAAGAGTCGTTGCTCTTCTCACTTCCCGCCGATCTTCGTAAAGATCTCAAAGCCTCGGGGCAGGTGTAATTACGGTTAATCCAGAGTTACCAGTGTTTGGCTTGAAATCTATATAGAAAACTGTATAGTTTTCTCATGGATAAAACTCAGTTTGAAACCTTGACTGTTTCCCAAGCTACTGAACGCGGGGTGTCTGCAATTCTGCGCCAAGCACACGATGGTCAACCCCTAATCGTGGAAAAGCATGGAGTTCCGGTCGCGGCTGTAGTTGGAATCTCTCGCTTTGATGAACTAGAAGAGCTTGAAAGAGATTTGCGAAGCGCCTCATTAGTACTTGCCCGCCTAGCAAGTGATGATGGAAAGCGCTCAACCCTGGATGAGGTCATATCATCTCTTGGGTTTGATAGAGAAATCCTTGAAGCTGAACTCGAAAGCGAATTAAACGCTGGAATGCACTAACTTTACGTGCCGTCACATAATGAATCAGTTGTACACGTTCAATTTATTCAACCAGCTATTGAAGACTTACTGCGATTATCTAAGAAGAATAAAGAGTTATTGCGCCAGGTCTTAAAAAAGATTCTCTTAATTGAGCGTAATCCATTTGCCGGTCATCCTTTACTTGGTGGCTTCATCGGTTGGAGGAAGTTAACTGTAGGAGATCGACATTGGAGAATTATTTGGCGAACGCACACTGATGAGTTAGGCGCGGTAATAATAGAGATTGCTGAAATCTGGGCGATTGGAGCCCGTGCGGATTCAAAGATTTACAAAGAGTTGCGAGATCGATTGGATACATTGGCACCTAATCAGAAGGTTCAAAGTTTAAGAGAGGTAATTGCATTTTTAGGTCACGGAGAAATGCCCCTTAAAGATTCTGCAATTCGAGAACCAGTTCCACCTTGGCTTGCGAATAGATTATTAAAGAATCTTCATATCTCTCAAGCTGAGATTGACTTGATGGATGCTGAAGGCGCAATGTCGATTTGGGAAAATTATCTAATTAACCGCGGGCTCTAGGCGCTCTCTTTTTTGCTTTAGCATTAAGGAAGATAAACCAGCCATATAGAGCACCGATAATTAAATATGGCGCTTCACTTGCAAGGGCTGCAACGACATCGATAGCAACACGCGATGGCTTAAAGCCAACTAGGATAATTGTCCAGAAGAGCGCGCTAACGGCAAAAGCTAGCGGTGGTGTAACAACTGCAACATATGTTGTACCGGGGCGACCAAACCGGATTCCACCGTAAAAAGATAGAAGGATGATTACGCCAGTGATAATACCAACGCCACTTCGCAGCCAGAGTTCAATATAA
Source organism: uncultured Candidatus Planktophila sp. (assembly GCA_964349605.1). Lineage (GTDB taxonomy): Bacteria > Actinomycetota > Actinomycetes > Nanopelagicales > Nanopelagicaceae > Planktophila. The sequence goes on along the minus strand of CAYGHJ010000011.1, from coordinate 20,244 downwards.
GTAAAAAACCCGATGAAGAAAGTTTGCAGAATAATGATGCCCTGCTTCGTTAATCCCGGTCCTTGAATCGCAATCTTGCTGGAAAGGCTCATTTATCTCTCCTCTTCACTGATCTCTTCGGCATCGATGAAATCATCATCGCCTCCGATCTCTTCGCTCTTTAACTCTCGAACCGAAGCGGGTGCTTCGGGATATTCAATTGCGAGTTTATCTTTGTCTCCACTCACACCCAAGTTGTGAATCCTGCGGGCCGGACTAAGTACCGTCCTTTCAGCCGTTGGAACTAAATCCTCATATGCCTTAGCCGTGGATGTAATCGCCTTACCAACTGCGACAATCTTGGTATGCAGCAGCGTAATATTTTTTAGAAATGTACTAGCAACCTTTTGAATCTCATCGGCGTTTTCAGCGAGTTTATTGCGCGTGAAGATGTAGCCAATAGTGCGTAGCAATGCCATCATCGATGTAGGAGTTGAAATAGTAACGCCGACCTTAAATGCTTTTTCGAGTAGATTTGGCTCGATGCGCAAAGCCTCCGATAAAAGTGTTTCAAATGGAACAAAGAGCACAACGAAATCGGGTGAGCCCGCTGATTTATGATATCCGCGCTTTGCTAACGCTTCGACGTGTTTGAGCAAATCTTTAGTGTGCAACGTTAAATACTCATCGCGCTGGTTTTGATCCTCGGTACCAAAGGCCTCTAGGAAGCGATCAAAAGGAAACTTCGAGTCAATAAATATTGAACTGCCACCCGGCATCTTCACGGTGATATCTGGAATTCTGGAAGAGTCGGCATCGGTTGTAGATTTCTGTCTGCTGTATTCGTGGCCTTCGCGCAGACCCGCACTTTGTAGTAATAGTTCAAGTTGCGCCTCACCGAATTTTCCGCGAGTTTGTGTATTAGATAACGCCCCCGCGATTTTTTTAGTTTCATCGAAGATAGATTCCGAGGCGCGGCGCATTTCGTTAATTGTTGTCTCGAGCTTTGCTTCGGCCTCGGTGCGAATTCGATTAGCCTCATTGGATTGCGTTGAGAGTTTTTGTACCGACTCTTTCACGGCGTTGAGTTCGGCATTTAACTTAACGCTCGATTCAGTTTTTTCACGCTCTGCCGCTAACTGGGCTTTGTAATCATCGAGCAGGGCACGGTCGGCCACTGAGCTACCGGATTTGTTGGCGCGCAGGAGATAGCCGATGGCACAGCCGGCAAGAAGGCCGACGATAAGTGTCACTATGTATGTAGGCATGAGGCAATCGTGGCAGGCAGTACCGACAATTCCGCGTAGGCTCTACCCCTAATGAGTCTCTCAATCGGAATCGTCGGCATGCCAAACGTGGGTAAATCCACCCTTTTTAACGCCTTGACCAAAAACAATGTACTGGCCGCGAACTATCCATTTGCAACGATCGAACCCAATGTTGGAGTCGTGGGGGTACCCGATTCTCGCTTGACAGTCCTGGCTGAAATCGTGGGATCTAAAACCCTACTTCCCGCTGTCGTCTCATTCGTCGATATCGCTGGAATCGTTAAAGGGGCATCCGAAGGCGCGGGTCTTGGTAATAAGTTTTTGGCCAATATCCGCGAAACCGATGCAATCTGCCAAGTAATCCGTGTATTTAGCGACGGGGATGTAATTCACGTCGAAGGTCGCGTCGATCCAGCCAGCGATATGGAGATTATTAACTCTGAGTTAGCGCTCGCCGATTTACAAACTATTGAAAAAGCTCTGCCCCGCTTAGAAAAAGAGGCGCGCATACACAAAGAACGTCAGCACGTTATCGATGCCGTTAAAGAGGCAGAGGTTGTGCTCAACTCAGGGAAACCGTTATCTAGCAGTAAGGTCGATTTAGCTCTAATTGCCGAACTTCAGTTGTTAACTGCAAAACCATTTCTCTACGTATTTAATGTCGATGCCGCCGAATTAAACGATGTCGATTTGCGTGCCAAATTAGCGGCCCTTGTTGCCCCGGCCGAAGCTATTTTTCTAGATGCTAAGACTGAGGCTGAATTGGCCGAACTCAGCGATGAAGATGCTCTCGAGCTTTTACAATCTATCGGACTTGAAGAGCCAGGGCTCGCGACGTTGGCACATGTTGGTTTTCGCACCCTTGGTCTGCAGACATATTTGACTGCAGGACCTAAAGAGGTTCGCGCTTGGACGATTCATAAAGGTGACACCGCGCCAATAGCCGCCGGAGTTATCCATACCGATTTCCAAAAAGGTTTTATTAAAGCCGAAATAGTCTCCTTCGATGATTTAGTCGCGGCGGGATCAATGGCCGAAGCGAAATCCAAGGGCAAAGTCCGTATGGAGGGCAAGGAGTACGTCATGCATGATGGCGATGTCGTTGAATTTAGGTTCAACGTTTAACTACCCCTTAGTTGAACTAAGCGCCGGTGTAATACTTTCCTATTTCAGTCAATGCCTTATCTAACATCTCAAGACCCAGTTGTGCATCTTCGACGGAAATATTGCATGGTGGGCACAAGTGAATGCGATTGAAATTATTAAATGGCATCAAGCCATTTTTTTTGCAGGCCGCCACTAACTCATTCATTGCCGGACTTGATGCACCGTATGGCGCAAGTGGCGCACGCGTTGCGCGATCACTGACTAAATCAATGCCCCAAAACACACCTGCACCTCGAATATCCCCGATGACTTGGTGCCTCTTAGCTAACTCAATTAAACCTGGTCCCAAAATCTTCTCACCGATCATTGTGGCGTTTTCCAACATCGCCTCTTCCTTCATAACATCGATAGTTGCAACGGCCGTTGCACAGGCCAATGGGTGACCCATGTATGTAAGGCCGCCAGCAAAAACCTTTTCATCGAAAGTCTTAGAGACGTTTTCACTAATAACAACTCCACCCAGTTGGACATAGCCCGATGTAACACCTTTAGCAAAGGTAATTAGATCAGGCACAGCATCTTCGTGTTGGAATGCAAACCATTTTCCAGTGCGCCCAAAGCCCGACATAACTTCGTCGGCAATCCATAAAATTTTGTACTTATCGCAGAGTGCTCGAACACCTTCGAGATAACCCTTAGGTGGAACCAATACCCCTGCTGTACCTGGAACGGTTTCAATGAGAACGGCTGCAATTGTATTTGGACCTTCAAAAATAATCGTCTCTTCGAGATGCTCTAAAGCGCGTTTGCACTCTTCGGCCTCATCTTGTGCCCAAAAAGATGTGCGATATAAATAAGGTCCGAAGAAATGTACGTGACCAAATGCAAACTCATTAGGGAATCTTCTTGGATCACCTGTCGCATTTATCGCTGCACCTGTGTTGCCGTGGTACGAGCGATAGGTCGAAAGTATTTTATGTTTATGCGTGTGCATGCGTGCCATACGAATTGCATTTTCAATCGCATCGGCACCGGCATTAGTAAAAAAGACTTTGGCAAAGTTGTCACCAGCTAATTCGACGATGCGTTGAGCCGCTTCATTACGTGCATCGTTTGCATGCTGGGGTGCAACAGTTGTAAGAACTTCGGCCTGCTCTTGAATTGCTTTAATCACTTTAGGGTGTTGATGCCCGATGTTTGTAAAGACTAACTGTGACGAGAAATCTAAATAGGTCTTACCTTCATGATCCCAAAAATATGAGCCCGATCCGCTTGCAATAGGCATGGGTGAAATCGCCCCTTGAGCCGACCAGGAGTGAAAAACATATTTGCGGTCTGCAGCACTTACTGCCGCCTGCTTAGCTGGGTCATTGATTGGTGCGCTCATGAAAATAGCCTCTAACTTGAACTAGGTGTAATTGGCGCCATTCTAACGCCCTAAAGTAGATTGCACCTATGGTTCAGATTACGCATTGGATTAACGGCGCCCTTGATACAGCACCAGCAGAACGCAGTGGAGATATTTATAACCCTGCACAAGGCTTGGTCACTAAAACCGTCGCATTTGGAAACGTTGCAACCGTTGATCGTGCAGTTGATGCCGCTACAACTGCCTTTGCAACATGGCGCCATAGTTCACTTACTAAGCGCACCCAGGTACTTTTCGCGTTCAGAGAATTAGTGCAACAAAACAAAGAGAAGATTGCAGCACTTATTACAGATGAGCATGGAAAAGTTCTTAGCGATGCAGCCGGAGAAGTTACACGTGGTCTTGAGGTCGTTGAATTTGCCTGCGGAATTCCACATCTATTAAAGGGTGGTTTTTCCGAAGAAGTCTCTACTGGCGTTGATGTCTATTCAATCCGCCAAGCGCTAGGTCCAGTTGCAATTATTTCGCCATTTAATTTTCCAGCGATGGTTCCAATGTGGTTCTTTCCAGTTGCAATCGCATGCGGAAATACCGTAATCGTTAAGCCATCTGAAAAAGATCCCAGCGCGACGATGTTTATGGCGCAGTTATGGAAAGAGGCAGGTCTTCCCGATGGAGTCTTTAACGTTGTTCATGGCGATAAAGAGGTCGTTGATGCATTGCTGACACATAAGGGAATTAAATCAATTTCATTTGTTGGCTCTACTCCAATTGCTCGATACGTATACGAAACTGGTACAAAGGCTGGCAAACGTGTTCAAGCTTTAGGCGGGGCAAAAAATCACATGGTTGTTTTACCTGATGCCGATCTAGAGTTAGCAGCCGATGCTGCAATTAATGCTGGCTTTGGTTCGGCCGGAGAGCGCTGCATGGCAATCTCTGCGATTGTTGCCGTCGAACCAATTGCCAGCGCGCTAGTTGCTCGGATTAAATCCCGCATGGCTCGTCTCAGCGTTGGAGATGGCACTAACACTGTTGATATGGGGCCGCTGGTTACGGCAATCCACCGCGACAAAGTCGCCTCATACATTGAAGCAGGTGCGCAAGCTGGTGCAACTCTTGTAGTTGACGGCCGCACTTTAGAAGTTGCTGGTGATGGTTTCTGGCTTGGACCAACTCTTTTCGACAATGTCACGCCGGAAATGTCGATCTATAAAGAGGAGATATTTGGTCCAGTTCTAAGTGTTCTCCGTGTTAATACATACGATGAAGCTTTAGCGTTAGTTAATAACCATGAATATGGAAATGGAACGGCGATTTTTACCAACGATGGTGGCGCAGCCCGTCGTTACCAAAGCGAAGTTGAAGTTGGAATGGTGGGTATCAATGTTCCGATTCCAGTTCCAATGGCTTATTACTCATTTGGTGGTTGGAAAAACTCGCTATTTGGTGACTCACATGCACACGGTACCGAAGGCGTTCACTTCTTTACGCGCGGCAAAGTAGTCACCAGTCGATGGCTAGATCCAAGCCACGGTGGAATCAACTTAGGTTTTCCTCAAAACGATTAAGTATTTTTCAGCCTGATCTAGCCATTCCTACATCAGGTTAGATTTGAACTCTGTTAAGAGAAATCCTGGGTAAGGGAATCATGTTTTTTCTTTGACATTACCGCGGTTATATATCCGGCGGCCATGGCAATGAAAGGAACAAGAATTAAGAACCACCCCAAGCTTGAAAGTTTCCAGGCACTTTCAGGAAGTGATGGATCTACACCAGTTGCGACAGTTCCAGCGAGAAGGTTGAATCTAGCCATAAGCAGATACAGACCTCCACCTAGAAGTACGATCGATGCAATCGGTGCGACCTTTGTTTTCCAGATGTTTTGATTGTTTAAAGTGGAGAAGTATTTAACGACAGCTAGCGAGACAAGTATTTCAACCGCCCCAATCGAAATAACGGCGATACCACTCATCCAGCTAAATAGTTTTGTAAATGGATCTAGGTTGCCAACGGCAAAAACTACAATAACTGCAGCAGCAATAATAGATGTCACGAACGATGCGTTTTGAGGCGCACCCCACTTATTGGTTTTTGCGAACATACTTGGCATGACTCCAGCCCGCCCCATCGCAAAGTAGTAACGGCTGGCGGCATTTTGGAAGGCGAGTAAACCGGCAAAGAGCGATGTAACAACAAGGATTTTCATCAAATCAACAATTCCTGACCCGACATACTCTCCTGAAAGAGAAAATAGAACATTCGCTGGATCGGCAAGAGGTGCACCATCTATCGAGCTTCGCTTAACAATCTCATCCAATAACTTTGAGTTACCCATGCCTGCAACCATTGCAAATGAAACGACCGCAAAGATTGCCGAGATGATGATGATTGAGAAGTAAGTAGCGCGAGGGACATCTCGCTTAGGATTCCGAGATTCTTCACCATATATCGCCGTCGCCTCAAAACCGATAAATGAAGCGAAGGCAAAAGCTAATGCAATTCCGACCGGTCCTGAGAAACCTCCGGCAAATACCGTAGATGGGTTAAAGGATCCCCAAATATTTAAGGACTCAGGTCCACCCTTGATGAATATGGCAAATGACGTAACAAGGAGCGAAAGAATTTCAAAGACAAGGAGCGTACCTAAAATTTTTGCACCGACATCTACACTTAAAATTGATAAAATAGTTGTGCATACAAGGCCAATCAATGCCCAGATGTACCAATTGAGAGTAATTCCATACTCAGCCATGGTTAAATTCATTACAAGACCAAAGAAGCCATATATTGCAAGTTGAATTGTTATATATCCAATAAGAGATACATATGAGGCCGACACTCCCGCCCTCATACCCAAACCCTTACCTACAAATGCAAAAAATGCACCAGCATTAGTTACATGATGGCTCATTGATGCATATCCAATTGAAAATATTAAAAGAGTTAACCCTGCTGCGAGGTAAGCCCCCGGTGTTGCCACTCCATTTCCTAATAGCATGGCAACAGGAACCGCACCAGTCATTCCAACTAATGGTGCGGAGGCAGCTACAACAAAGAAAACAATTCCAAATACGCCTAGCCGCCCCTTGCGAAGCTTCGAATTTTGTTCAGTCATGTGCTCTCCCCTTAACAATTCATTAAGCGTTCATGTCCAAATGATTTGCCATAGAGTCGCGCGTTTCATTCGCAATGTCAAGGATTTCCGGGTGCTATCCTGAAGATTCAAATTGTTGTGAAGACTCTTGAGAGATTAACAAAGGGGAGCGCATAGAAATGTCAGGCTTGAAAGGTTTTCTTGCGCCTCAGACGCCAAGCGGGAAAAGTGCGATTATTCCTGAAATGCCCTGGTTTTACTCTGGTAATTTGATCACAGTCGAATATCGAACTGATCCAAAAAATATTAAGGCATTACTTCCCCCAGGAGTTGAATTAGCTGAGGAAGACCCTGGGGCTGTGGCTTTTATTTGGGCCGATTGGCAAAGCTGTTCAGAGTCAAAAGCGGAATTACTTGATCCAGTACGCTCTCAATACCTTGAAGCATTTGTTGTCGTGCGCTGTAATTATGAAGGTACTACTTATAGTCGCTGCGTAGCAATTTGGGTCACTAAAGATTTTGCAATTGCACGTGGCTGGTTTCAAGGATACCCAAAGAAACTTGGTTCTATAGCCGTGACTCGAATTTTCAATCGTGGGAAAGCAACAGCAAAACTAAAGACCGGCTCGCAACTTGGAGCTAGCGTATCGGCTTATGATTACAGACTTGCTACGGCACGAATTACTTTAATAGGACCATCTAAAACCAATGGTTTTGTTAATGGCCATCCAATGTTGCATAACAGATGGGTCCCATCAATTACTCCAGGGCTCGGCAACTCTCTTGATCAACTTATTACGATGAGTGGAGTTGATTTAGATTTAGGAGAACCATGGCAAGGCACTGCAGATCTAGAGCTTGCAGATTCGCCATGGGATGAGTTAGCTTCGATACTTCCAATAGAAGAGATTATTGGAGGCTACTACCGTGAGGTGGGAGTAACTTTTAATGGCGGAAAATTACTAATGGATAAATCAAACTCTAAAGCCTAATGGCATTAGAATCGCAATAAATATTCATCGTGTTCCCATTGAGTAACATCTCGAGTTAGAGGATCAGGAACGGTATTCTCATATCGTTCAATTTCGTCGAATTTTAGCGCAAGAAATGTCTCAACTAACTCTGAAGATAGATATGCCTTAATGTTTTCGTTGGTACTTAATGCCTCAAGTGCTTCTTTCAATGTCATCGGCAAAACAGGGGCCAACTCATTGTCATAAGCAAGGCCGACTGCAGGATCAGGACAAGATAATTTTCGGTTGATTCCATCAAGTCCGGCTGCAAGAATTACTGCAATCATCAAGTATGGATTAGCTGCGCCATCTCCGACCCGCACCTCTAAGCGAGTTCCAGCTTCGCGCTCTGGAGGAATGCGAACCATGCAACTCCTATTATCAAATCCCCAGTTTGCTCGATAAGGCGCCAAAGTATCTGGTCCTAACCGTTTGAAAGCATTGACAGTTGGATTAGATAGCGCGGTAATTGCTGCCGCATTCTCTAAAATGCCTGCAATCATGTGTTGGGCGATATTAGAAAGGGCACCATTACCGTCATGCATAGCATTATTTCCCTTAATATCCTCAACCGAGAAATGTAAATGAAATCCACTACCACCTTCGTCAGACCAAGGCTTTCCAATAAATGTTGCAATCTTGTCTTCCTTTAGCACCATTTCCTTTATTGCAGTTTTGAAAATAAAAGTACGATCGGCGGCATCGAGCGCTCCAGAATGCCAAAGGTTTATTTCATATTGACTTGGACTAAACTCATGATTAGCCGCAACGACACCAATATTCATTGCATCCAATACGCGAATTATTCGCAGGAAAGTTCCATCTGGGTCAACCATTGGACCAGTTGTATAAACTAAGCCGAGATTTTCATGCGCACGCGAATATTTACCATCAATCATTTTTGCAATATAAAATTCAAGTTCAGGTCCAACAACAGGGGCAAGACCAATTTTTGCATACTCAGCTATGATATTTTTTAAAACTGTTCTTGGAGCAAAGCGATTTTCTGACCAGTCAGGATGATATGCATCAACAATTGCACATGCCATTCCAGGTTCATATGGGAGGTTCTTAATTGTTTTCGGATCCAACTTGGTTATAAAATCTTGTAAACCATCGGTTATGATATTTCCAGCATCAAGTACACCGCCACGATTAGTGGTAACCCAAACTCCTTGGCAAAAAGCAGGGCCGTGTTTTACTCCTCTTTCCAATTCAGATGTTAAGACAAATTTTGATCGAGTTGTACCGAGTACATCTGCGAACATAACTCGCAGAATATCTAGTCCTTCTTTTTCTAGTCTCTCCCGAATCTCATGTATCTCATTTGACATAGCTGCTCCCTGTTAAAATAACCGACTCATGATTGTGATACAAACGGTATACTACAAATGCTTTGAGGAAGTTTTAGCAATTCTAAGTCCAAAACTATTCATTTTGCTAGAGAGAGGTAATCAACCTGAAGGCTTTAATTATTGAACATGACCATATCTCTCCTCCTGGCCCAATAGCCGAGCGACTGAGGCATCATGGCTTTGAAGTCATAGAAGAGGTTGTTGTAACGCAAGACAATCACAACTCTCCAAATGTCACTTTTAATTTTCCGGATTCGGATAAGTACGATTTAGTTATTCCGCTTGGAGCGCCTTGGGGGGTTTGGGACGACTCCTGCATTGGAAATTGGCTTCTTGAGGAGCTTGAATGGATAAAAAATATCGTAGAGTCAAATAGACCAGTTCTAGGTATTTGTTTTGGTGGTCAGTTAATTGCTAGGGCTATGGGCGGCTCAGTGGCACCTGCGCCAGAATGTGAAATTGGCTGGAAGAGCATATGGAGTGATGATCCTTCGATGATTTCAGAAGGTCCGTGGTTTCAGTTTCACTATGATCGTTGGAAACTTCCGCCAGGTGCTAAAGAGATTGCAAGAAATCCCAATGCATCGCAAGCATTTATTATTAATAATTCACTTGCAGTTCAATTTCACCCAGAGGTTACTTCTGATTCACTATCGGGGTGGTTAACGATGGGAGGCAACGAGTTAGTAATAGCAAATGGCCAAAGTCCAGATGCTATGTTAGCTCAGACCAAAACTCTTGAATCGGCATCACGATTACAAACTTTTGACTTGATTGATACATTTCTATCCAAGGTCGCAAAACTAATTTGAGTATGTATATATTAGTTTCACTAGCGAAGATTTACCTTGACTGGCATTCTCTTCACACCATGAACAAAATTCGACCGCAAATAATCTATTTCACTAGTAATCTCCATCGTATCGATTCGAGCTATTAAGTCTTCAAACATAACTCGCAGTTCGATACGAGCTAATGCGTTTCCAAGACACATATGAGGACCTCCGCGACCAAAAGTCATATGTTCATTGGGGTTCCTTGTCACATCAAACTCATTAGCATTCTCGAAAATCTCTGCATCTCGATTTCCAGAGGCAAACCAAGTGACCACTTTATCGCCGGCATGAATAACCTTGTTGTGCATATGGACTTCTTTAGTTGCAGTACGGCGAAAATGATAGACAGGACTGGCGTAACGAAGGAACTCTTCGACGGCCCATGGTATTAGATCCGGATTTTCTTGGAGCCTTTGCAATTGAGCAGGGTGTTTTATTAAATTCATCATAGTATGCGAAATAGTGTGTCGAGTTGTCTCGTTCCCTGCAACTACAAGCAAGAGGAAATTGGTATGAAAATCCCTTTCAGAGAGAGGAATTCCATCTCGCATTTCTCCATTTACTAAAACAGAAACTAAGTCAGTCCCATTTTTTCCACGACGATCTTTTGCAAGTGCATCGCCATATGAGAAGACTTCAAGAGCTGCTGGCGAACGAAACGGAACTAGTCGGTATTTTTCGCTCTCCGGGTTACTAATCAAGATATCTGCATGTTCAGGGTCGTCGAAGCCGATCATTCGATTGCCCCAGTCAATAAGTTTTTTAGTGTCTTCGTCAGGCACATCAAGCAAACGTGCCAAAACATTTATCGGAAAGTCAGCAGCAATCTCTTTAACAAAATCAAATTCGCCCAGAGCGAATGCCTTATCCAAAGTTGTAGCGGTCAATCCTCGCAAGAAAGTTTCGTAGTTTGCCACTGCACCGGGAGTAAATTGACCTTGTAATAACTGTCTCAATGCTCGATGTCTAGTGCCATCGGTCTCTAAGAGCGAACGTCTAGCTTCCTCTTGTTCGCTATCTACCTCTTCTAGATTAGTGAATCGTTCACTAGTAAATGTGTTCGGGTCACGAAGCACTGAAACGATATCGTGGTATTTCGTTAATGACCAAAATCCATGGTTGGGAGCTTCCTCATCACTCCAGTGAATTGGTTCTTGAGCACGCAGATTCTCAAAAATTTGCCAAGGAGCACCTGATTCAAACAAATTTAAATCTGACATATTGACAGATTGATTTTCCATTTTGAATCCAATCATTAGGATGCGAACGAAAATGAGTATAACTAGCGGTCAAGCAAAAGTGTAGATATGAGAAAATCTCGCCAGCGGCCAGCCGAACTATTCGGTCGACCTGCTCATCACCGTTTCATTTTGGAAAATAAGAGGGTAATCTAAGTCAAAACCTTGGGTACCACTATCACATAGACTCTTGAGTCTTATCGTCCGGCGGGGAGAAGTTATGGACACAGTAGAGATTGCGGGAGTGTTGATTGATACCCGTCACTTTATTGGCGGAAAACGCATCTCGTCCAAGGAAACATATGAAAACCGATCTCCGATCGATGAAAGTTTTCTAGGCAATTTTGCTCGGGGTGGTAAATCAGAAGTCGATGCAGCGGTATCTGCCGCGAAATCTGCCTTTCCAGAGTGGAGAGATCTCGGTCCAATCGGTCGTAGTGAAAAGCTTGAAAAACTCGCCAAATTAATTGAAGAGAACGTTGAAATTCTTGCCCAAATCGAAACTTTAGATAATGGATCATTACTTCGCTCGAACAGGTTGGGTGTAATGCCGAGAGCTGCCGCCAACATTAGATTTTTTGCAGATTGGGCAGTGAATGGATTAAAGCACGATGTATTTGAAACTAGAGGGCACACTAATCATGTCTCATGGGATCCGTCAGGAGTAGCGGCACTAATCACTCCGTGGAATGCACCCTTAATGTTAGCAACATGGAAAATTGGACCAGCTCTAGCAGCTGGCGATACCGTAGTTTTAAAGCCTGCTGAATGGACTCCGCTCACCGCAAGTTTTTTTGCTGACTTAACATTAAAAGCTGGATTACCCGCTGGAGTGTTCAACGTTGTTTTCGGATTTGGCGCTGAAGCTGGCGCAATTTTGACGGCGCATCCAGATATATCTCGAATCTCTTTTACTGGATCGGTACCTACCGCAAAAATTATTGCAAAGGCTGCTGCGGAAAACTTAACGCCAGTAACTTTTGAATTGGGTGGCAAAAGCCCACTCATTATTTTAGAAGATGCTGACCTAGAGCTTGCAACTGATATAGCTCTCGAGCAGTATGACAATGCTGGGCAAGTTTGTTTGTCGGGAACTCGCATATTGGTCCACGAAAGCGTTGAAAGTGAGTTCAGTCGCCTCTTTTATGAGAAGGTTAAAAATCTAAAACAGGGTGACCCTCGCATTGAAGGAACGAATATTGGACCACAGATTCATCAGGCCCACTTTGATAAAATCGCTGGATTTGTGGCTCGTGCTAAGGAAGAGGGCGCGAATATTGTATTTGGAGGCGGCCCAAATTCTGAGTTGGGAGGGTTGTATTTCAGACCAACTCTTGTGGTGCAACCTGAAAGTAGTAGCGAGATTCTCACTCAAGAAATTTTTGGTCCAGTACTTTGCATGCAGAAATTCTCCAGCGATATGGAGGTTATCGATATGGCCAATAGCACTGAATTTGGACTAGCAGCAGTGGTTGTTTCGGGTAATCGAGAACATGCAGCGCGAGTTACAAAGAATTTGGTTGCTGGAACTATTTGGGTAAATTGTTTCTTCGTACGGGATTTGAGAGCTCCTTTTGGAGGTTCTAAGAAATCTGGTATTGGCCGCGACGGTGGAACGTGGTCATTTGATTTCTATGCTGATGTTAAGAATACTGTTATATCACCAGCTGGATGGAGGGACTGATAAATGGGGCATGTAGTCGGTGCAGCATTGCTTGCGCACGTTCCAACAATTATGTTGCCAGAGGCAGTTCGCAAGGATCTCAATGAAGGAAGTGAGATCAGCCTAGTTCCAGGTTTAAAGCAACTTCGGAAAGATGTTTTTGAAACATTGGATTACGACACAGTTGTTGTCTTAGACAGTCATTGGGCGACAACTGTTGAGTTTGTCGTGACTTCTGCGGCTGAGCGCTCAGGACTATTCACCTCTGAAGAACTACCACGGGGCATGTCGCAGGTTCCTTATGCAATGAAAGGTGATCCTGAATTAGCACAGGCGATAGCTAAGTACGATGAAAAAAATGGTACTTGGATAACTCCAATTTCCGATCCGCACCTTCCAATCTTTTATGCGACGGTTAATCTCTGGCATTATCTTGGAAGAGGGTTAGATGAAAAACGCTGGATTAGTATCTCTGTTTGCCAAACAGGCACACCTGAAGATTTCATTCGTGCCGGCAGAGCACTGGGAGAGGCAATTCGTGATTCCGATCGCAAAGTTTTCATAATCGCCTCCGGTGCACTTTCTCACACGTTTCATAAACTCCGTGATTTAAGAAAACATGAGGCGAGCAACCCCATTCACATTTACAGCAAAGAGGCCTATTTATACGATCTCCAGGTCTTAGAGTGGATGAAAGAAGGTAATCACGAAGCAATTCTTAATGATTTCGAAACATTCAAAAAGTACAAACCAGAAGCCGGATTCTTTCATTACTTGGCCATGGCTGGAGCTTTGGGTGAAGGCGGCAATACCGCCAAGGGTGTCTTATATAGCGAATATGAAAACTCTATAGGTACTGGACAAGTACATGTTTACTTCCCGGAGCCAGAAAATGGATTCGCTCGTCCAAGAGATTTGGAGTTATCCCGTGAATGAAATAAGACGAATTCTTCTAGATGGTGAAGCAGTTGTGGCTCAGCGTTCTGGAGATTCACTGAGAACTGCAGATGGACGAAGTGTTTTGATTGAAAATGCAGTACATCTTCCTCCTTGCGAACCGACTAAAATCATTGCAGTTCACCTTAATTACGACAGTCGGACACAAGAGTTTCTCACTAAACTTCCAGCAGCGCCAACATATTTTCATAAGCCAATAACGGCGCTCAATTCTCACAATGGCGATGTTGTTCGCCCTAAACGATGCAAATGGCTCAATTATGAAGGTGAGATTGTGATCGTAATTGGTAAAACGTGTAAGGACATATCAATTGCTGACGCTCATAAGTACATTGCTGGCTACAGTATTGGAAATGATTTTGGCTTACATGATTTCCGCGATACTGATGCCGGCTCAATGCTTCGGGTTAAGGGCGCTGATTCTCTTGCACCCGTTGGTCCTGGATTAGTTACAGATTGGGATTTCCATAATAAATATATAAGGACCTATGTTAATGGTGTTCTAAAACAAGATGACAATACTAATAATATGGAATGGGACATGCACTATCTAGTAGCAGATATTGCAAGAACTATTACTTTGTCGCCAGGAGATATTATTTTCTCTGGAACTCCAGCTAATTCGCGCCCCGTCAATATCGGAGATGTCGTTGAAGTTGAGGTCGAAGGACTAGGTAAGTTAACTAATCGAATTGTTGAGGGGCACACAATTCGAGAGGAAGTTGGGGCACAACCTACCGAGAGTGAAGAGGTTATTTCGACGGCGTTAGGCGGAGATTGGGAGTTTCGTGGAATCAGAACTCCTTCTAAAGATCTATACCCTTCAACAGTAAAGGAAATCAATGATCACAATTAAGGTAGACATGGACAAGTGCCAACACTACGGTCAATGTGTTTACGAAGCTCCTGAGATTTTTAAGTTGAACGAGAACGATAAACTCGAATATCTTGCCTCAGCAGATGATTCCGAAAGAGATAACGTGAAGGCCGCATCCGATATTTGTCCGATGCAAGCGATTCAAGTATTTGAATAGTGAATTCGAATAACGATTCATCGCTTAGGACGCTCATCGTCGGAGCGGGTATGGGTGGTCTGAGAACTGCAGAGTCGCTTCGAAGATATGGATATTCGGGGCAAATCCATATTCTTGGAGGCGAAGGGTATATGCCATATAACAGACCACCGCTCTCAAAGAGTCTGATGGCTCACAATCAAGAGCTTGCCCAAGTAACCTTTCCAGTCAATAACGATGAGTTAAAAGCCGAATTCTCTTTGGGCGATAAAGTTGAACAGTTGCGACTAGAGCAACGAAACGTGGGTTTGCAATCAGGCAAAGTTATTGAATATGACTTTTTGGTTGCGGCAACTGGGCTGCGTTCGAGAAAACTTGTTTTTCCAAATAATTTGCAGGGCGGAAGATTTTCACTTCGTACTTTTGATGATGCCAAGGCGATTCGCCAAGCAGTTGAGCCAGGCAAAGATGTCGTCATTCTTGGAACTGGTTTTATTGGTCTTGAAGTCGCTGCAACCTTAACGGGGTTAGGCTGCCGAGTAAAAATAGTTGCCCTTGAAGATATTCCTTTGGCCCTCATTTTAGGAGAGCATTTTGGGGAGGAGATCCGCCGCAGACATGAAGCTAAAGGTATCGAGTTTTATCTCAATAGAAGGATTTCTGATTTAGTTGGCGAAACCGCAATAAAAGCAGTCATTCTTGATGATGGTGACTCTTTGGATTGTGACATTCTTATTGAAGCCATTGGCTCTGATACTAATGTTGAGTGGCTCGGAGGAAATGATCTTAATTTGACCGACGGCCTTTTGACCAACTCTTCTCTGCAAGCTGTAAAAAATAGTGGAGAATTTGTCGCGGAGTTATTTGCGGTTGGCGATATTGCACGTTTTCCATATGTAAAGTTTGATTTGCCGCCACGCCGTATTGAGCACTGGAACATTCCCCTAGAAAGTAGCAGGCGGACCGCTCGAGAGATAGTCAGGCAAGTCGTTCCGGGGGCAATTAAGGGATTTGAAAGCGAGGAAGGATTTAATCCTCTTCCAACATTTTGGAGCGACCAATTTGAATTTAGTATATTGTCTTTTGGAGAACCACGCCTGGCCGATGAAATTAAGCTTCTAGAGGGTAATCTAAGTGAGGAGTTCATTTTCGCTTATTTGAGAGAGGGTGCATTAGTAGCAGTCGCAGGGATAGGTATGAAAGGAAAAATCAACGAGATGCGAAAAGAAATCATTAAGTAATGGGAAAGGTTGAACGGTGAGTTCATTTTTTGATTTAGACATCTCATTTGATGAGGAGAGTGATCCGGTTGATTTATCCAAAATTCCAGCCAAAAAACTGCTAGCAGCTATTGAAGAGCTACCGACGCCTCTGAAAGATGTGGCAATGGGAATATTTTATGAGAGGCGTACATTTTCTGATGTTTCGCAAGAATTAGGCATTCGCCAATCAGAATTGGTCACACGCTTACACCGGGCTCAACTGGCGATTGCTATGCAATTGATGAGGATCTGATGGATGAATTAAGAATCGGGTCTAACCGTAAGGAGGTACTTGCGTTTCTCTCGGAAAAAGTAGTCTCAGTTTGGGAAGGGTTTGATCGAGCCAGGGAAAACGAACCAGAAATTACCCAGGAGATTAAAGAATTACTATCTGAAGATTTACCTCAATTTGGAACAGAGACAACTGCATCAATTGGTCAGAGTATAGATATTTTAGATAAATCCATCGCACAATCAAGACCAAGATTTCTGGCATACATTGGCTCAAGTGGTTTAGAGGTAGGGGCCATTGCAGATTTTCTTGCATCTTCGTATGACATAAATCAGGCAGTTGATACCAAAGCCGCTACTTTGCTTGAGGAACAGTGCGTCAAATGGGTTTCTCAATTTATTGGCTATCCATATCCATTTGGCTTTTTCACTTCAGGTGGAATGGTGAGCAACTTAACGGCGCTTGCAGCCGCACG
This sequence comes from uncultured Candidatus Planktophila sp., assembly GCA_964349605.1. Classification (GTDB taxonomy): domain Bacteria; phylum Actinomycetota; class Actinomycetes; order Nanopelagicales; family Nanopelagicaceae; genus Planktophila. The sequence goes on along the minus strand of CAYGHJ010000011.1, from coordinate 3,380 downwards.
CAGATCAGCCCTACCGAACTCTCGGAAAGAGGGATTAACAAAGGCGAGTGCGATTTACTGCTCAATAGAGTCGCACTATTCGATTATGAGAGCGGCTGAAGTTCTTGGCTTTGGTTCAAATGCAGTTCGGCTAATTAATGTCGATATCCATCACAGAATGCAAAGCGGTGAGCTTGAATTAGCAATTGAAAACGATCTTGAAAATGGAGTTACTCCAGTGGCTATTATCGCCACAGCGGGTACGACATTAACTGGCGCAATTGACCCCATAGACGAGATAGCCAGTATTGCAAAGCGTTTTGGGATTTGGCTCCATATTGATGGCGCTTATGGTATTCCAGCTGCAGGAACGAAGAAGGCACCGTTATTTAAAGGATTACATCTCGCCAACTCCATTACTATCGATGCACACAAATGGTTTTTCGTTCCGAAGTCTTGCTCTTTACTACTGGTTAAAGATTTAAAATCACTCTCCGATACTTTTTCACATGAAGAGGCGTACATGCCTCATGAGGACAAGAAACCAAATCCAGTTGATTACACGCTTGAATACTCAAGACCCTTGAGGGCTTTAAAACTATGGCTCGCCTTCAAGACGCATGGAGCAGATGCTTTTAGGAGCGCTATTGAAACTAATAGCGATCTCGCGCAAATGGTTTATAGAATTGCTAAAGAGCATCCAGAGTTTAATGTTTTGCCATATCCACCAGAGTTATCGATTGTGCCTTTGCAATACGCACCGTCGGGGTGCATGGATGTAAGTTCACTAAATGCAACTCTATGCAAAAAGTTAATTGATGATGGGCGCTTCTATATCTCCCCTGCCCAAATAGATGGGCAAACCTGGTTGCGTCCCTGTTTCACAAATTTCAGAACCACCGAAGATGATGTGCATGCCTTGTTTAAGGTGATTGTCGAACTTTCACATTGAGACCCGGCAAGCGGGAGTTAACTACCCTTGAAGGCCTTCATGATTTGTGCCATTCCACCACTTAAATCGGCAGGGATTACCCAAATCTTGCTGGCAGTGCCATTTGCAATCACAGGAAGTTGTTGCAGATACTGGTATGCCAAAACATTCTCATTAGGGTTTGCCTCGTGAACTGCGCCAAAGACCTTCTTTATCGCTGCAGCTTCTCCCTCTGCGCGTAAAACTGCGGCCTGGGCATCTCCCTCCGCACGCAAAATCTCTGCTGCACGTGCACCCTCTGCGGTAAGAATCTGGCTCTGCTTTTCACCTTCAGCGGTCAAGATTGCTGCACGCTTATCGCGCTCGGCTCGCATCTGCTTCTCCATCGACTCCTGCACACTCGGTGGTGGATCAATAGCTTTAATTTCAACGCGGTTAACACGCACTCCCCATTTCCCGGTTGCATCATCAAGAACGACTCGAAGCGCGGTATTAATGGAATCACGGGAGGTAAGCGCTGCCTCTAGATCCAAGCTACCGACAACGTTACGAAGTGTTGTGACGGTTAGTTGTTCAATACCCTGAATATAGTTTTCAATCTCATATATTGCAGACTTTGGATCAGTGACTTGAAAGTAGATTACGGTATCGATTGATACTACTAAGTTATCTTCAGTAATCACTGGTTGAGGTGGAAACGAGACCACGCGCTCACGCATATCAATCAGCGGCTTTAATCGATCAATAAATGGAATAATGATTGCTAAACCCGCACCTATAGTTCGATGGTAGCGGCCTAAGCGCTCTACTAAGCCTGTGCTTGCCTGCGGAATTATTCGAATCGCTCGCGAGAGAACGACGCCAAAGATAATAATGAGCAGAGCTAAAACTCCATATGAAACCATCTCTACTTACCCTTTCTGCTTAACAATTGCAGTTGCGCCTTCAATGGCAACTACTTCGACTTGTACTCCATCTTTAATCTCACCTGAATTGCTACGAGCGCTCCACGTTTCACCATTTAGCTTTACCATTCCTTGGTTCTGCGTTACAACCGATAAAGCAACCGCCGTCGCACCAATTAACGCTTCTACATTAGTTGCCTGATCTGCAGACTTCTTTTTCAGATGGCGAAGGGCGATTGGTCGCAGAAACAGTAGCGAACCCGCAGCTCCGAATCCAAAGACAACACCTTGAACTACAACTCCATAACCAAGCCAATGAGCACCAGCTGCAAGAAGGGCCGAGAAGGCAAGAGATGCGAAAAGCAAATCCACGGTCAACATCTCTACAACAAGCAATACTCCCGCGGCAAGAAGCCACATCCAAATCTGCATTAAATGAACCTCCTTTGAGAACTAGCAAAGCCTTCCCTATTAATAACACTAGTCTTTCAGGTTCTTTTAAACAATGGAATTACCACGCCATTCCTGCTCCTGGGTTTGGATTCCAGTACGATCTAGTTAAAGAAATTAGCGCTTGTGGAGTATCCCTCAAGCTCTTTTTAAATGAGATTTCGCACCGCCTAAATATGTGAACCTCAGAAATTGGTGAGCTGTGCGTGTTTCGAACTTCAACCCAGTGATTAAGAGTTACAGGGTACTCGTGACTAAGAAATCAATGTGTTAGCAAAGACCTGCCAAGCTAAAGCAGACTTGGCAATGAGTGACAAAGTTATGTAGGTACGTTCGCCTTTGAGATAATCACTCCACTTACCAATTCTCTTATATTGAAGCCATTGCATAACTGCGAAAGAGTTGAAGAAAAGGAAGATTGTAAAGACTATGCCGTAAACAAAAGTTGGTGCGCTCGTATCGCCTACGCCTCCTATTGAAAAGACATAGAAGGAAAGGACAATCCACGGCACGATTCCAGCAATGCAACCGAAAATGAATGGCAACCAGCCGCCGTTACCAGGAGTTTCATATTTTTCTTGTAACCAACCAAAGAAAATCATTGCGGCATTAACACCAAAGATTGAAATTATCGCTGCAATGTCGGATACGCCAGTTACTTGAGCAATCAAAACAATCATTATTGATGAGCTGACAGAGTATTCAACCCATCGGAAATAATTTCGTTGCTGAGCTAAACCCGCTCTGTATCGCTCAAAGAACTTGGGAGATGCGACAATAAAGTGGGCAAGTGCAGATATTCCTAAGAAAATGGCTACCGTTAAACCGACTGGGGTATCAAAGAGGGTTACCGGTGCTGCAAAAGTTGAGCCCGGTGGCCCGGACATATACGTGGCGGTAATTGGTAAAGAGAAATCATTACTCAATGCAAGAACTGCGATCATTTGTGCAAGATGAAGAGTTCCTGCAAATACATTTACTTTACGTAAACTCTGTATTGAAGTTGTTTTGTCCATGAAATTAGGCTATCTAAGCCTGCTTTAATTGGCTTGTTAGAACTTGATTTCGCCATATCTGCTCTCAAAGGTAGAATAACCACGTGCGGCCGATGGATT
>CAYGHJ010000010.1:0-22682 GCA_964349605.1 uncultured Candidatus Planktophila sp. | reverse complement strand
CATGATGCTGAAAAGAGTATTAGCGCGGCCGAAACTTTTGCCCGCGATTTAGATAACCCTGCTGAAATTTTGACTGAATTTTTGCGCCTAACCGAACGAGCATCAGCGAGACTTCGCGATAAAGAGCTCTTTACTAAAACTATTTCAATTAAAGTGCGCTTTGCCGATTTTTCAACTATTAATAGATCTAAAACACTTGCCCTTCCGATAAATGGAACACATGAGATTTATGAAGTTGTAAAGGCCCTTTATGAAGCGCTCAAAATCGACCGGGCTCGCCTTCGATTAGTCGGAGTCAGCCTTGAGAATCTAAGCGGGGGTGCTCCAGAGCAGTTGGTATTAGGAGCGCGGGAGAGTGGTTGGCGCCAGGCCGATGGTGCTATTGACCGTGCAAGGGCTCGATTTGGTGCAGGGAGCGTGCGTCCAGCCCGATTAATTAAACCAGCCTCAACAGAGAATGAATAAGTAGCACCGTTAAGAAAAATTCTCTATTATGGCCATATGCCCCTGTCTGATCATGAGAAGCGAATGCTCCAAGAGATGGAAGCTGCCCTTTTAACTGAGGATCCACGCCTATTTTCAGCCTTATCTGGTGAAGCTCGGCCGCCGCGCCGGACGCGTACTCTAATTGGTGCCGCTCTCATTCTCAGTGGAACCGCCACACTCTTTGCTGGCTTAGTGGCCAAAACGACACCCGTTGGAGTTCTTGGCTTTTTAATTGCACTTACTGGAGTAATTGCAATTGTCTCCTCTGTGGGAACACGCAGCTCTGGCATAAAAGGCGCTCGCAAAAAAACTGGTCTTGGTTCACGCCTTGAAGAGCGCTGGGATGAGCGTAATAAGCAGTAAGTACTAGCTCCGATGCGATGGCCTCCCTTAGGGGGGCCATTTTTAATGCCTGAAGAGTGGGGCAATGTGGGTGAGAAGAGTAAATATTTAGCTGAAAGTGGTGTGAAAAGGAGGAAAATGGAGTAAAGTGGGGAACTAAGCCGAAGTCTAATGCGGCGGACGACCTTGGGGAAGGGGTACATATGTTTCTTGGTACCCATGAACCACGACTGGATGAAAAAGGTCGGCTCATTCTCCCCGCAAAATTTCGTGAAGAGTTGGCATCTGGTTTAGTCATTACTAAAGGTCAAGAGCGTTGCCTTTATGTTTTTCCATCGAGTGAATTTGAAGTTATAACACAGACGTTAAAACAAGCGCCAGTCACTGCTAAAGCAGCTCGCGATTACAGCCGAGTGATGTTTGCCGGCGCGCACGATGAGATACCTGATCGACAAGGTCGCATAACAATTCCGCAAAATCTTCGTACATATGCCGGACTTGAAAAGGATTGCGTTGTTATCGGCGCAAACACACGTGTTGAAATTTGGGATTCAAAATCTTGGAATGAGTATTTAGCAGATCGCGAAAAGAGCTTTGCAGATGTTTCTGAGGAGGTCTTTCCAGGTTTGTTCTAACTAACTCTCATCTGTGGCCACCGCCGACCTTTCGAATGTATCGGCGCCCCTTCCCCGGCGCCGATACTAAACAGATCCGTCGGCCGGCGGTGACCAGAGATGAGAGTTGAAAACAGAAAATGTAAGTAGAAATTAATTTCAAGTAAAGGGGGAGTGATGATTGATAAAAACGAACACATATCTGTAATGCGAAATCGTTGTATCGAACTCCTCGAACCTGCAATTATGGCGACAGAGAATCCAGTAATTGTTGATGCGACATTAGGTCTAGGCGGACACACTGAAGCATTGCTAGAAAAGTTTCCAGCACTAACAGTAATTGGTATTGATCGCGATCAAGATGCATTGGCTAAAGCAACTCACAGACTAGCGGCATTCTCCGATCGGTTACATGTTTCCCATGCCAGCTTTGATTCAATTGGCAGTGTTGTTGAATCATTCGGCTATACACAAATTGATGGTGCACTTTTCGATCTTGGTGTTTCATCAATGCAGTTGGATGAAACTAATCGTGGTTTTTCATATTCACATGATGCTCCACTTGATATGCGAATGGATCAGAGCCAAAGTTTAACTGCCGCCGAAATCATCAACACGTACGAACCCGGTCAATTGGTTCGTATTCTGCGTTCATATGGAGAAGAGAAATTTGCAACTCGCGTAGTTGAATCGATTGTAAAAGCACGTGCAAAAGCACCACTTAATTCAACTACCCAGCTTGCAACATTGGTCAAGAATGCTATACCTGCAGCCACTCGCCGTACTGGTGGCAATCCAGCTAAGCGAACATTTCAAGCCCTTCGCATAGAAACCAACGATGAGCTTGGTGCGATAACTCGAGCTCTGCCAGTAGCACTAAAATTGCTCCGCGTCGGAGGACGACTTGTCGTTATGTCCTTCCAATCTCTTGAAGATCGAATTGTGAAAGATCTTTTTGTTGAATCGACAAAATCTGGAACACCTCGAGAACTTCCATTCGAGCTACCTGAATTAGCAGCTAAGTTTTCGCTTGTCTTTCGCGGAAGCGAAACACCTGATGCTCAAGAACTCGAAGAGAATTCACGTTCGGCATCGGTTCGTCTGCGGGCTATAGAAAGAGTGGCTGCATAATGGCATTGACGGCAACGGCAGTTACTCGTTCACGAGAAAAGTTTGCACAAAAATCGACGGAAGTAGCCTTAAAACTTGTTCCTGATATTTCTCCTAGCGCACAGGCAGACAGAAAATTCTTTGCAATTTTTGTTTCCGCTGTAGGGGTGACTGGCCTACTCCTACTCCTTACTATAAATACACTTTTAGCACAGGATGCTTTTGTACTGACGCACCTTAAACTGGAAGCAAAGATGGTCAGTGATCAGCGCGAGGCGATCGCACGTCAAATTGATGCTCAATCATCCCCAGAGGCACTTGCTCAATCCGCTGCCGCACTTGGAATGAAACCTTCAGAATCTCCAGTATTTTTAAACTTAGATGCAGAAAGTATTGAATCGCAGAGTGTGAGAAATGGGTAATTTTGCCCTTGCGCACAGCCGCATTCGACTCTTAGTACTTGTAATTACTGTCTTCATGCTTTTGTTTGGAGTCCGCCTTGTCCAAGTCCAAGCCTTACAAGCTGGGGACTATCGATTGCGCGCAGTTAATGAAATGGAAAATACTCGCTCCCTCCTGGCCCCACGCGGTGAAATAACCGATGTTAATGGCGTTGCATTCGCTCGAAGTGTGGCGGCAACAAGCATTGTTGTCGATCAAACACAGATTACAAATCCCTCACGTGTAGCAAGTTTTGTTGCACCAATTTTAGGTTTAACTGTTGCAGAAGTTGAAGCAAGCATTACCGGTAATCGTAAATGGAGTATGGTCTTTGAAAACGCTAAACCTGCAATCTGGCAGAAATTGAGCTTAGAGATATCAACTTTTAATGAAAAATTTCCAGCGATGAGTCCGGATCGCATCATTGGTTTTTATCCAGAGCGTAGCTACATTCGCGAATATCCCTCCGGTTCACTCATAGCCTCTCTTGTTGGCTTTGTTAATCGCAGCGGAGTAGGAGCAACGGGTCTTGAATCCAGCATGAACTCGATAATTTCAGGAGTTGATGGCAAATACTCCTACGCCAATGGCTATGGGGCCGAAATTCCGGGATCCCAGTCTGAAATAATTCCAGCACAGGCAGGAACGTCGGTGCGTTTAACTATTGACCGTGATATTCAGTGGGTGGCGTCCAAGGCAATCTCTGACGCCGTTAAATCATCTAGAGCTATAAGTGGGACCGTCATTGTTATGGATCCTGCAACAGGTGAAATTTTAGCTCATGCTACAGCTCCTACTTTTAATCCAAATCACACATCTAAAGTTTCCCTCGTTGCGATGCGAAATCCATCCGTTCAAGATGTTTACGAACCTGGCTCAACAGGAAAAGTCATGACAGTTGCCGCGGCTTTGGAAGAGAAAAAAATAACTCCCGAAACAGTATTTACGATCCCTTATACCCTTAAGCGTTCTAATGAGGTTTTCCGTGATCATGAAAAACATCCCACTCAGCGTCTGACTTCCTCGGGTGTTTTAGCGGTTTCCAGCAATACTGGCACGATAAAGATTGGTGAACTCCTACCAAACCAAGTACTTTTTAACTATCTTTCGAAGTTCGGTGTTGGTGTTAAAACTGGTTCGGGGCTTCCGGGTGAATCCCGAGGAATTCTGCCTGAAGTAGCCGATTGGTCAGGTACAACTGCTCCAACGGTCGCATTTGGTCAGGGATACTCCTTAACCTCGATGCAGGCCACGAGTATTTTTGCGACGATTGCAAATAACGGTGTACGAGTCTCTCCAACAGTAATTGCTGGCACGAGTGATTCGAGCGGAAACTACACTCCTGCACAAGGTCGTACGAGTGAGCGTGTTGTTAGTATCGAAACCGCTAAGGCGATGCGATTAATGATGGAGAGTGTTGTTTCATCTGCAGGAACTGCGCCTAGCGCGGCAATAAATGGCTTTCGAGTCGCCGGAAAGACCGGAACCGCGATGCGCATTGATGATAGGTGTGGATGCTATCGCGGCTACACTGCATCATTTATTGGGTTTGCACCTGCAGATAAACCTGCCTATGTGATCAGCGTGACAATTCAAGATCCTAAAGGAATACATTGGGGCGGTGCACTTGGCGGCCCTGTCTTTAAACAGGTAATGTCTTTTGTTTTACAGAGTCGACACATTGCGCCAACTGGTACAACCATTATTCCGGTGGTACTCACGGAAAGAGATTTAGTGGCAAAGAAGGTGGCATATGCAAAGACCTCTAAATAACTTCAGCAAAAATCTTGCTTCAATTCTCACCATAGTTGGCGCAACTTCAACGATGAACCACAAAGAACTATCCTCGATTGAAATAACGGGGGTCTCACAAACTAGTAGCAGCATCGTTGCAGGAGACATTTTTGTAGCGTTGCCGGGTGAGAATTTCCATGGCGCAGACTTTGCACTTGATGCAGTTGCCAAAGGTGCTGTTGCAGTTCTTAGCGATGCATTAGGGGCATCGAAGATTACTGGAGTGCCAGTTCTAATTAGTAAAGATCCGCGCCGATCAGCTGGGGTGTTGAGCGCTTGGTTCTATGCCGAACCTATGCGAGATTTATATAGCGTTGGAATTACCGGTACAAACGGTAAAACTACCGTGACGACTTTACTGCACCAGATTATGCAAGCAGCTGGGCGAGACAGTGGGCTCATCGGTACGGTGGAAACTCGGATAGGCAGCGAAGCGTTATTGAGTAAAAGGACAACACCGGAAAGTTCAGAGTTACAGGCGCTTTGTGCGATTATGCGAGAACGTCATATGCGCAATATCATCATGGAGGTTTCGAGTCACGCAATAAGTTTAGAACGAATACGAGGAAGCCACTTCGCCGTAGTTGGATTCACGAACCTTTCTCAGGACCACTTGGATTTTCATAAATCGATGGAGATCTATTTTAAAGTCAAGGCTGAACTCTTTACTTTCGAGTTTGCCGATCTTGCCGTCATCAATATTGATGATCAATACGGCGCGAGATTGGCGGATTTAACTCAACTTCCAGTAATAACGCTTTCCCGTTCTAATTCAAAGGCCACTTGGCACTACGTATCGATTACACGTAACTATGTTGGCGCTTCAGTTGCAATTAGGGGAAGCGGTGGAATTCTCATAGAGAGCAAGACATCTCTTCATGGTGGATTCAATTATGACAACCTGCTTATGGCTGTAGCTATTGCTGTTGAAAGTGGAGTCGATCCGATAGATGTAGCGGCAATAATTCCGAAACTAACTGGAGCGCAAGGTCGACTAGAAGCAGTTCGACTAGGACAGGAATTCACTGCGCTAGTTGATTATGCACACTCTCCCGACGCTGTTGCACGTGTCCTCGAAACCGCCCATGAAATTTCAGATGGAAATGTCATCGCGGTTTTGGGCTGCGGTGGAGATAGGGATACATCAAAGCGCTCATTAATGGGAATGGCGCTTCGAGATGGTGCGGATATAGCAATTTTCACTAGCGATAATCCTCGAAGTGAAGATCCCGAAGTAATTCTGAAACAAATGATAGAAAATATTGAAATTTCAGCACCGAATCAAGTAGTCATTGATCGCAGCTTAGCGATTAAAACCGCCGTCAATCACGCCAAAACCGGTGATGTTGTAATTATCTTAGGCAAAGGTCATGAAAAGGGGCAGGAGATTGATGGTGTTATTTATGCCTTTGATGATCGCATCGAATTAGCCCGAGCGATTGAAGATAAGAGATGATCACTTTAACTGCTGGCGAGATTGCGCTACTTGTAGGTGGAAAGCTTCATTGCGATGCTAACTTACTAATATCAAAAGCTCCTGTGTTTGATTCGAGATTGGCAACACCAGGTAGTTTTTTTCTTGCGTTAAAGGGTGAAAATAGTGATGGTCATGAATACGTTGCAGAGGCGTATCGTCTTGGATCAGTATTTTCACTTACTACTCGCTTAATCGATGGTCCTTGCATAATTGTTAAAGATGTAATTTCTGCAACTTCCATACTTGCCGCCTTTGTGCGTACTAAGTTGACCAACTTATCGGTTGTCGCAATTACGGGGTCGCAAGGCAAAACAAGTACGAAGGATTTATTAGCTCATATGTTGGCGGCAGTTGGTCCAACCGTTGCTCCATTCGGCTCATTTAATAATGATTTAGGATTGCCTATTACACTTCTTGAGTGTGACGAACGAACGCGTTTCTGTATTTTGGAAATGGGAGCGCGCCATAAAGGAGATATTGCGCGATTATGTGAAATTGCTAAGCCAGATATAGGAGTTGTGTTGGTTGTAGGTACCGCTCACTTTAGTGAGTTTGGTTCACAGCTCGCGATTGCTGAAACTAAGAGTGAGCTTATTCAGTCGTTGGGCAAAAAAGGGATTGCAGTTTTGGGAAGCTATGATGAATTTACTCCAGCGATGGCTTCTCTACACGATGGCGTTGTCATTACATTTGGAGAAAAAAGTGACGTTGATGTTCGTGGGGCAGATGTAGAAATTCGCGAAGGTAGACCGCACTTTGATCTTGTGACAAAAGCAGGTCGTGATGCAGTAGGAATGCGGTTAATTGGTGCCCACCAAGTTTCAAACGCCTTAGCTGCCGCTGCCGTAGGTACTGCGCTCTCGCTCCCGCTAGAACTTATCGCAAGTTCTTTATCGACAGCGGAAGTACGTAGCAAGTGGAGAATGGAGTTAGTTGAGCTAGAGGGGCTACTTCTAATCAATGACGCTTACAATGCCAACCCAGCATCAATGGAGGCAGCGCTTCGCTCTCTAGCTTTTTTTGCCCAAGAACGGGGGGGTCAATCTTGGGGATTTCTAGGAAAAATGCATGAACTCGGCGAGTCAGGAGAGGTTGCGAGTAGAGATATTGGCACTCTTGCATCTGAGATTGGTATTGATCATTTAGTAATCGTGAACGCCCCTGAGTATGGAACTGGAGTCGGTCCTATGAAGTTTCACCATGTAGCAAACATTGCCGATGCCACAAGTTTCGTTAATTATTTTGCGCCGGGTGACACAGTTTTAGTAAAAGCCTCGCGCGCTGAACATTTCGAACTTCTCGCCCAAGAAATACGCCAGCTCTGGACGCTTAAAGTGAGTAGTTAAGAATGAAACAAATCCTAATTTCCGGCGCAGTTGCGCTTTTGTTCTCACTTTTCGGTACTCGTGGGCTAATAAAGATTCTTGCAACACGCGGTTATGGGCAGATTATTCGTGATGATGGACCAAGTAGTCACCATATAAAACGAGGAACCCCTACTATGGGTGGTCTAATTCTCATTGCTGCCGCTCTTGTTGGATATTTAACGGCCCACCTTTCAACCCAAAACTCGCTCACCATTTCTGCGGTGCTAGTTTTAGGGTTAGTAATAGCACTGGGAGCGCTCGGATATATTGATGATTGGCTTAAAGTTTCAAGACAAAAATCCTTAGGTTTAACGGCTAAGCAAAAACTCTTCGGACAGGCATCGATAGCTGCAATTTTCGGTGGACTTGGAGTTAATTTTGCGGACACATCCTCCCTTACGCCAATTTCATACTACCTCTCTGGCGTTCGTGAAACCTCTTTATATCTTGGTCCAATAATTGCGGTTGCTTGGGTAGTACTAATGGTGATGTCAGCGAGCAATGGAGTAAATCTTGCAGATGGCTTAGATGGTCTTGCAACCGGTGCATCTGTTATGACGTTTTTGGCCTTTATTTTGATAGGCGTGTGGGAGTTTGGGCAAGGTTGTGCAATAAATGCTGGCACAGGCTGCTATCAGGTTCGGGATCCACTGGATTTAGCGGTTTTAGCCGCTGCTTTTGCCGGTTCCTGTACTGGTTTCCTTTGGTGGAATGCATCTCCTGCAAAAATATTTATGGGCGATACCGGTTCGCTTGCTCTGGGTGGAGCATTGGCTGGATTAGCTGCAACGCTGCGCGTGGAACTGCTACTGATTCCACTCGGTGGACTCTTTGTAATTATTACGATGTCCGTTGTTATTCAACGCCTTTATTTCAAAATTAGTGGTGGCAAACGTGTATTTAAGATGGCTCCGCTGCAACACCACTTTGAACTTTTAGGATGGGGTGAAGTCACAATTGTAATTAGGTTTTGGATAATTGCTGGACTCTCCGTTGCTTTAGGTCTAGGTCTTTTCTATGCCCAGTGGGTAGTTAAGTAGATACGATGTCGCTTAACTGGGAGTCAAAGAGAGTTTTAGTTCTTGGAGCCGGAGTTACAGGCAATGCGGTTGCAAAAACTTTAATTGCACAAGGAGCACTCGTCGATATAGTTGATGAGAATCCAAATGCACACAGCGTTTTTTCGGTTCTGAATCCGAATAGCATAAAAATTTCTGATTACTCGGCGGTCGTCATTTCCCCTGGTTGGCAACGCAATCACCCGCTAATTCTTGAAGCTTTAGCAGCCGGGATTGAAATTCACAATGAAATTGATATCGCGTGGAGGATTGCGCAAGAGATATGTCCAAACCAAAAATGGTTGGCGTTGACTGGTACAAACGGAAAGACCACAACGGTCGAAATGGTAGCTGCGATGCTCCAGCGTGCTGGTTTAAATGCCATTGCATGCGGTAACGTAGGTAATACGGTTATTGAAGCTGTAACGCATAACGAAGCATTTGATTTCTTGATTCTTGAATTATCATCTTTCCAACTGCATTGGATGAAAGAAGCTAGATTTGTTTGTGCGGCTATTTTAAATATTGCTGATGACCACATGGATTGGCATGGTAGTTTTGAGGAATATTGCGATGCAAAGTTTTCAATTCTAGATCGCGCAGAACATGCAATTCTAAATGGTGAGGATCCGGAGATTGTCCTTCGCGCTAACGGTTTTCAAGGCCCGAAGAGTTTCTTCTCATTAGGCACGCCAGGGCCAGGCGAACTAGGCGTAGTGGAAGATTTACTAGTTGATCGTGCATTTGTGAGTGATCCGCAAGAAGCCTCAATGATTGCTGCATTAAAGGACGTTCAACCGACTTTGCCGCATAGTGTTTTAAATGCACTGGCCGCTGCAGCTTTGGCTCGAAGCGTGCATGTTTCATATGCAGACATTCAGAGCGCGCTGATTGATTTTCATCCTGGCCGACACCGCATTGAATCAATATTGAATTCGGATGGAGTCTCATGGATAGATGATTCAAAAGCGACTAATCCGCATGCCGCTGCGGCCTCAATAATGTCGCACCTTTCTGTGGTGTGGATAGCTGGTGGACTCGCAAAAGGCGCTGACATGGATTGGCTTATCAAGCGAACTAAGGCTCGGATTAAAGCAGTTATTTTGATAGGTCAAGATCAAAAGTTGATTGAGTCGGCCTTATCGAAAATTGCGCCTGCAATACCCATAGTAAAAATTGATATAGACCACACAAAAGGTGAATTATCCAATTTACTAATGGAAGGTGTCGTAAAAGCCGCACAAAAATTTGCCGCATCTGGCGATACGGTTTTATTGGCACCGGCTTGTGCATCCATGGATCAATTTATTTCATATGCTGATAGAGGAGATCGATTCGCTGCTGCGGTAAGAAAACTGGTTGCCGATGAAGTATAAATCGAAAGAAAATATTTTTACTAAGCCAATCAATTTGTACTACATGTTAATAGGGAGCACCCTAGCCCTGAGCACATTAGGTGTGATTATGGTCTTTTCAGCTTCTTCAATTCACTCACTTGATGCCAAGGGCTCCACATATGCGATCGTCATTCGTCAAATACTTTTTCTTCTAATCTCAATACCAATGGCATGGGTATTATCGCGATTACCTTTGTCGAGTTGGAGATTGATATCACGTTTTAGTGCAGTCACATCTATATTGCTTTTAATATCGGTTCAAGTCATAGGTAAAAGTGTCAATGGAAATCACAATTGGATTAGTCTAGGTTTCGTAGATGTTCAGCCAAGTGAGGTCGCTAAATTCCTCATGATTTTGTGGGCAGGTTTCATTTTATCAAAGCGCGAAAATTCGGAAACGGTTCAAGCAAATGTAATAACTCTAATTGCACCCATTTTCGCGTTGTGCATTCTTTTAATTCTGCTAGGAAACGACCTTGGAACCGCCTGCGTTTTCGCCTTTATTTTGGCGGGATTGCTATGGGTTTCAGGGGTTCGCTTAGGTATTTTTGCTGGTCTCATTAGTTTTGGATTTGCAGGCGTAGCGGCACTAATAGTAACTGCGCCTTATCGCATGCAGCGTTTTGCAGTTTTGCTCAACCCCTTTGCCGAAGAGCAGTACAAGAACTCAGGGTGGCAACCAGCCCATAGCATACTGGGACTGGCCAGCGGTGGACTTTTTGGCGTAGGACTCGGAGCAAGTCGGCAGAAGTGGGGAAATTTAGCTGAAGCCCATACCGATTTCATTTTTTCTGTAATTGGAGAGGAGTTAGGTCTTTTTGGAACTCTATCTACTCTTGCATTGTTTATAATTCTACTTTTCTCAATCTTTAAAATTGCACTAAGAGCAAAGGATTCAATGGTTCGATATGTGAGCTCTGGAATCGGATGCTGGATAGCAATACAAGTAATTCTAAATATCGGTTCAACATTGAGTGTTCTTCCCGTAGTTGGAGTTACGTTGCCATTTGTTTCATACGGCGGTTCGGCACTTGTTGCAACGTATATGGGAATTGGTTTTGTAATCGGTGCGGCACGTCGAGATCCTGAAATATTTGAAAGTTTAAGAAAGAGTGAGCATAGATGGCTACTATAGTTCTAGCAGGTGGTGGTACTGCCGGTCATATCGAACCAGCTCTTGCAGTAGCACGTGCCTGGAAATTAGCGCACCCGGATGATGTAATGGTTTTTATCGGAACAAAAGCTGGTCTTGAAAATAAGCTCGTTCCTTCAGCTGGGTTCACTTTGGCTCACATTCCTAAAGTCCAAATCTCTCGCCGTCCCTCACTCTCATGGTTTCGAATCCCTTTTGATTTATTCAGCGCGGTGGCAAGTTCCCGGGTAATCTTGAAAGATGCTCAACTTTTGATTGGTTTTGGTGGCTATGTCAGTGCGCCAGCCTATTTAGCAGCACGTATAGTAAAAACTCCGATTCTCATCCATGAGGCAAATGCCAAACCAGGATGGGCTAATCGATTAGGGGCGAAGTTGACTCCATATTTAGCCGTTGCCAACCACGTTGATAAGGGCGAGTTTGCCACAGCGCTCATCACTGGCCTGCCTCTTCGCTCCGATGTTTCGCAAGCCTTTATGGCATCGCGCCCT
Organism: uncultured Candidatus Planktophila sp.; assembly: GCA_964349605.1. Taxonomy (GTDB): domain Bacteria; phylum Actinomycetota; class Actinomycetes; order Nanopelagicales; family Nanopelagicaceae; genus Planktophila. The sequence goes on along the minus strand of CAYGHJ010000010.1, from coordinate 10,952 downwards.
GATTTTCTTGCGGCACGATTAGCCGCTAAGCGACGGTTGGGTTTTGACGAAGATAAACCTCTAGTTTTTATAATGGGGGGCTCCCAAGGCTCGGTAGCGATAAATAAGGTTGTTGAAGAGAGCCTTCTTGAACTTTTAGCGAAGGGAATTTCAATTTTGCACTCAACTGGAAAATTGAATTCACTGCCAAAAGGAGTAGAGGGCTATCGGCCAGTTGCCTATGTTGATGCAATGGGTGATGCATATTTGGCCAGCGATCTGGTTATCTCTCGTAGTGGCGCAGTCACGTGTAGTGAGTTTAGAGCTTTGGGACGTTACGCTCTTTTTGTACCGCTGCCAATTGGAAATGGAGAACAGTTTTACAACGCTCGCTCTCTCGTTAAGGAGTCACGCGCTGAAATAGTGGAACAACCAAATTTCAATGCACAATTTCTCGTGGCACATATAGATAATCTGCTAAAAAATGCAGCAGCCTCACGAGTTGATGGTTCGGATGCAGATCTTGGCGCAGCTGAAAAAATCGTCACTTTCGGTGAGTTTGCGATTTCACAAAAATGAGACCTACTTTGCAATCTCTCATTGGTAAGCGGGTTCATTTTATTGGAATCGGCGGCGCGGGCATGAGTGGATTAGCTCGAATCGCTCTATCACACTCAATACATGTTAGTGGCTCTGATTCAGCAGACTCATCCGTTGTAAAAGCATTGGTGGCACTTGGCGCAAAAATTTCAATTTTGCACTCAGCAATTAATGTCGAAAGTGCCGACTTAGTCGTCTACTCGAGTGCGATTTCACCTAGCAACCCAGAACTCATCCGTTCTCAAGAGTTAGGCATTCAAACCTTGTCTCGCGCCGCTGCACTCGCAATATTAATGTCTGAGTCAATTAGCGTTGCAGTTGCCGGAACGCACGGAAAAACAACAACTTCTTCGATGCTTGCAGTTGCTTTGCAATCTTGCGGAGCAGATCCATCTTTTGCAATAGGTGGAACAATCACAGCATCTGGCTCAAATGCACACCGTGGAACTGGGCGAATTTTTGTAGCTGAGGCCGATGAGTCAGATGGTTCATTTATTGAATACCATCCATTCGCTGCGATTGTTACAAACGTTGAGCATGATCACGTGGATTTTTTTCAAACGCCGGAAGCTGTTGAGAAAGCTTTCGCTCTTTTCGCCGCAACAATAAAAACTGGTGGATTCTTAACCTACTGCGCTGATGATCTTGGTGCGAGTGCGCTGGCAGAAAAGATGGGGGAGCTTACTTGTATCTCATATGGCGTCGGGCAAGATTGCGACTTGAAACTTGACACGATTGAACTCTTAGCCCTTGGCTCTAGCGCACGAGCAATTTGGCATGGGAAAAGTATTGGAACTATTAATTTGCAGGTTCCCGGACATCATAATCTGCTTAATGCCGCGGCCGCCCTAGCTACAGGGTTGCAACTTGGATTCAACGCACCCGATTTATTGCAAGGTTTACATGTATTTCGTGGCACAGGAAGACGTTTTGAGGTCAAAGGTACTGTGCACGGAGTTCGAGTTATCGATGACTATGGACACCATCCAACGGAAATCGATGCGACCCTTCAAGCGGCGCGTCGATTTGCCGATGGTGGACGCCTAATAGTCATATTCCAGCCTCACCGTTATACGCGCACAGTCGCATTTGCCCAGCGGTTTGCGGATTCACTTTCTAAGGCAGATCGAATAGTAGTTTTGGAAATCTATGCAGCCAGTGAAAAACCCATTATGGGTGTTTCTTCGCAAATGATAACCGAGTTAATGGAAAACGGAGAATACATTCCAAATTTTGTCGAAGTTGCAGATAGCGTTATCGACTCGGCACAACCTGGCGATGTCATAGTAACTTTAGGCGCGGGAGATGTTAGCTCTCTCGGGCCAATTATTGTCGATGGACTGATTCGACGCTTTGGGTAAATGAAGCGACATCGTCTTGGCATTGCAATTGCGATTTTTGTATTTGCTGTGGGCGCATATGTCTTAGGTTGGTCGACATTATTGACCGTGAGTTCTGTAGAAGTTACTGGAATAAAAACCTTAATCACTACTGAAATTGAGGTAGGAGAAAGGTTAGCTCGTGTAGAACCTAGATCTATCGCGGCCAAACTTGGAAGAATTAAGTGGGTTAGGAGTGTGGAAGTTTCAAAAAATTGGGTGAGTGGGAAAGTGAGCATTGCCATAGTCGAGAGAACACCTATTGCCATTTTCAATAATCAGCTAATTGACGAAGAAGGGGTGAGTTTCCCCCTTCTTCATCAAAGCATTCATGGACTTCCACATATTCAAGCGATGGATATCAATGCAGCCATTACGGCCGCAAATTTTTTTAATTCATTGCCAAAAGAATTTACCGATGCCATTACGACACTTAAAGTTACAGCTGGGGATTCATACTTAATCGAAATGAGTCAAGGAAAGAAATCCATTGAAATTTTGTGGGGGCAAGATGAAGAAAGCTCTTTAAAAGTAAGGGTTTATAAAGCTCTTATAGCAAGACCTGAAAATCTTAAGATTCAACGAGTCGATCTCTCAGCCCCTCATGCACCAATAGTGAAATAGAAATTCGACACGATAAAAAAATATTGAGTCGGTATTTGCTTAAGGAGCGTTGGCACTTTACGTTCACCCTATATAAAAGTATTGAATTATAAGGCTCAAGTTGAGGTTTATAGTTCCTGAGGAGGATAAACGTGGCTTCACCGCAGAATTATTTAGCAGTCATCAAGGTTGTAGGAATTGGTGGCGGTGGAGTAAATGCAATTAATCGAATGATTGATGTTGGCTTAAAAGGTGTTGAGTTCATTGCGATTAATACAGATGCACAACATTTGCTTATGAGTGATGCCGATGTGAAATTAGATATTGGTCGAAAGACAACTCGTGGTCTCGGAGCCGGCATGGATCCAGAGAAAGGACGTGCTGCTGCCCTTGATCATGCCGATGACATTGAAGAGATTCTTCGTGGCGCCGATATGGTTTTCGTTACAGCGGGTGAAGGTGGCGGAACCGGAACTGGTGCTGCTCCGATCGTAGCTAAAATTGCGCGAGATATTGGAGCTTTAACAATTGGAGTTGTAACACGCCCGTTTTCTTTTGAAGCAAAACTTCGTGCGACTCAGGCAGATGCTGGGATAGAGGCATTGCGCAGTGAAGTCGACACACTCATTGTTATTCCTAATGATCGCTTACTTGCAATCTCTGATCGCACAATAACTTTGTCAGATGCCTTTAAGAGTGCTGACCAAGTTTTGCTCTCAGGCGTCCAAGGGATAACAGAGATTATTACCCAACCAGGTTTGATTAACTTGGATTTTGCCGATGTCCAGGCGGTGATGTCAGGTGCGGGCTCTGCACTGATGGGAATTGGTTCTGCGCGCGGTGAAAACCGTGCACTTCGAGCAGCTGAGTTAGCAATCTCATCACCATTACTTGAAGCATCTATCGATGGTGCAATGGGAGTTTTACTCTCTATTTCAGGTGGTTCGGACTTAGGGTTATTTGAAGTTAATGAAGCCTGCGAACTAGTTCAATCGGCAGTGCATCCAAATGCTAAGTTTATTTTTGGAACAACTATTGATGATGCATTAGGTGATGAAGTGCGCATTACTGTCGTTGCGGCGGGCTTTGAAGGCGGCGAACCTAAGCGAGTTGCAACTCCAGTTATAGATGCCTCCACATTGAGTGGTAATGCAGATCCGCTTTTTGCCAATGATCCACTTTCAGTTGCACTTGAACTTGGAGATGAACCAACGCCTCGCCGCCGAGTAACTTTCGAGGAGTTAGTCACTGAAGATGAAATCGACATCCCAGACTTCATGAAGTAGGTTTTTTGTCTTCGTTATTTACAGATAGGCGCGGGGGAGTAAGTCTTGCGCCTTATGACTCATTGAATTTGGCGTTTCATGTTGGCGATAATCGCGATTGCGTGACGGATAATCGCGAGTCACTCTCAATGCCAGTTTCGGCTATTCAATTCATGAATCAAAGACATAGTGATGAAATCGTGATTGTAGATAGCATTTCGGAGATTGATCCATCGTGTGATGCACTCATTACGACTACTCCAGGACTTGCTGTAGCGGTTCTAGTTGCAGACTGTATTCCACTTTTACTTTCATCACCTAGCGTAGTTGCAGCGGTACATGTCGGCAGAAGAGGGCTGGTTAACAAAATTACGTTGAAAGTGATTGCCCGAATGCGTGCTCTCGGTGCTACTGCAATTCATGCTCAGTTAGGAGCCTCTATCTGCGGAGAGTGCTATGAGGTACCGGCAGATATGGCCGAGGAGGTTTCGCTTTTGCACCCAAGTGCTCTTTCTCGGACAAAAATTGCAACTCCAGCCCTCGACTTGCCACGGGCTTTGATTGCTGAGCTAACTAGCGCTGGAATAAGTTATGAAGCTTCATCAGTTTGCACCTTTGAAAATCACGATTATTTTTCTTACCGTCGCAATTCAACTACGGGCCGTTTCGCTGGAATTGTCTGGCTATGAGTCGTTATCTTGATATTGAAAGAAATTTGCAAGATGTTCGCGAACGGATTTCGAAAGCGGCAATGCATTCAGGAAGAGATGTTTCTGAATTAACTCTGATTGCAGTAACCAAGAATTTTCCAGTCAGCGACATAGAGATTCTTAAGGCGTTAGGAATAAGCAATTTTGGTGAGAACAAGGACTCTGAGGCCGCGCCTAAGGCCGCAGTCGTTAAAGGAACCTGGCATTTTCAGGGCCAGATTCAAAGTAATAAGTTGAAGTCAATCTGCTCCTGGTCGCAGGTTATTCACTCCTTAGACGAGCTAAGACATTTTAGAATGATTGAAAGATGTGCAACTCATCCTTTGCAAATTTTTTTACAAGTTAACCTCGATGGCGCTAAAAACCGAGGTGGGGCGCAAATCCAAGAACTTTTTTCGATAGCTCAGGCTATTGAAGCTAGCTCTATGCACAATTTGGCAGGTTTGATGGCCGTGGCCCCATTAGGAGGCAATCCCAAAACGGCATTTAGTCGACTTCACCAGATGCATTCAAATTTTCTTAAAGATTTTCCAAGGGCCACAGCGCTATCGGCTGGCATGAGCAGTGATTTTGAGGAGGCAATTTCACACGGCGCGACACATTTACGCATTGGTAGCCAAATCCTGGGTTCTAGGTAGGCCTACAGGTACCGTTTATACATGGCTAATGCAATTAAGCGTGTCGCAAATTATTTAGGTTTAGTGGATGATCCAGAGTTCGATACTCCTGCTCGATCAAAACTACCTTCGGTTCCAACCTCGGGCGAGAGCGCTGTGAAAGTTCGTTCGCCCCGTACCGTTTCCTCTGTCGCCACATCTAGTAATGAAATAGCGCCGCAGCTCGATCTCCCAGTGTTAGATCGCATCGTCACTCTCCATCCACGTTTTTATAATGAGGCGCGAACAATCGGCGAACATTTTCGTGAAGGAAAGCCAGTTATTATTAACTTAACCGATATGGACGAATCTGAACACAAGCGCTTGGTCGACTTTGCAAGCGGACTGGCGTTCGGACTTCACGGGACAATCGAGAGAGTTACTAAGAAGGTTTTCTTAATTTCGCCAGCCAATCTCCACGTTAGTTCAGAGGACAAATCCGCGGCGGCACAAGCCAGTTTCTTTAATCAGAGCTGAGTAATTCATGCAGATTGGTTCGCTATTAGCTAGCATTCTTCAATTATTTCTCTTTGCCCTACTTGGTCGTTTAATTCTTGATTATGTTCGTATGTTTGCCCGAAACTGGAAGCCAAGTGGACTCACTCTGTATTTAGTAGAAGCAATTTACGCCATCACTGATCCACCTATGCGCTTTGTAGGTCGTTTTATTCCACCACTTCGTATTGGTGCGGTCAGTTTAGATATGAGCTTTATTGTGCTCTTCTTTGGTGTTCAGCTTTTGATGGGCTTAGTTAGAGGGATTTAGTAAGCAATACAGCTAAACCAATCTCACTAGCCTCCACACTAATTGATACGTCGCGCAGCATTGAAATCGCTAGAACCTCGTCCTGAATATGTGCTTGATCACTTTCAATAGCGTCAATAATTTCAGGAGTTGCATTCCACAAAATATCGATTCTATCTGAAATTTCAAAGCCCTCACTCTTGCGGCGCTCTTGAATAAATCTAATAACTTCGCGAGCATGTCCGGCTAAAATAAGAGTCGGGGTAAGCGAAAGATCTAGTGCAACGCTTTCACCTTCATGCGATGCAACCATCCAGCCACTTTTTGGAACCTCTGTAATTACAACGTCACTCAATTCGATTTCCCATTGAGCAATTTTTGCAACTCCTTCGCTTCGAAGAGTCCTGACTAAGACCGTTGCATCGCAGGCGGTTATCTCCTTAGCAATCTCTTGAACCGCACCGCCAAATTTTGCGCCCAGGCTCTTAAAGTTTGCCTTGATTGAGATATCTACTAAGTCGCCATCGGCATTAGCAATATCTTCAAGGGTTATGACATTGAGTTCTTCTGCTATCTGTTCGCGCATCTGGGTAGGCAATGATGCCCACTCGCTTGCAGCGATGAGAGCTCGACCTAATGGTTGACGAATCTTAATTCCAGATTCAGCCCGTGAAGCACGTCCGAGTTCCACAATTCGACGCGTCAAAGCGACTTGATTTCCCAGTTGTTTGTCAATCGCCGCCTCATCTGCCACAGGGAAGTCGGATAAGTGAACAGAGATCACCGCTGAAAGATCGTTCGGACGCACAAGCTCCTGCCAAACTTGTTCAGTAATAAAAGGAACCATTGGAGCTAGAAGTTGAGTTAAAACCACGAGACATTCGTGCAATGTTGCCATCGCCGCTACCTCGCCATCCCAAAAACGGCGGCGGGAACGACGCACATACCAGTTAGAGAGATCATCTATAAATCGAGCGAGAGAGCGCCCAGCAATTTGAGAATCAAATTCAGTTAAAGCCTTATCAACTTCGAGAATCAATATATTGAGTTCAGAGATAATCCATCGATCCATTAATGAGCGTTCGGATAATGGAGGAGTTTGGGTTAAGTCAAAGTTTGAAGCCTTTGCATAAAGAGCGTGAAATGAGACGGTATTCCAATAGGTCAGCAAAGTTTTGCGCACGACTTCATTTATTGCATCGTGGCCAACGCGGCGTGCAGCCCATGGTGAGCCCGCTGCCAACATGTACCAGCGAACGGCATCGGCACCATGTTGATCCATAAGCGCCATAGGCTCCAAAACATTTCCAAGATGCTTACTCATCTTTCGACCATCTTTATCTAGAATGTGTCCAAGGCATAGGACGGTTTTATATGAAGATTCATCGAAGACCAAAGTTCCAATTGTCATGAGAGTGTAAAACCAACCACGTGTTTGGTCAATCGCTTCACAGATGAAATCGGCAGGGTAAGAGGCTTGAAATTTCTCAACCGAACCCTCGACATGAGGGTAACCCCATTGTGCAAAGGGCATAGCGCCGGAGTCATACCAGCAGTCAATAACTTCAGGAACACGAACCATGGTTAAAGCACACTCAGAACAATTTATTGTGATGTCATCTACAAACGGGCGGTGGGGGTCAAGGTTAGAGAGCTCTTGGCCAGATAATTCTCCTAACTCCTTTAATGAGTCGACACAAATTTCATGTTTATTGTCACAACGCCAGATTGGTAGTGGAGTTCCCCAGTATCGATTTCGTGAAAGCGCCCAATCGACATTGTTATTGAGCCAGTCGCCGTAGCGACCATCCTTAATCGTCTGAGGATGCCAATCAGTTGCGGCATTTTCGCGTAGAAGAGCCTCTTTAATCGACGTTGTACGTATGTACCACGAAGGCTGTGCGTAATACATGAGTGCGGTGTGGCAACGCCAGCAATGCGGATATGAGTGCTCAAATGGCTGGTGTTTGTAAAGGGCTCCGCTCGCCTTTAATTCACGCACCAATGTCTTATCGGCATCTTTGAAAAACATTCCTCCAACGACAGGAACCTCGGAGATAAAATGTCCATCTGGCGCGATTGGATTTACAACAGGAAGCCCATAGGCACGGCAGATTGCTAAGTCGTCGGCCCCAAATGCAGGCGATTGATGGACTAATCCAGTGCCATCTTCGGTAGTGACGTATGCCGCTAGAACAACAAAGTGCGAACCAGGAATTTCTACATAATCAAAGGGGCGCTTGTATGTAATGCGCTCCAAATCCCGGCCGAGGAACCTCTTAATTACTTTTTTATCGCCTTTCACGCTTTCAGCCAACGCCTCGGCGACCACTAACACCTCGGTTTTTTCATCTTCCGAAACCTCGAGAGCTAGGTAGTAGACATCTGGATTAACTGCAATTGCTGTGTTAGATACTAAAGTCCAAGGCGTTGTCGTCCACACAAGTAAAGATGCATTATGTTGGGCGAGCTCTCCCGAAGTAATTGGAAATCGAACATATACAGATGGGTCAGTGATCGTTTCATAACCCTGCGCTAGTTCATGATCTGATAACCCCGTTCCACAGCGCGGGCAGTATGGAGCAACTCGATGATCTTGTACCAGTAAACCTTTTTTCCAAATCTCCTTTAGTGACCACCACACACTTTCGACATATTGAGGTGACATCGTCCAATATGCTTCATCGAAATCTACCCAAAAGCCCATTCGATTCGTAAATTGACTAAATGCACCCACATGCCGTTGTACTGACTCTCGGCACTTTTCATTAAAAGCGACAACCCCAAATTTCTCAATATCTCCTTTGCCTGTAAAGCCAAGCTCCCTTTCAACGGCAATTTCTACTGGTAAGCCATGACAGTCCCATCCCGCCTTGCGCGTGACGTAACGGCCCTTCATAGTTTGAAAGCGCGGAAAGACATCTTTAAATACACGAGCTTCAATGTGATGAGTTCCAGGCATTCCATTAGCTGTCGGTGGGCCTTCATAAAAACTCCACGGCAATTCACCAGAACGCGCTTCTACGGTTTTGTGGAAAATCTCGTTTTCTGCCCAGAAAGTGAGAATCTCATGTTCAACTGCAGGCAAATCAACGGATGCAGAAATGGGGCGAAATGACATATGAACCTACCTCCGAGAAGAAAACCTGGAGGGACGAACTCTGCTATCGCAGATTTCGCGGTACCACCCGCCTTGCGCAACGCTCACGCCACTCTTAATCTAACTAGGGCCGGTTCTAGATGAGTTTTCACTCACTTCTTCCGGCAGGCTCGTGAGGTGATAGCCCCGTCAATGCCGCTCATGTGTTAGTTCTACAAGTCTAGGCCATCCTTGAGTAAAAGATTACACGTGGCGCAGTTGGTATACCTGGCGTATTCGGATTAGGGTTCGCCCCATGCCCCAGAAGCCTGTAAAGAAAGCGGTTGCCGCAAAGGCCGTTGCAGTTAAGAAACCCGTAAAAGCGGTCAAAAAACCGGTAGCTAAGAAAGCGGCAGTTAAAAAAGCCGCGGCAGTTAAAAAAGCCGCAGCAGTAAAAAGTATCCCTGTAAAAAAGGCGGGCAGTAAAGCATCAACTTCAAAGACCACTCTTACCGTTGATGAAAAATCCCAAACAGTCTCAGTTTCAACAGTAAGTACGGCAGTTATTGCGCCAGTAATTGAACAACGTCGCCTAGTGATGCCACCTCCACCGCGTCCAATAAAAAATGGAAAGAAGAGTGCGCCTCTAAAACCGATTAGAAGTGCACCAATACCGATTGTAGTCAGCGATTCTGAATCACCTTGGAGTGCGGCTGAGCTCAAGGCGGTCCGCACTGACATAGTTATTGAGCTCGAGCGTTTGCGCAGAGAGTTAGCAATAGTCGAACTTGAGATGGACTCACTCATCCAGGAGTCTGGTGAGGGCGCTGGCGATGATCAGGCCGATGCTGGTACTAAGACCTTCGAGCGCGAACATGAGATGTCTCTCGTTATTAATGCTCGCGATATGGTTTTACAGACCGAGCGTGCCCTAGAGCGCATTGATTCGAAACGCTATGGAAATTGCGAAGAGTGCGGAAATGCAATCGGGAAAGCCCGATTACAAGTCTTCCCTCGTGCAACACTCTGCATGCTCTGCAAGCAGAAGGAAGAACGGCGCTAACTGTGCAAAGGTGGCGGACACTTTTAAGTGTTGCCTGGTTAATTTGGATCCTTGATTTAGCCACTAAGGCATGGGCAGTAAGCCAACTTGCTAACCGCGAGCCAGTAGAGATTCTTGGCAGTTTTTTTCAACTTACATTTGTACGAAACCCTGGAGCCGCATTTTCATTTGCATCAAATGCGACACTTTTTCTATCGCTTTTCGGCATTATCGTTGCCTTAGGAATTATTTATTTTGCTCCGAAGATCACATCGAAAGGATGGTCGGTAGTTTTAGGTTTAGTAATGGGAGGAGTTCTAGGAAACCTCATGGACCGGATCTTTCGCGAACCCTCCTTCTTACGCGGTCACGTTATAGATTGGATGCAACTACCGCATTGGCCTATTTTCAATGTTGCCGACTCGGCAATCGTTGTTGCAGCTGTATTGGCTATGATTTTAACTGCACGAAATATTTCACCAATTTCTACGAAGGAGTTAAGTTCATGAGTAATCGTGAGTTACGCACTTTGGCCGTCCCAGAGGGTGTTGCTGGCGAACGAATCGACAGTGCCCTCACACGTGTCCTGGGTCTTTCGCGTACCTCGGTTGTAAAACTCCTTGAAGAAGGTGACATAACCACTGCAGGAAGGGCGATGCAGAAATCCGAGAGAGTCAGCGAAGGACAGGTAATCGATGTTTTACTTCCGGCTCCGGTTAATGCTCAACCAATTCCACTGACTCCCATTGATGGCTTGGATATTGTTTTTGAAGATGATGAAATTATTGTCATAAATAAACCCGTTGGCTGTGCTGCACACCCAAGTCCTGGTTGGACTGGGCCGACGGTTGTTGGCGCATTAAGTGCTGCAGGATACGTAATCTCAACGAGCGG
>CAYGHJ010000009.1:0-26406 GCA_964349605.1 uncultured Candidatus Planktophila sp. | reverse complement strand
CTCTCTAGAGCACTTGATACTGCAACTGGAAGTGAATAGTGACGCGCAATTTCCAGGGCTTTGGCGATACCACCTAGAGGTGCCACTTTTAGCATCACTATATCTATTGCACCTGAGAGATCTAGAGTTAATGGATCCTTAGCCTTTCTAATGATTTCATCTCCGGCAATCTTTACGCCTGTGCGATGTTTTAACTCGCGAAGCTCTTCAATCGTTGAACAAGGTTGTTCGACATACTCAATCTCGCCCGCTTGATTTAAGAATGCCTGGGCCTGGTTAACACTCCATAATCCATTTACATCTATGCGAATTTTTGCATCTGGGCGCAGCTGCCGGACGCAAGCAATTCGAGCTAAATCAATCTCAGGCTCTCCGCCAACTTTAATTTTTACAACCCTACTCCCATCAAATGCATTGAGGAGTTTTTCAATTTCTATTGGATCATCTATAGCAGGTAGCGTGGCATTGACTTCTATTCTCTGCCGCACCGCTGGTGGCGTTTGAACAAAAGCAGCTTCTATACCGCTTAAGAGCCATGGCACTGACTCTTCATAACTGTATTCAAGGAAGGGAGAAAATTCGCCCCATCCTTTTGGTCCTTCAAAGAGAGCGACTTCTCGGGAAGTTACTGAACGAAAGTCGGTTTTAGTTGCAAGCGCAACGACTTTGAGCGAGCCTAATATTGAATCAAGCATCTATTAAGGACGTTTTGGAAATTTTTCAAAGTTTGGTGGACGTCTTTCTTTATAAGCATCACGGCCCTCTTGACCCTCTTCACTCATATAAAAAAGAAGTGTCGCATCGCCAGCAAGTTGCTGCACGCCCGCCAAACCATCATCGGCAGCGTTTAAACTTGACTTCAATAAACGGAGCGCTAATGGTGAGTTGCGAAGCATTTCGCGACACCATGAAACCGTCTCACTCTCTAACTCATTTATTGCTACTACCGTATTTATCAATCCCATATTAAGCGCCTCTTGCGCATCATATTGACGAGTCATAAACCAAATCTCGCGCGCTTTTTTCTGACCTACATGAGCCGCAAGGAGACCTGCTCCATATCCTCCATCAAATGAACCAACCATGGGACCGGTCTGACCAAATTTTGCATTGTCGGCGGCAATTGTTAAATCGCACACGACATGCAGCACATGTCCTCCGCCAATGGCCCAACCCGCAACCATCGCAACTACCGGCTTCGGTGTGCGACGAATCTGTACTTGAAGGTCTAGAACGTTGAGTCGACCGATACCTTTTTTTGCTAACGTATCGTCGCCAAGGTAGCCATCATCGCCGCGAACGCTAATATCTCCGCCTGAGCAAAAAGCCTCGGTGCCTTCACCGGTTAATATAATTACCCCGACCTCTTCATTATCTCGAGCTAATGAGAAAGCCTGCATTAACTCAATAATTGTTTGAGGACGAAATGCATTATGAATTTCAGGGCGGTTGATAGTGATTTTTGCTATGCCATCACCCATTTGATATTTAATGTCAATAAACTCTTCGCCACCCGGGGCTATTACCCAGGCGGGAATCACACGGCTCCCAAACTCACGATTAATCGGCTTGCTCACATTTCCTCCATTATCGTCGCTAGCGATAGCCTACGGCTGCAATGGACATGTCGTCACAACGAGAAATACTTCGAGCCAACCCTGCGTGGTCAATTCCGCAGTTAGCCGCGGAAATCACGGCCGCCCTCGTTGGAAACCGCCCTGCCCTGAGTTTTGGCGAGGTCCGCACCAAGAAGCTCCCCAAAGAGTTCGCCATGGTAATTGGCACTAGTGGCAGTACGGGTTTAATAAAAGAGGTCGCCTTCACTCGAGGCGCTCTCATCTCATCGGCGCAAGCATCTAACTCATTTATTGGTGCAACTCCCGGATCTCAGTGGTCACTTCTACTTCCCATCAATCACATAGCTGGCGTCAATGTAATTCTCCGATCGATGGAACTTGGCACTCTTCCACTTGACCTTCGCAATTTCGAAGGTGAGTATCCACCTATTGATTTCACCTCCATTGTTCCAACCCAACTATTTAGAGCACTTAAATCAGATGCGCGTTTGCTTCGACATTTGCAGAGCGCAAAAACTGTTTTAGTTGGAGGTGCATCTCTTGCACAAAGCCTTCGAGAACACGCTCAAGCCGAGGGTATAAATATTGTTGAAACATATGGAATGACTGAAACTTGTGGTGGATGCGTTTATGATGGTCAAGCTTTAAATGGTGTTGATGTTGCAATTAATGATCAAGGTGTAATTAAAATTCGTGGCGCTGTGATGGCTAGCGATTACCTGAACTCATCAATTCACTTTGAGCTCCAAGATGGTTGGTTTACTACAAATGACCTTGGTGAAATAATTGATGGCAAACTGATCGTACTTGGTCGCGCCGATGATGTAATCATTACTGGAGGAGAAAATCTCTCCCTCATGGCTATCGAAGCGGTGCTCTCAGTACGATTTCCAGATTTGGAGTGCGCAGCGTTTGGAGTCAGTGATCCTCAATGGGGGCAAGCTCTTCATATTGCAATCGTTGGCAAAGCTAATGAGAATGAAATTTCACTGTATTTGGAGGCCGCACTCGGTCAGATAGCAAAGCCAAAAGGCATTCATTCAATTGAATCACTACCATTGCTCGGTATTGGGAAAGTAGATCGCTCAACTCTTGCAAGGATGGTTAAGGATGAATAGATGGATTCTTGGAGCGCGCCTACGCACCTTGCCGGCAGCCTTTGCGCCGGTGCTAGTGGCATCGGCACTTGCCGGTAGCGAATTCAATTGGTTTCGCGCCGCACTGGCACTAAAAGTTTCTTTGTGGTTGCAAATTGGTGTGAATTTCGCTAATGATTACTCAGATGGAGTCAAGGGAACTGACACCAATCGCATCGGACCCACCCGTCTGGTTGGCAGTGGCTTGGCTACTGCACGGGGCGTAAAGTTTGCAGCATTTATTTCCTTTGGGATTGCATCGATCTGCGGCCTATGGTTAGCTATTTTAACTTCGCCTCTACTGATCGTGGTCGGTATTTTATCTATCGCAGCAGCCTGGAGTTATACCGGAGGCCGAAAGCCATACGGTTACAGTGGATTTGGAGAAATCTCTGTCTTTGTCTTCTTTGGATTAGTGGCAACTGTAGGAAGTTTCTATGTCCAGACTCAGAGGATTACATTAATGAGTTTCATAGTGGCGATTCCAGTGGGTGCCCTCTCGTGTGCCATCCTGGCAGTCAATAACCTACGAGATTTGAATCAAGATGCAGTTGCTGGAAAGCGAACCCTTGCTGTACGAATCGGGGATGCCGCGGCTCGGCGAGCATTTGTCATCTTACTCGTTGTAACACATTTCTCGGCGTTAGCTACCTTAAAACCAGCCGCTCTTTTAACTTTACTTGTAGCACCACTTACCATCTCACTAGCTCGCCAAGTTATGGGCGGCACAAGTGGAGCGGCATTGATTCCACTCTTAGGTAAGACTGGAAAACTCCAGCTTATCTTTTCGGCAATATTTGCAGTGGCCTTGGCGATACAATAAACCCATGTCACGCGTCATTCCATTAGTTCTCATCTTTGGTGTAACTATTTATGCCCTAATTGATTGCGCCCGTGCCGATGAATCACAGATTAAAAATCTCCCAAAGTGGGGTTGGTTGCTTTTAATTATCCTTCTGGGGCCACAAGCCATTGCAATTGGACCAATCGCGTATTTAATTGCCGGAAGAAATAAACCTAAGGGTTTCAAGCGACCACAGCGACGAATATTGCCCCCAGATGATGACCCTGATTTCTTAAGAAAGCTTTAAAGACCCGAGTAGGTGTGTTTACCAGTTCCCCATACGTTGACATATACGTAGTTAAATAAAAATGTTGAGCCGGCAAATAAACACAGCCACGCAGCACGGCGGCCTCGCCAACCTACCGTTACACGAGCATGTAAATAAGCCGCATATGCAACCCAAGTAATAAAGGCCCATGTCTCTTTTGGATCCCAGCCCCAATATCGACCCCATGCACTCTCGGCCCAAATGGCTCCGGCAATAACGGCGAAGGTCCACAATGGAAATACAAATGCGACTAAGCGGTATGACAGTTGATCAAGGTATTCAAGAGTTGGTAAACGCTTCGCCCATGGAGTTCGTTCGCCCTTTGACTCCATTGAATCTAGATATAAGTAAGCTGCGGCAATCGCATTTGCAAGTAAGAACACTCCGCCCGAAATAATCGCTGCCGATACATGGATAACTAGCCAGGTTGATTTGAGCGCCGGGACTAATGGGGCACTAGGAACATAAAGAACAGCAACAGCTGTGCCAAGAGTTAATAAAACTGCAATTGAAACCAGTAGACCCAACCAGCGCACATCATGTTTGCGAAGCGCGGCCAGATAAGCACCTGAAAATGCCAATGCTCCAGTTATTGAAAACTCATACATGTTGCCCCACGGGACTCGTCCTGCAGATATCCCTCGAGCGATAACGCCGGCAAAAAGAAGTAAAAATCCAAGACCCATCATTGCTGTTGCGATTCGCGCAATTTTTTCGGTCCGCTTATAGTCGAAGACCTTACCGCTTGAGGCATCTGGAATTTTTACTGCCCAGGCCGTCTCAAAAGCATGAGCGAGAAAAGAAAGTGTGTAAACCGCCATTGAAGAATAGATTAAGTAATTAGAAAGGTAGGCCCAAGTACGTGACATTTAAATCTCTCCCTTTAATACACCTATTAACTTATCTAACTCTTGCTCTAAGCCTGGCATTGCATTCTTAGCTAAACCTGCAACTTCTATCTCACTTCCAAATCGAATCCAAATTCGTCTCCGCCGAGTAAACAAAGATGCAAGTAGTCCAAGGATGGCAACAATAGCGCCGAGCAGGGCATAGTTCTTGCCAGGATCGTCGACAAACGACAAGTTCACCCACTTCATATAGCCCTCAAAGGTTATTGAACCACCGCTATATTCGAAAACCTCACCTGGCTTCAAGGATTTCAAACCAATCTGCTGCATTGAAGAAGTATCAATGCGATAAAATGATTGTGGAATACCGCTGTCTAGGCCTAAATCACCACTCCAGACAGATAGTAGTAAACGCGGGTCTAGTGCTTGTGGAAAAACGCTTATTGCTCCATTGCCATTACTACGTGCATACGTTGGTACAAAGGATCCAAGAAATCCCACTTGCGGATTTGCATCTGGAGCTTTAATCGCACCTATCGACCGAAGATTTCCATCTTGCGGTAGAAATGGAATTGGGCCTTGCAAGGCTATAGAGCCCTCTGAATCTCGAACCGTCACGACAGGGGAATATCCATTTGCCTGAAGGTAAATCCTTGTACTTCCAATCGTCAACGGCGAATTCACCTTAATAACATGCTTTTGGGGTGTTGAAAAATCTCCGTCCAATAACGTTACATTTAGCGTGTAATCTTCAGGTGAATTTGTCACTATGTTATAAGTGGCATCGAACTTATCAACACGCAAAATAAAATTCGCGAGCTTTCCATCTTTGAAGAGTTTTCCGTAAGTTAATGAGTCATAACTTGTTGGTGTGTTAACAAAACGTTCACCAACATTCAAAATTGCTTCCCCGCGCATTCCAAAGAGCGAGGAAAAAGAGATTCCTAACAAAATTAGAATGAGTGCCAAGTGGAAAAAAAGATTGCCAGTCTCACGCATAAAACCCTTTTCGGCAGAGATAGTTCCCTCTTGTTCAAGGATTCTAAAGCGATTAGCCTTAAACCAGCTTCGTGCTAGTACTAATTCCCCCCCATTAGCAGCCCACGTCGAGAAGAACTCCATTCGATTAAGATTTTTTGGCGTAGGTGGTGGAAGTGCACGCATGGCATGAAAATGTTCAATCGTGCGCGGGAGCACGCAACCAATCAGAGAGATAAAAAGTAGGATATAGATAGCGCTAAACCAAGGCGAACCATAGACATCAAAGAGAAAGAAGCGATCCATCCATTTAGAGAGATCTGGCGAATCCTTGAAATATGCCCCTACAGCAATTGGATTCTGAGTCCTTTGAGGGATAAGCGAGCCCGGTACTGAGGCAATACCTAGGAGCATTAAGAGAATTAACGCAGTGCGCATGCTTGTTAACTGCCGCCATCCATAGCGCAGTAAGCCAACACTTCCTAACTCTGGGAGTTGAATATCTGAACTCACATTAAACCACCGGAATAAAATCTGAAATAAGCGATCGCATGGAGTTCATAATTTGACCCCAAGCCCCAGTTACTTGAAGTAGACCTATTGCAATGAGAAGAATTCCACCAGTCTTAGTGATTAAATCCCCACGGCGAACAAAAAATTTACGTAGTTTTTCAGAGTGATCAAGGAATAAACCTGATGCGATAAATGGTAAACCAAGTCCTAAACAATACCCAAGAGAAAGAACCGCACCTCGCATTGCACTTGACTCCTGAAAAGCCAAAGTTTGCATTGCCGCAAGCCCTGGTCCAATACAAGGAGTCCAGCCAACACCAAAGAGGAACCCAAGCATTGGCGCACCGACTAATCCGCCGGTCGTTTTCATTCGGGGGCGAAACGTAGGTGACATTGGAAACTTGCCAAGAAAAAGTAGACCTAGAAAAATAGTCAGGACTCCAAGAATTCTTGAAATTGTTCCCTCCTTGGAGGCAAGTTGATTTCCTAGCCCGCCAAAGATTGCCCCGTACGAGATAAATACTGCGCTGAAACCTAGAACAAACAAGAGCGAACCTAAGAAGACTTTGCCTCGATTTGACGAAAATCCTGCAGCAAAAGAAAGGTAGCCGGGTACTAGTGGTAAAACACATGGAGAGAGAAAGGAGATGAATCCAACTACAAAGGCAATTGGAAAAGCAGCGACCAGGTAGCCATTAAGAATCTGTTCGATAAGAAAATCTCTCATTCAGCACTCACTTGTTCAATTAATTTAGTGAGTGCGGCAACGGTAACTTGGCCAGAGATTCGTGCTGCAACCATTCCATTTCTATCGATTACAACGGTTGTGGGAATTGCATTTGCGGATAATGAACCTTTAAAACCAATCAATATTGAGTCATCAGTAAGAGTCGGGTATGGAATTGCAAATCTGCGCTCAAAAGCTTTAGCAGAGGCGAGATTATCTCGAGTAAGAATTCCGATAAAGGTGACCTCGCTGTATTTCTTGGCTAGCGCTACCAAAGTTGGAGCCTCTGCGCGGCACGGTGAGCACCATGATGCCCACACATTGACGACCGTTACTGCACCCACTGAATATGTATAGTTTTCCCCAGACAAAGTCCTACCCGATATCGCCGGTGCGTGTATACGTTTGTCAGGGTTCATAAATACAGTAGAACCATTGCCAGAAACAAAACTCTCCTGCGAACTCGATGCTCCACCACCGCCACAACTTGTTAAAGTGAGTGCAGCTATGGCAAGACCTACAAATTTGTAGTATCTCTTCATTATTTCTTCTCAGGCAATAGGTGACGTGCAGGTTCGGAGTAAGTTAAACCAGAAATTAATCCCTCACTATCAAAATGAATACTTGTAACAGATGCTAATGAACACTCGCGTTTGCGAGGATCGTGCAGCAATCGACGGTTCTCAATAGCACTTCGCAGTATCCAAATGGGAAGTTGGTGCGATACACAAATAGCATCTTTGCCTTGTGCCCCATCGCGAGCGGCAAAGATTGCAGCAAGCATTCGTGTTATTTGCTCTTCATATGGCTCTCCCCAGGAAGGTTTCCAAGGATTCCATAAGTGTCGCCATGCTGCTGGGTGGCGTAAAACTCCGTCACCGACTCCAAAAGCTTTGCCTTCAAAAATATTTGCCGCCTCAATTAATCTTTCATCGGTTGTGATTGCCAGATTATGTGCTGTAGCGATTGGAGTCGCGGTTTCTTGTGCACGTTGTAAAGGTGAAACATGTAATGCACCGAGATCAATTGATTTTGACCAATCTCCTAAAACATTTGCCATCTCTTGGCCTCGTTGCGAGAGTTTCCAACCTTGCTGTCGACCGTAGAGAATTTTGGCTGGGTTTTCTACCTCACCGTGACGAATAACATGGACCGTTGAACTCATTGGGCAAGCATAAAGCCTCTCTTGTGGGCCAAGTTAGTTAAGGTAGTGACATGGCACTCATAGCGAAGCGAGCAGCCTTTTTTGATGTCGATAACACGCTTATCCGTGGATCAACTATCTACTTCCTTGGTCGCGGTATGTATCAGAGGGGCTATTTCACCAAGAAAGATGTTTCTCGATTTGTTCTGGCAAATCTGAGATTTCGCTTAACGGGAAAAGAAAATAAAGAGGAGATAGCTCGTTACCAAAAATCAGCTACGGATTTCATTGGTGGTCATTCTGTAAAAGATATAGAAGCTATCGCCCAAGAGATTTATGATGAGTATGTATCTCCTGCGATTTGGCAAGGCACAATTGAGATCGCACAAAAACATCTTTCAAGCAATGAGGAGGTTTGGTTAGTCACAGCCGCCCCGGAAGATATGGCGGTAGTAATTGCAAAGCGTTTGGGACTTACAGGTGCTCTAGGAAGCAAAGCTGAAATTAAAGATGGGGCATACACTGGCGCGATGTTAGGTGCCTTATTACATGGAAAGGAGAAGGCAATTGCTGTTCAAGATTTAGCTCAGCGGACAGGCTTAAATCTTGCCGAGTGTTATGCATACTCGGATAGCCACAATGATCTTCCATTGCTGCAATGTGTAGGTCATCCATCTGCGATTAATCCTGATGCAATTCTCGGACTTCGAGCAATGGCCGAAGGGTGGCCAATTTATGATTTCCGCAAAGCCCGCTTCATTGGGCGGGCAATCTCACCGCTGGTCGTGCGCTTGGCAGCATTGATGACTTGGTTAACTCCCCGCAGAAAACGCAGTTAATTACGCAATAAGTACTAAAGCCCAGTAATGTTAGCAAGTTATGGAAATGCGCTCTTTCTCCGACTACTTACGTAGTATCGATGACGCTGCCTTTTTGAAGTTATTTACTGCCAGGCCTGATTTAGTTACTCCAGTACCTCCAGATATCACATCTCTCTCTGTTCGAGCTTGTTCAGCGCCCAGTTTGGCACGGGCGATTGACTCGCTCAACCAATGGCAGTTTCAAGTATTAGAAGCAGCTGGCGCGCTCAACGAACCCTTTTCAATCAAATCATTAATTGCTCTAACCCACAAAACGGCTACCAGCGCTCTCGAGCATTTAATTGCTATCGGTCTTGTATATCCATCCAATGATGGGATGCGTCTTCCATCTCAACTTCGGGATGTAATTGGTAATGAGCCGGCAGGACTTGGGCCGATATCAATGGCAAAACTTAAGCTGGCAGATTTAGATAACGCTCCGGCCGACGCGAAAAAAGTATTGGAGCGTCTTATTTGGGGTCCACCCCGTGGCAGCGTTGGAGACATTAAGAACCCCGGGGCTGGAGTTGCATGGTTATTGGAGCGCAAATTCTTAGTTCCTCTAGATCAACGCACTGTGATTTTGCCGCGCGAAGTAGGTTTATACCTGCGCGGTGGGAAAACGCACAAGGAAATGTTCATTACTGCACCAGCGTTATCTGGAGTTAAGCGAGATGAGCGCCAAGTCAATCTTGCTGCAATTGCAAATATTTCGACGGTTTTGCGTTGGGTTGAAGAGCTACTTAATTTCTGGGCGGAAGAACCCGCAGATGCGCTTCGAGCCGGAGGATTAGGCGTTCGTGATTTAAAAATTATCGCAACTCATCTCGGACTCGACGAATCATGTACGGCATTCATTGTTGAGTTAGCGTACTTGGCCTCCTTGATAAGTATTGACGCAAGCAATCGGATTATGCCAAGCAATAAATTCGACATTTGGTTGATGCAAAAACCTTCAGATCGTTGGCAGGCGATTGCCTCTGCTTGGTTAATTACTTCGCGTGTTAGTGGTTTAGTTGGACGAGCCGAGGCAAAGAATGTTGCCGCTTTGGGACCCGAGCTAGATCGTGTTAACGCAGCACGTGTGCGCGCATTAACACTCTCAATTCTTATTCAGAACGAATCTCTGGCACCTGAGAGTAAGAGTTTTCATGAGTTACTTGCCTGGCGCGCACCGGTACGAAGAAACTCCTCTTTGCAAGAGGAGCTAGCCACTTGGACACTGCGTGAAGCTGAATGGTTAGGAATCACGGGCCAAGGTGCAATTTCAAAGTACGGAGTACATTTCCTAAACGGAGAAGAATTGGATTTAATAAATAGAGATCTGCCTAAAACTGTGGACCATATCCTGATTCAAAGCGACAATACGGCGATTGCACCAGGACCACTAGAACATGAAATATCACAACAATTAGCGATTATGGCCGAGATTGAAAGCCGCGGTGGTGCAACGGTTTATCGCTTTAGCGAAGCTACTATTCGTCGCGCCTTAGATCATGGAAAAACAGGCGATGAAATAAAATCTTTCTTGATTAAGACGTCAAAAACACCTATGCCGCAGCCACTTGAATACTTAATATCTGATGTTGCCAAGAAGCACGGCAAGTTGCGTGTTGGGAATACATCATCTTTTATTCGCTGTGAAGACACTTCACTTATCGCACAATTAATGCTTGATAAAAAATTAGAGATACTTTCACTTCGCCGAATCGCACCTGAAGTTGTTATTTGCGATCATGATGCTAATGAACTCATGCGCCTTTTACGGGATTCTGGGTATCTACCTGCCGCCGAATCTTCCAATGGTTTAATGTTGACAGGTACTCGAGCAAATCGAGCATTGACTAAGCCGCGGCCGCCTCGTGTCATTGGTGAAATCGAGATTCCGAGTGAGGATTCGTTGAAATCGGCTATACGAGCGATACGCACTGGTGAAAAATCCACCCATAAACAAACGCGTTTGCGTCAAGTTGCTAATGAGGCTTTAGGCGCGCTTCCTCGTAGCACTGCAAATGAAACCATGGATTTGGTAAATAGATTTATTATTGAAGAGAAGTCCCTCTCCATCGGATATGCCGATAACAACGGTTCGGTCACTCACAGAATAATTGATCCAATTCGGGTCAACGCTGGATCATTAATTGCCCGTGACCATGCAACTGGTGAAGTTCAATCCTTTCGAATTCCACGCATTACCGGCGTAGCGCCGATATAGGATTGCCATATGCTCTCAGCGCTAGAAAAACTGGTTCGTGTTGAATCTCCGACTGAGGATTTAGCAGCATGCCGAGAAGTTATGATCTGTGCTAGCCAGATTGCTCATAATCTTCTTGGTAAACCAGCACAGATTGATGAAATTAATGGGCGGCCCGTTTTTTGGTGGGGATCTCCTGCTCCAGAAATCATCCTGCTCGCACATTTGGATACTGTCTGGCCTAAGGGATCTTTTCAACCATTGTGGAGCGTTAACGGAAAGACTGCGACAGGTCCAGGGATCTTTGACATGAAGGCTGGATTTATCCAAGCCTTGTATGCAATGGTAGGAATTCATGGGGCTGTGGCGCTTGTAGCCACAAGCGATGAGGAAACCGGCAGTGCTACAAGTAAGGATTTTATTAAGGAGATTTCTTCTCGCGCTAAGGCGGTTCTAGTTCTCGAAGCTTCATTAGATGGGAAGGTTAAAACCGGCCGTAAGGGAACATCCATGTATCAAATTTCCATTCATGGAAGGGCTTCACACGCTGGACTTGAACCTGAAAAAGGTATTAACGCGACCGTAGAAATGGCTCACGCAGTTCTTAAAGTTTCCAGCTTGGAAAATATTGATCTCGGCACAACTGTGGTTCCAACAATGTTGCGGGCTGGGAACACGACAAACACTGTTCCAGATTTAGCTACCCTTGATATTGATGTCCGATCTTTTTCGATCTCTGAATTGAATCGTGTAGATACGCAGATTCGAAATTTAGTTCCAGTAAATCCATTAACTCGATATGAAATTACCGGCGGTTTTAATCGCCCGCCTCTTGAAACTACATCGACAATGGCTTTATATGAGCGTGCGGAAAGAGTCGCCAAAACTTTAGGGATGCCGCCGCTGGGACACGCATCTGTCGGAGGTGCAAGCGACGGTAATTTTGCTGCAGCTACTGGTGCTCAAGTTTTAGATGGGCTGGGTGCAGTTGGAGATGGCGCACACGCTGCGCATGAGTGGATCGACATAACAACTATGGAAAGTCGGAGCGCATTCTTGCATGCACTAATAGAGGACTTACTTAATGACTGATGGCCCGCTAATTGTTCAAAGCGATAAAACTTTACTTCTAGACATCGATCATCCCCTCTCAACTGAATGCCGACGAGCAATTGCGCCATTTGCTGAACTCGAAAGATCCCCTGAACACATTCATACCTACCGTTTGACTCCGCTTGGGTTATGGAATGCACGTGCTGCAGGCCATGATGCCGAGCAAGTTATCGACACACTAATTCAATACTCACGATATGCGGTACCTCATTCCATATTGATTGATGTTGCGGAAACAATGTCTCGATACGGTCGTTTGCGATTAGAGGCCGACCCCGTTTATGGATTGATTCTTGTCACGACTGATACAGCCGTACTGGAAGAGGTTATTCGTGCTCGAAAAATCGCTCCATTACTTGGTGCACGCATTGATGCGCAAACCATTGCAGTTCTGCCCAGCCAACGAGGAGCGATTAAGCAATCCTTACTCCGCTTAGGGTGGCCCGCTGAAGATTTCGCGGGATATGTCGATGGACAGGCGCACCCAATTGAGTTAGTTCAAAAGGATTGGAATATTCGCCCGTATCAAGAGTTAGCTGCAGAAGGTTTTTGGCATGGGGGTTCTGGAGTTGTAGTTCTCCCCTGTGGCGCTGGAAAAACAATAGTCGGTGCTGCGGCGATGGCTCATGCAAAGGCCACGACCTTAATTTTGGTTACAAATACAATTGCAGCTCGCCAGTGGCGAGAGGAGCTCTTGCATCGAACAACGCTCAATGAAGATGAGATTGGCGAGTACTCAGGAGCTAAGAAAGAGATACGTCCCGTAACTATTGCCACTTACCAAGTTATGACTAAAAAGAAGAATGGTGTGTACGCGCACTTGGATCTTTTTGACACTCATGACTGGGGTCTGATTATTTACGATGAAGTTCATTTATTACCTGCACCTATCTTTCGATTCACAGCCGACATCCAGTCTCGTCGTCGCTTAGGTCTAACAGCAACACTAGTGCGCGAAGATGGGATGGAGGGTGAAGTTTTCTCTCTCATCGGTCCTAAACGATATGACGTTCCTTGGAAAGAGATTGAATCACAGGGTTATATTGCTCCGGCTGAGTGTATAGAAGTCCGTGTCAACCTAACGGAAGAGGAGAGGCTGTTGTATGCAACGGCCGAACCCGAGAATCGATATCGCACCTGTGCAACTACCCGTACAAAAAGAAATGTCGTAGAAGCTTTAGTCGAAAAACATGCTGGTGAGCAGATCTTGGTAATTGGACAGTACATCGACCAATTGGATGAGCTCACTGAAACTCTCGGTGTTCCGCTTATTAAGGGTGAGACTCCAATTAAAGAACGTGAAATTCTCTTTAATAAGTTTAGGTCAGGTGAAATTACGTGTTTGGTTGTATCTAAAGTCGCAAACTTTTCAATTGACTTACCTGATGCAACGATTGCCATCCAAGTTTCAGGTGCATTTGGCAGCCGGCAAGAGGAGGCGCAACGTTTGGGACGAATTCTTCGGCCAAAATCTGATGGGCGAAGCGCTAAGTTTTACTCGGTAATATCTAGAGACACAATTGACCAAGACTTTGCACAAAACCGTCAGCGATTCTTAGCTGAACAGGGATATTCCTACAAAATTATTGACGCCGACGATGTTTTTCAAGGGAAGATCTAAAGCGTTCTGGATCGACTCTGAAAAACCCATGGTGCTCTCCGTCGATGAGTATTACTGGAATCTGCTCTCCGTAGAGTCTCTCTAGTTTTTCATCACCGTCGATGTAAATCTTCTCAATAGTAAAATCCAATTCGGAGCGCATTGATTCCAAAAGATCTATAGCGACATGACATAAATGACAGCCGTGACGGGTAAAGACGGTGATTCTGCAAGCACCAACCCTGTCAATATCCTTAGAGAATTCGCTTCCCTCGCTATTGACCATGGTGAAATCATCTCATCTTGGTAGTGTTTGCGCTTATGCGGGGTTTGAACTTTAGGAAAATGCGGGCAGCGGTCGTAATTGCTGCACTCGCTGGATCACTGCTGAGTGCACCCAGCGCCGAAGCACTCTTCTTAAAAACTCCAGGTGTTGTGTGGGGTCATATTTATGCAGGAACAAACCCGGTTACTACCACTACTCCCCGTACAAAATTCGCCATTGGTACGGCTAAATCAAGCTTCAATGTTACATACAATAATTTTCCGGAGTGGGCTAGAAAAGAAGTCCAAGCCGCTGTCGATATTTGGTCGGCGAATTTTGATTCGGCAGTTCCAATTAGCGTGGACGCCTCGTGGGGCCGTTCTAGTTCGTGGGGGATTCTCGGAAGCGCACGTCCTGTCAATTTCTTTTCATCTTTTGCCGGAGCACCAGATCCGTCGCTCTGGTACACGTCAGCCTTAGCCAATGCACTTTCAGGTAAGGATTTAGATAGAGTTAACCCAGATATTATTATTCAAGTTAATTCAACTGCTGGTTGGAATACTCGTGGAGATGGATTGCCAACTACGCGGGAGTACGATTTAGCATCGGTTTTTTTACATGAAATTGCGCATGGTCTCGGTTTTCTATCCAATGACGCCTACGATGCTAACTTCGAAGTTGCCAGCCTTGACCAACCAACTCCATTCGATGCATATGCTCGAACTCCCGATAATCTTCGTTTAGCGGATTTACCAACACCATCTCGAGAGTTAGCGCTTGCACTCACTTCCTCCCTGGTGTGGTCAGGTGAAAATGCAATAAAAGCTAATGGTGGAGTTAAGCCAAAGCTGTACACCCCTTCTCGTTACGAATTTGGTTCTTCTGCAAGCCATTTAGATGAGGCAACATTTTCAAATTCTGGACTGGACTCGGTAATGACTCCAAATCTGGAGCCTGGAGAAATCTTCAAGGAGCCGGGTCCACTGCTTCTTGCAATGCTGGAAGATATGCGAACGAAGCCACCAGCAGGTATCGCCACCGATTTGCCACAATCACCCCGTAATGTTCAAGCCTTTGTCGCCGATAATTCAGCGCTGATATCTTTTGACTCACCCGTAAATCTGCGAACTGCTCAAATAAGTGAGTACATAATTAAAAACATAAAGACTGGCGTGGAAAAGACGGCAGTTTCAAGCCCTGTCGTAGTATCTGGTTTAAAGAACGGAACTTCTTACACATTTAGCGTTGTTGCTAAAAACATTTTAGGCTTCTCCGAGCCGGCAATCACCAAAGCTGTAGTCCCACAAACTGGTTGGAAGAGCACTGTCTTAGATGGTAGAGCCGATGGGAGATCTGTTGCAAGCACAACTTTCAACGGTAGACCCGCAATTGCTTATACCGATTCTAAGAACGGCAACTTAAAACTTGCAACCTTTGATGGCAAGATTTGGAAAAAGACAACTGTCGATGGCGCAGGTGGCACAGGTGGTCGTACATCAAACTCAATAAACAGAGGTATTTCGCTGTGTGTTAACGGCAGTGGAACTAAGCAAACTCTTCATATCTTTTACAGCGATTCAACTGATAAAGACCTCCGCTACGCAGTATTTAACGGCAAGGGCTTTACTTTCGAAGTTGTCGACGGAGATGGTCCACAGGTCAATAACTATGAGGATCCAGTTCGTGTCCGCACTTCAAGTGACGTGAGTATCACAAATACTTGCGTAGCAACAGCCAGCGGTGTCCAAGTCTTTTACCGCGACGAGAGTCAAGGTATTCTTTTAGGGGCGGTGAAGGAAAGGAACTCTCCTTGGGTTTACGAGTTGGTAGATGGCGATCGAAAAACTGATGGACGATCCACTGGTGATGTGGGCTTTCATTTACAAGCTATCTTTGCCGATGCCAAGATTTATCTTCTCTACGACTCAGTGGTGAGCGTTAATCAAAAGAATGAAATCTCGGCTGGCGCAGTTCGGGTTGCAACGCGGTTTGGAAGTAATGCCGCAGCGTGGAGTTACCAAACTCTTGATGTATCCACTGATGAAGCATCTATTTTTGGCTATGACGTTGCTTTGGCCAAAGTAAATGGTGACGTCATGGCAGCTTGGCTTGCAACATCTATTGCCACTTTTCCAAAACCCAATCAAATTCGTTGGGCCATGCTTAGCACCCCTTTAACAATCTCGAGTTTGACTACTGAGAACTTCGGCGCACCAGGTGCTTACCTATCTATTGACGGAAAGACCATAGTCTTTAACTGCCAGGATCGTCTATGCGCTCTGGATACAAGTAAAAAAAATACTGGTCAATCTGCGATTCGTTTAGTCCGCAGCAGCCAAGAGGCTGAACCTACACAAACCGCCTGGGTCAGTATTAATAAAGTTAAATATTTGATTGCCACGGTAAGTAATAAATTAGCCTTGCTAAAACCTTAATTGCCAACTGTAAAAATAGAGATTGTCTGAGCATTCCGCACCAGACACAAAATTCCCAACTCTTTAGAGTTTGTGATTGCAATAATTTCGCTCTGGTCAGAGGGTGCGTATGATGCCTCAATAATTGAGCCTTTGGAATCGAACTTCAGAAGTATGGGCTGAGGTGTTTTCGGCGCCCACTTATTTAACTGTGGAATTACTCCAGTAGATGCAAATAGAGCATACGTAGAACCCTGGGTAAATACTGGGCCAGTAGAGAGAAACCTATAAGTCCAACTAGGAACATAGTCCTTTGAAAACTTAGTTACTGCACTCTCTATTTTCTTCCCAGTAACAACCCCGCCACCAAGTAGAAAGGTGGGTGTAGCGCTACTCCAGTTTCGCCTAGCTTTACTGGCTGAGCTGCGAATAACCTCGAGGATCGCATTTGTTTTAGACAACTTAACGATTAATCCATCGATTATTCCAGCTGGTTTCTTACCGCCGATAGTTTCAGCGCTGGCACCTGTAAGCGTTGTACTGCCATCAGAATTGCGCACTACGGCATCAAGAGTCGTTGATGTTTTACCAATAAAAACCGGTGCCCCAAACTCTCCTAACAGGTTAACTGAGGTTACAAAGCCCGCGGAACCCCTTGGTGCGCGAGCGATTCCAGCCAGAGAAATCCCTTTCTTATCTACCGCGATTGCTGTAATGAGCACGGGCGAATTTTGTTGGGATGTGAAAAGTATTGGTACGGTCGATCCAGTTGGAATCTTCCACAGAGCTAAAGCGTTCAAATCAGGATGAAATACCTCTGGAATTGGGGTGACGCTATCTGGATTAAGTGCAGGAGTTGGCGATGGTGCTGGTGTTGGACGGGAAAGAGATGTTGCACCTGCAATCCAAATGTTCCCTTCACTGTCTACAACTCCTGAAGTTGCAATAGATGGCGAATTTGGATCAAGTTCGATGTCCCATAGTGTTTGACCGTTAACATCGATGGCACGTGCGAAAGAGTTTTCACTTAAGGTCCCGTACAGAACAATCGATGTGCCAGCTACCAAGAATCCCGCGGTTCCTTCACTATCACTTATTGATGTAAGCAACTTCAAAGGTTTAACGGCAATCTTGTTCGGAGCCGAATGTGCCGGTGAAATTACTAAAAACGTTGAGATTAATGCAAAAGACAAAAATCGCTTCACGCAAGTTCCTGCGAGCGATCGTGCGCGGCTTTCATAGCTCTGGCAACCATCGCCGATATCTGATCCGTGTCAAAAGATGCCATTGCCGCAGCAGTTGTACCATTTGGACTTGTGACATTTTCACGCAAAGTAGAAGCTGACTTTCCAGAAATTTCCAATAATTTTGCGGCGCCAAGCATGGTCTGTACTGTCAACTCTGTCGCAATTTCATGCGATAGGCCAAGCTCTTTAGCACCATCTATCATGGCCTCCACGAATCTAAAAAAGTAGGCCGGCCCAGATCCGCTAGTAGAGGTAACGGCATCTTGTAGTTCTTCATCAACTTCGATTACTTTACCGACTGCGCCTAAGAAGCCAAGAACAAATTCACGTTGTTCTGCAGTGACAAGATTGCAACATGAAATCGCTGACATGCCGACTCCGACCAAAGTTGGGGTATTTGGCATAACGCGAATGACTGGGTTAGCACCAGTCCCGATGAGATCAGCGATATAACTAATCTTCTTCCCTGCGACGAAGGAGATAACGAGGCACCCTGAGAGAAAATCTGCTTTTATCTCTTCTAATACACCAGCAATATCCTGAGGCTTTACAACAAGAAGTAGTACTTGAGCAGTTGAAACGTTGTCGTCAATCTCTGCGACATTTATCCCGTATCGGTTACTGAGTTCATCACTTCGATCTTTTCGTTTTTCAGAGATAGTTATATTCTCCGGAGATACCCCATATGAAATTAGCGCAGCAATAATCGCTTCGCCCATAACTCCAGCGCCGATTACACCTACTGACATCGACTTCGTCATTGTGCAAGCCTACCCGTTAAGCGTGTAGGCTCTGCGACTATGTCCGAAGTGAAGCCAGGTTTTGCGCGTGATTGGGTTGAGTTCTCAAATCCAGCTGATCCAGAGGAAATTTTTAAGTGCGACCTTACTTGGTTAACCTCTTATTGGACCTGTATTTATGGTGACGGTTGCCAAGGTGTTTTTAAAAGCCAACCTAATGCAGGTTGTTGTACAGAAGGTGCGATGTACACCGATGAGGATGATGAGGCACGCACTGATAAAGCCGCCGCATATTTAACTCCGGAGATGTGGCAATTTTATTCAGAGGCTCGACCAAAGAAATTAGGTGCCAAGCTTCGCATCTCCGAAAAGGATGAGGATGGCGATCGCAAAACTCGCCGTGTTGAAGATGGCTGTATATTTTTGAATCGCAAAGGATATGAGGCCGAGGGTTTCACCGGATCATTTGGTTGTGTGCTTCACCACTTAGCTATTAAACAGAGCAAGCACTTCGTGGATACGAAGCCTGATGTTTGCTGGCAGTTACCCCTTCGTCGGAGTTTTGAAACTCGGGAAGTTGGCGAGCGCAAATACTCGATTACAGTAATCGGTGAGTATGAGCGTCTTGCTTGGGGCGATGGTGGAGATGATTTTGACTGGTACTGCACTAGCAATACGGAGGCCCATGTAGGTACCGAACCCGTATACATTTCAAATAAATTCGAACTTCAAAAACTAATGGGTGAACTCTCTTATGCCGAACTCGCACGCCTGTGCGATATTCGTATGGCTGGAATCCGTGAAGCCCAATCCCGCTCGCTCCCACTCTTTGTAATTCAACATCCAGCAACGCTGGATGCGGCCAAGAAATAGTCAGTCCTTGGTTCTAGGCTCTACTTATGGCTAAAGTAGAAAAAGATCCATTTCGCTGTACTGAGTGCGGATGGACCTCACAAAAATGGGTCGGACGCTGTGGAGAGTGCCAAGCGTGGGGCTGCGTCGAAGAGATTGCCGCACCTAAGAAGCTCTCTCTTATGGCGGGCCATGTAACACATACGGCAACGCCAATTGGTGATGTTGATCTATCTGCCGCTCATGCACGTCCCACTGGAGTCTTAGAACTTGATCGAGTTTTGGGTGGCGGTTTAGTCCCAGGCGCGGCAATTTTACTGGCGGGCGAACCGGGTGTTGGTAAATCCACACTTCTTCTTTCAGTTGCAGCTCAAACTGCATCTAAAGGTCTATCTGCCCTTTATATAAGTGGTGAAGAATCGGCCTCACAAGTTCGCTTGCGCGCCGAACGAATTAAGGCAATTGACCCTCTTTTGTATTTGGCATCTGAGACAGATCTAGGTGCCGTTATCGCACATATCGATGCCGTTAAACCACAGCTCGTCATTATTGATTCGGTACAAACCATTGGTAGCGCAACTGCCGATGGCTCTCCTGGCGGAGTTACACAAGTACGCGAAGTTGCTGGGGCATTGATTCGAATCTGTAAAGATCGCGACATAACTTTATTGTTAGTTGGTCATGTTACAAAAGATGGATCAATTGCAGGTCCTCGCTTGCTCGAGCACATAGTTGATGTTGTCTTGCAGTTTGAAGGCGAGCGCCACTCGCGTCTGCGTTTGATTCGCGCAATAAAAAATCGTTTTGGTGCATCCGATGAAGTTGGTTGTTTTGATTTAAGTGATGCCGGGATCGAATCCGTATTAGATCCGACAGGTTTATTTACTTCTCGCCACGCAGAACCCGTCCCAGGCACGTGTGTTACTGTGACGCTTGAAGGTCGACGACCTTTACTTGCCGAGATTCAAGCCCTTGTTAGCCAGGGACGTGAGAATGATTTCGGAAATGCTCGCCGAGTTGTATCGGGTCTTGACTCTGCCCGCACATCAATGACGCTGGCGGTTCTTGAACTTCGTGCCGGCGTGCGAATAGGCGGACGTGATGTGTATGCCGCAACCGTTGGCGGAATGAAGATGTCCGAACCCGCTGCAGATTTAGCACTGGCTCTGGCAGTCGCCTCTGCTGCCAAAGGCCTGGCTCTACCATCTGATTTAGTCGCAATCGGTGAAGTCGGCCTGGCTGGTGAAATTCGAAAAGTCAGCGGAGTAAACCGCCGATTACAAGAGGCTTATCGCTTAGGTTTTAAACGCGCATTGGTGCCGGCTGGATCAGAGACGAAGATCGATGGCATGGAGATTGTTGAAGTATCGCGCCTTGATCAAGCGCTCTCACGGGTAAAAATAACTGGCGAATAAATCCGCTTGAAAAGCCAATATTTAATTGGTTTAAGAAAAGCAAACGAGATTTACCGTAGCGGGATACTTCGCCTAGGAGGGTCATGGTTAGCGAATATATGTTGCAGCTAAATCCATCGCTGTGGGCATACTTTCCATCATGACCACTAATGGTGGAAGTACTGAAAGAGCGTCGACTGCAAATAAGTAATCAGATCAATCTCTTATGGTCAGCCATAGCGTGAGAGTACTTGAAAATTTGTGGGAAGATTAGTACATGAACCAATTAGGCACAATTATGGCCTCTGAAATCTCCGAAACCCCCAAGGTCTTTAGGACACTACTTGAAAACAAAGATGCCTTTGCTTCTATCAAGAAGGTGTTGATCGATGAGAAAATTCAATCCGTACTCATTCTTGCTCGTGGAACATCTGATAACGCCGCTCACTATTTAAAGTATTTAATTGAAACACAAATAGGTCTCCCAGTTGGCCTTACTTCACCATCATCAGTGACTGTTTACGGTTCAGTGCTCAAATATTCACATACCTTGATCATTGCAATCAGCCAGAGTGGTCAATCTCCAGATCTTGTTAAGTTTGCAACAGCAGCACGTCAATCAAACGCCTATCTGATTGCGATCACTAATGATGATAAATCACCGCTGGCAGCAATTGCCCATCATCATTTCTCATTGCTTGCTGGACCAGAATTGGCAGTAGCGGCAACTAAGTCCTACAGCGCACAGTTATTAGTTTCATACTTATTGGTTGCAGAATGGACAGGTAAAAAGATAAATGGCGAGCAGATCATTAGCGAGGCAACTCGAATTGCTCAAACCACTGGATTAGTAAGCGAGGCCGTAGATGCCGCATCTCGCGACAAAGAGGTAGTAATTCTTGGTCGCGGCTTTGCTTATCCAAATGCCCGTGAAGCCGCCTTGAAGATACAGGAAACCTGCAAGATTTCAGTGCAGGGATTATCAACCGCCGATTATCTGCATGGCCCAATCTCTGCGCTAACTTCCGAAACTCAAGTCTTTATTGTTGCTCCCTCACACTTGCCAGAATCTTCAATATCCGAAGCCACGGTAAAGATTCGCGCAATCAATCCCCGTATCTTCTGGATTGGAAATGGTGGGACACCAAAAGGAGGCGACATTGTGATGCCAGGATCAAATTGTGACGATGAAATAACCTCAACAATTGTTGATGCGATCGTTTTGCAGCGATTTGCACTGGAGTTTTCAGTAGCTGCTGGCTTCAACCCAGATGCACCTTTTGGGTTAAGCAAAGTTACTCTCACAAATTAATTAGTGAAACCTTTTTTTCATTGGGTTGATACTCTAGTAAATCTGCTCGCATACCAACTCTTATTGCACCTCGGTCCGTTATCCCTAGTGCTTGTGCAGGATTGGTCGTTGCCATTCTTACCGCGTGAACAAGTGAGATTCCGCATTCATGTATTGCATTAATAAAACTTTGCGAGACTGTAATAGTACTGCCAGCTAATTTCGAATTTGAAGCCAATCGGGCAACTCCATCGCGTACTTGTACCGGCAACTTTCCAATTACATACTCGCCATCAGTTGATCCAGCTGCAGCCATAGCATCTGAGATAAGTATTACTTTGGACCCTATGGTGGTAAGAATCTCTGATGCTGTTTCAAAAGGAACGTGGTGGCCATCAAGGATCAGTTCAACTAAAAGCCGCTCCTCATTTAAGACAAAGTTTGCAATACTTTTTTCATCACGCTCTTTACTCATTGCATTTAAGAAGTGGGTGACGATGGTTGCACCACTATCGGTACCCGCAGCCGCATCTGAATAGTTGCCATCAGTATGTCCAATTGCAACTTTGATGCCCTTATTTACTAAGAATTTGATCGCCTCCGATGCACCATTTAACTCAGGTGCAACTGTGACCATTTGAATTGCACCTTTTCCGAGAGTTATCAACTCTTTAAGCTGATCTATTTTTGGTTCTAATAAGAGTGAAGGTTCATGTGCACCACATCGTGCATGCGATAAATAAGGACCTTCAAGATGGATTCCAAGAATTTCACCTCGAACAAAAAAAGGAATAAGTCGCAGTATCTGATTTTTGAGATCCTCAATCGACTCAGTTACTAAAGAGGCCACAATGCCTGTGGTCCCAAAGGAGCGATGAGTAGCAATAACTTTTTCAATTTCACCAGTTGAATGGGCAGAAAAATAACTTCCGCCTCCGCCGTGAGCGTGAATATCGATAAATCCCGGAATTAAGGTTCCTTCGATTACAGTGTCAGGTGCGACATGAAATCCCTGAGAAAGAGCAGAGATACGGCCCTGAGTTACCTCTACCCAAAGATCATCTGTCAGCTTGTTTCCCAGTACTCCGCTTCGGGCTTGAATAATCACATGGAGAGTTTATAACTTTAATTCACTTTGCATGAAAGTAAGTTGATTGCAATAGGTGAAGTTGGCTTAGCTGGTGAAATTCGCAGGGTCAGTGGTGTTAATCGCGGGCGAATGAATCAGCTACGTAAAAGTAATAGGATTGGCGAATGAGCTTTATTCCAGATCTTGAAGAGATTCTTGGAACCTCATTGATTACCGATCCAGATATTACTGCATCATATTCAAAGGACCAGGCGCCTTTTGCGCCGTTCACGCCTGCAGCCGCGGTTCTATTGGCTCGCAGCAACGAGGAAATATCAAAAGCATTGGTATTTTGCTCTGAGCGCAAAATCCCAGTTGTTACACGTGGAGCTGGGAGCGGTCTTTCAGGTGGCGCGAATGCAGATTCTCAATCTCTGGTTATCTCGTTAGAAAAAATGAATCAGATTCTTGAAATTGACCCGGCTAATCAATTCGCTCGGGTGCAAGCAGGTGTTTTTAATGTGGATCTCGACATCGCGGCAAAAGAGTTTGGGATGGCTTATCTTCCGGATCCAGCTAGTCGCGATTGGTCGACCCTAGGTGGAAATGTTGCAACCAACGCTGGTGGGATGTGTTGTGTCAAGTATGGAGTTACATCTCACCATGTACGTGCATTAACAGTTGTTTTGTCATCTGGTGAAATTATTGAGGTTGGGAAATCGACCAAGAAGTTTGTAACCACTTTAGATTTGATGCACCTGTTCATTGGTTCAGAAGGCACACTTGGTATCATTACAGAAATCACCTTAAACCTAGTCCCCCGCCCAAATTCTCCTGCAACTTTAATTGCGACCTTTCCAAATATCGTCCTTGCTGCTGCTGCATCTACTGAACTCTTAAAGTATCGTCCTTCAATGCTTGAAATCCTTGATCAAACTACTTTAAACGCTGTCGAACAATGGCACCCTCTCGGTTTTGAGGTAGCAGGTTCAATCTTGCTGATGCAGCTCGATGAGAACTTTGAACTTGGTGATGCGGCGATAGCAACCTGCGAATCCCACGGAATGATTGATGGAATGTTCTCGACCGAGGCTAGTGATGCTGCAGATTTAATTCGAGTTCGCAAATTGGCATACCCTGCTCTTGAACGCTTGGGTGCAACTCTTTTAGATGATGTCGCATTGCCGGTGACTAAGATTGCTGAATTCGTAGAGCGAGTTGAAGCACTTGCGGTAAAACATGATCTAACAATTGGAATCTTTGGCCACGCCGGTGATGGCAATATGCACCCAACGATTGTCCATGACCATGGCGATATTGAGGGTGAAAAGCGGGCCAAATTAGCGTTTTCTGAGATTGTAAGAATCGCTCAATCTCTTGGTGGGACCGCAAGCGGCGAGCATGGTATTGGATTAATTAAACGAAATCTAGTTTCAGGTGAAATATCTCAAACGATTATCGATATCCAACGGGGGGTTAAAAAATTACTTGACCCCTCTGGAATACTAAATCCGGGTAAAAAGCTCCCTTAATGGAGTTTGGCATGAAATTCTTTTAAGTACGGCATTAGTAGCATCTCGGTTGGCACTATCTCCATGTCTGTGTGAAGTCGATTAGTAAGCATTGTCATTGCGCTTTCATGTGCTGGCGATACTAATATGGCAACTCCTGTAAATCCAGTATGACCGTAGAAGCGCACAGTACATGAGCCATAGGTATCTACCCAGCTCCTGAAACCAAGATGAAAGTCGGCATCCACTCCATCTGCTGTGAAATATTCGAAAGTTTGAGAGTTCAATAGCGAATCGCAATAAAGTAATAAATCCTCGGTATTGGAGAAAAGACCAGCGTGTGACGAGGCTCCTCCAAATAGGTGAAAAGCGTTTCCATCATTTACTTCTCCAGAGAGAATTTGTGTACGCCATCCATCAAAATCCTGAGCATTTTCAATAACAGGATATGGGACTTTGCTCTCAACCATCGCCCTTTCGAATCGATCACCGCGCGATGTCGCTGCAACATTCTCTGTATCTCTAGCCGTTGCAAATTGCGTAGAGCGTAATGGCAACTTGCTAAGCACTAGCTCGTCAACGCTCTCTATAAAGTTCTTTCCGGTAACTGTTGATATAACTTTACCAAGCGTAATAAACCCGAGATCTGAATAGTGCCGTGCTTCGTTAACACCATACCGAATTGGTGTTTTGGCAATTAACGCATGGACCGAGTCAGGTTCACTTGCCGATATATACAGCGGCCTCCATTCCCATAATCCAGCCCGGTGTTGGAGAAGCTGACGCAGTGTTATTCCTTGCTTCTCACTTGTTTTCCATGCAGGCAGAAATTTTGAGACGTGGTCATCAACACCTAACGAAGCGTCTTCAACTAAAGCCATTAGCGAAGAGGTAGTAGCAATAATTTTGGTTAGAGAGGCTAAATCAAAGTTAGTATTTTGCTTCATTACAAGAGGGTTGACCAGATCCAATGAGCTTCTATATCCGTCTGCTGAAATCTCATGGTTTCCCAAAATGGATGTGCCAATAACCACTCCTGGGGCACTCATATCGTCACCATACTCTTGGCATAGCGAAAGCGAGTATTACTCGCCCACCATGGCGCATCTAAGTCATGACAATAATCTGCTCGATGTGCCCCAGCAATTAGAATTGCCGCTAGAACGCCTTTGTCGCCCTCCATCATGGTTCCAATAGAAAAATCAATATTCAATTCCTTAGCTCGAGCAATAATCTCTAAAGCGGGAGTGATTCCACCACTCTTTAGTAGCTTAATGTTAATTAAGTCTACGGATTTGAGTTCATGTAACACCTCTAAATCTGCAATTGTATGTAGCGCCTCATCTGCCATAATCTTTGTACCGGACATTTTACGTATTTGAGCTAATCCAATCTTATTCGTGGCGGCAATAGGCTGTTCTAAATATTCAATCTCCAAACCCAGTCTTTCAATTTCCTCCAAAAAGGTGACGCTCTCATCAACGCTCCAGGCTTGATTAGGATCGACGCGAATCCCAACCTCTGCTCCAGCGATATCTCGGATAAGTTGAATCTTATTGACTCTTGTCTTCATGTCTTCGTTTCCTAGTTTTATTTTGAATGTAGAAAACTCGGTGCGGGCCGCCAAAAGGGTAGGAATTTCTGAAATCCCTGATAGTGGAATAGTCACATCACTTTTAACCTGAGTTACCACACAACCTAATATTTCTTGCAGGTTCTTTCCACTCATTACCGCCTCAAGTTCATATAGTGCCACGTCAACTGCGGATTTAGCACTATTTGTTGCTTGAACTTGGCCGATATGAGTGCGATAGAAATTAG